>DEHX01000139.1 GCA_002352145.1 Chitinophagaceae bacterium UBA2789
TCCACAAACCATCCCCTGTGCCGTTTCCTTAACCATTTGTTTACCGGTAAGCTTTAATTTTCCGTATCCAATCTTCTGCGTAAAAGCCTTTTCATTTTCCGTAGCCGCAACAACTAAAATGTTTGCGAATGAGAAGGTATGTTCTGTTTTGTGCTTTGATTGTTGTATTCAATTCAAATGCTCAGTTTACACCAGGCAACATTGTCGTTTCAAGAATTGGCGATGGAGTCACCCCTCTCTCAAGTTCTATTCGAGTAGAGTTAGTAGAGTACACAACTGCCGGTATACCAACAGGTGTTGTTGCTACTTTGCCATTTGTATCTAGTGGACCCGGAAACAGGGCTTGTACAAATAATGCCACATCTACAACTGAAGGAATTGTGACTATGAGTTATGATGGACGTTATCTTGTGCATGTTGGTTATGATGCACCTGAAGGTATTGCTAGTGTTCCCAATTCGACTTCTGATTATAACCGAACTATAGCCAGAATAGATGCATCCGGAACAGTAAACACTTCAACTAGTTTTTCTTCAAACCCAACAGATGGTATTGCATATGGAAGAAGCAATATCAGGGCAGCTTATAGTCTTGACGGAACCCAATTCTGGGCAAGTGGTGTTAGCGGTGGTGTTTTACCCTATACAAATACGGGGGGGGTAAGGTATATTAGTTTTGGCAATGATAATATACCGGGCACACAAATCAGTACAACAGTAACTAATACGAGAAGTATATCTGTTTTTAACGACCAGCTTTATATTTCCAGTGCATCGATTCCTTACCGGATTGCAACGGTAGGTACTGGCACACCAACTACTTCCGGTCAAACAATAACAAATTTACCTGCAAACATTCCAACCTTAACTACTCTACCAAATGCTTTTATCTTTTTTGATAGGGATCCAACAATAAGCGGTGTTGATCTTTTATATTATGCTTCTCAATCCGCAGTTTCTAATGAGTATGGTCTTTTAAAATTCTCATTTGATGGAACTACCTGGACTGCAAGGGGAAAATTAGCAGATGCCACTGTAGCTGATTCACAAGTAAGTGGACTAACTGGTTACCTTGATTGTTCAGGAAATGTAGTTTTGTATCTTACCAGAGCAAGTAGTTCAACAGGCGTGCCATTCGAAATAAGGACATTTACTGATAATGCTGCATACAATGCAAACATAACGTCAAATGGAACAAGTATATTCGCTGCCACCACTTTACTTGTAACAGCAGGCACTAACTATGCTTTCAGAGGACTGGCGATGGCTCCCGCCCAGGGTTACACAGTTACCGGCACACAAAGTATTGCAGCTGGTAGTTATAATGTAATAACTGTTAAATCAGGTGGCGTAGCTACCCTTACCGGAAATATTACAGTGTACGACAGAATTGTGGTAGAAAGCGGTGGAGTACTGGAAATGGGCAGCTTCACCATCAGTAGCCCGGCAGGTATCGGCAGCAGGTTTGAAGTAAAAAGCGGGGGTACAATAAAAATTGGTTCTGCAGATGGTATTACTGCCAGTGCTGCATTGGGCAATGTGCAAACCTGTTTCAGAAAGTTTGATGCCGGAGCTAACTACGAATATTACGCAAATGCTGTACAGGTAACCGGCGATGGCCTGCCCTCCAGCTTAACAGGTACTTTAAAAATTAATAACTCAGCAGGTTTGCCAACAACAGGTGTTACCCTTTCTCAGTCTACTACTGTTGCCGGTACATTGGATTTAACGTTGGGTAAGTTAACCACCTCAGCAGGTCAATTAGTAACTATTAACAATGGTGCATCAATCATTAATGCAGGAGCTAATAGCTTTATTAATGGACCCGCCAAAAAAGTGGGTGATGATGCCAGTTTTACTTTCCCGGTTGGCAAGGGAAGTATATATGCACCGATAGGAATTTCTGGAGGGACCGGAGCCAATGCTTCGGATGAATTTACTGCAGAGTATGTGAGGGGAAACCCACAAAGTTCGACCGGTGCTTGTCCAATATATTGCCAACCGGGTATGGATCATGTGAGTTACGTTGAGTACTGGACACTTGACAGAAATGTGGCAAGTACTGCAACAAAGCAAATCACATTAGATGTGCATGCTACCAGTTTTTGTGCAGAGATTGAAAATACCTATGTGAGCCAGTGGGATCCATCAGCTCCGGATAAATGGTCAAAAGAGCCATCCTCGTTTGTTCAAACTGGAAGTATAGGTGTACTTGATTTAGGTAATATTACTACAGTTAGTCCAATTTCAAACTTTGCAATCAACCGATATTTAACATTAGGAACAGACAGACCATTCCTCAACAACCCTTTGCCAGTGACTCTGGTTGATTTTAAAGTTAAAAAGTACAGTGAACAGGCTGCTATTGCAGAATGGGAGTTAACCGACTATTGCTTTACAGCCACCCAATTCGAACTGGAACATTCAACGGATAAAACATCTTTTGCTGTCATTGCTGTACAACCCGGAAAAGAAAACAGCCGGTTTTATTTCCATAATGATACCAGAATTGCAAAAGGCACTAACTGGTACCGATTGAAAATAACAGAAGTGGATGGCAAGGTTACTTACAGCAAAATAATTGCCATTATCAACGATACCAAAGGCCTGCTGATCACTTCGGTATTTCCAAATCCTGTCAGCAATACAGCCACCATTACTTTAAGTGCAGCCCGCAGTGGTATGGCGGATGTCCAATTGTATGATATTTCCGGAACGGTGGTGTATCGCCGGCGCAGCGCCATTGCCGAAGGCACCAATAATTTACCCATTGAGATGGGCAAACTTTCTACAGGGGTTTATCATTTGGCGGTGCAATCGGCAGACTGTAAGGCAGTGTACAGGTTGGTAAAGCAGTAGCCGTTTATTTTTTCTTTTTCACCATCGGCAGCTTCAGCCTCTTGGCTTCTTCATTCCAGGCGGCAGCAGTGATGATGAGTTGCTGCAGGTCTTTTGTATAAATATCTTTTTTACTGCGGATGGTCAGAATAGCCACAATGGCCCTGTTGCCAATAGTGAGCTGCGGAAAGGCTTCCAGCAGGTCTTTGCCGCGGCAAAAGCCGATATCAATTCCCTGTTTACCGGGATTGATATACATGAACATGCCGAAGTAATGATAGAAGGGGATTTTAAAACTCAGCCTTTCATCCACGGCCGGTACATTCTCCCAGATCATTTCCCTGATCAGTTCGCATAGTTCCCGTTGCTCATCGGCCAGGGCTTCAATGAAGTCATCTACTTTCCTGTTCATGCAAATAACTGTTGCAACGTTTCCACCTGTTTGGTAAATGCAGCCATTTCCTGCTGTTGCTGTTGAATAAAGCTGTTGTCTTTCAGTTTACCGATCACTTTTTCCATTTCCGCTTCGGTTTCATACAGCATTTGGCGGAAGGCATTGTTGTAGTCCTTGGCCCTTGACTGGTAAATACCGGTGGTCATCCAGTCCTTCGTGGTGATGGCCTGTTTCAGCAGTTGCAGGAAAACTTTTTTAGTAAAACGGGAGGAAGTGAGGTGCAGGGCTTCGAGCAATGATGCAAAAGCATGTTTGAATTTTTCAGCAGGGTATTTATCGCCCTGTGCCTGGTAAAAGGCATGCACTTCATCCCAGCTGCTGATCTTTCCGGTTTGTATAGAACGTACCAGGTTTTTAATGGCGGGTTCAGGTATCAATTGGCCACCTGCATTTTTCCAGTTTTCTCTTGTTGCATTAGCCGGCAGTGATTTTTGCAATTGTGCCCAGCTTTTGATCTTCTTTTTTTCAATGAAACTGATGAGTTGTACCGTGCCGTAGTAAATGATCAGTTCTTTAAAAAGCTGGCAGGCTTCCGAAGTTTTTATCAAAACCGTTTTGCGTTTGCTGTTTTCGAAACCTTCAGCCAGTATTTCCAACTTATTCACCACCTGTGGTTCATTTTCCAGCAACTGTTTTCCTTTTTTGCGCCATTCTTTTTCCGGTATTGCTTTTTTCTGCTGGCTGCTCCATGCTTTGCCGGTGCTGAATTCCAACAGGCTGATGGCATCGAAGAGTTCATTGACACTGTCGGGTGCCAGGTAGTCGTACTCTAGGGTTTGTGTTTTGTCTGTTCTTTTATCGCGGCTCTGGTATTTGCCGGCATTGCGGGCCAGTGCATACATATTGTGCATGAACCAGTAGCCGGGCATGATGACGAGACGGTCTTTGCTTACATCATTACTTACCAGTGAGAAGGGAAGAGGAATATTCAGCTCAGCCGGAAAATCGCCTTTGGCAATAATGGTGAAGCTGGCAAATTTGGAATTATGTTTCAGGGATACACAAAGCCCCGGCCAGAAGCCCCTGCCTGCTACCAGTTCGCCATCGGCTCCTCTTGAATTATGATTGGAACCGATAGTGGCCCCCGCCGCCATATTACTTTGTCCCATTACCGTAGCGGCACATAAAAATGAATTGTTATGGTGCTGCTCATGTGCCGGGAAGATAAGTGAGTTCAGTACTTCGCAGCAGGAGATGGTGGAATTATCACCCAGGTAAGAGTTGATCAGCCTGGCACCGTATTTCAGTTGCGAGTTGGAGCCCAGCATAAAACGTACAGCTTTTACCCCATAGAACACCCGGCTGCCATAGCCGATGATACCATTCACCAGCTCACAGCCTTCACCAATTTGTGATTTGGCATCCGGTGAAGAATTAATGGTAATGTTCTTGATTTTATTAGCGCCTTTCAGGTAAGCATCGCTGCCGATCCAGGTATCTTTTATGATCTTGCAGTTTTTGATCACGGTGCGGTCGCCAATCTTTCCGTAGTAACCGCGGCGGGTATCAAATTTTTTATCGGTAAATATTTTGAATTGCTCCTGTAGCTTTTCATTATCCCTGTATTTTGACCAAAGCCAGGCATCGCCGGCCTGCATACCGTTGAAGGGTAATACACTTCGTCCGGCATTTTCATTACAGATCTCTATCCAGATACGGACGGATTCTTTTTCTCCTTCTTTTACTACGCCATTACCAAACTTGGAATGATCGGTAGTGGCCAGTTCGTTAATGTTGACCAGCATCACATCATTGCCAATAATGTAATGGCTCATGAAGTTGACATTGTCTACTACCACGTTATCACCAAAATCGCAGCTGATGATGGTGCTGTTGTATAATCCTACTGGCATCCGCAGGTTATTGAATTCATGAAACCAGGGCTCCAGTTTACCAATGCGGATTAGGCCGAAGAAGGAGCAGCGTTTTACCAGTTGTGCATCAAAAGCATCAGCTACTAAAATTTTACTCCAGTCATCCGAACTGTTGTCATTCTTCTCCAGGATTTTTATTTCTGCCGTTGTAAGGTTTCGGTATTTTGTTTTACTGCGGTGCTGGATATTGCGCAGGTAGTATTCATCCTTCCCTTTGGGAATATACTGTTTCGGAATAAAATCGTAGCCAAGAGAGGATACTGGTTGTTTGTTGATGATGTTCATGGTGCTGGTTGCTGGTTGCTGGTTTTTTTGCTGGTTATTATAGTGCATGTTTTTGCCCCGTATCTCGACACCCGTAACCCGCTACTCAACAGTCACACTCTTCGCCAGGTTTCTCGGCTTGTCCACATCCAATTGTTTGGCTACACCAATATAGTAAGCCAACAATTGCAGCGGAACCACACTCAGCATGGGCGCAACAATTTCATCTGCTTCCGGAACGATCATTACATCATTGGAGAGGGAAGCAGATAGTTCATCGCCTTCAGTGATCACCGAAATCACTTTTCCTTTCCTGGCTTTGATCTCCTGCATATTGCTTACCACTTTTTCATGGTAAGTGTCTTTGGTGGCTACAAATACCACTGGTAAATTTTCATCCACCAGTGCGATAGGGCCATGCTTCATTTCAGCAGCCGGGTAACCTTCTGCATGTATATATGAAATCTCTTTTAGTTTTAAAGCACCTTCAAGTGCAACGGGGAAATTATACCCGCGGCCGAGATAGAGGAAGTCATGAGCATCCTTGTATTTCTCTGCCAGTTTTTTTATGTTATCGCTGTGTTTGAGTGTCCAGGCCACTTTCTCCGGTACTTCGTTCAGTTCTTTCAGCAGGTGCATATAGCGATCCTGTGAAATGCTGCCTTTGATGTAGCCGATCTTCAAAGCGATCATGGTCAATACGGCCAGTTGTGCTGTGAATGCTTTGGTGGAAGCAACGCCAATCTCCGGCCCGGCATGGGTATAGGCGCCGGCATGACTGGTGCGGGCAATGGACGAACCAACCACATTTACCACACCTAATATGATAGCGCCTTTCGATTTGGCATTTTCAATAGCCACTAATGTATCAGCTGTTTCACCACTTTGTGATATGGCAATGATCACATCACCTTTGCTGATCACCGGGTTGCGGTAGCGGAATTCAGAGGCATATTCCACTTCTACATTGATGCGGCAGAGTTCTTCAAAAATATATTCAGCTACCAGGCCGGCATGCCAGCTGGTGCCGCAGGCAATCATCACAATGCGATTGGCATTCATGATCTGCTCGGCATATTGCTGAATACCGCTCATGGTAATGGTGCCGGCTTCTGCATCCAGTCTTCCGCGGAGGCAGTCATAAATAGTTTGCGGTTGCTCAAAAATTTCTTTCAGCATGAAATGATCGTAACCGCCTTTTTCAATAGCTGCCAGTTCCAGGTCAAGCTTTTGAACATAAGGAGTGATCTTTTCGTTGCCCAGGTTTTTGAGAATGAGTTGATCGGGAGTAATGATGGCCAGTTCATAATCGTTTACATACACTACCTCTTTGGTGTATTCGAGCATGGGTGATGCATCAGAGCCGAGGAAATGTTCACCTTTGCCTACACCGATCACCAGCGGACTTCCCTTGCGGGCAGCAATGATGGTGTCGGGTTTATCTTCATCAAGTAATAAAATAACATAAGCACCGGTAACTCTTTTCAGCGCCACACGAACAGCTTCTTCCAGGTCGCATTGGTTATTGTTGCGTATCTCTTCAATAAAGTTGAGTAATACTTCTGTATCAGTATCACTGTGAAAAGTGTAACCTTTATTGATCAGTTCCTGTTTAAGCTGGTTGTAATTTTCAATAATACCGTTATGGATCATGGCCAGTTTACCACTGGCGGATTGATGCGGATGGGCATTGCGGTCGCTGGGCTCTCCATGAGTGGCCCAGCGGGTATGGCCGATGCCCACATGGGCATGCAGGTCTTTTCCAACGATAGCATCTTCGAGTTCGGCTACCTTTCCTTTTTTCTTGTAAACTTTTAGACCTCCGTTCTGTAAAGCAACGCCGGTACTGTCGTAGCCGCGGTATTCTAACCGTTTAAGGCCTTTGATAATGATAGGATAAGCTTCCCGGGGTCCGGTGTAACCAACTATTCCACACATAAATGACTACTGGTTTTGATTGATGGATTTTGAATTGCGGACAAAAATATTGATTTCGGTATAGGACAAAAACAAACCTGCAAGAAACCGCAAAGTTTATTTATCTCGTTGATTGACTTAGATTTTTGGCCCAGCGTTTAAAGCAAGACACCTTTCAATAGCAGGAAAGCTGTGCCGAAATAAATGAGCAAGCCGGTCACATCTACCAGTGTGGCAATAAATGGAGTAGAAGAAGTGGCAGGGTCGGCGCCCAATTTTTTGAGTAATAAAGGAAGCATGGATCCCATCATCGTTCCCCACAGCACCACACCGATGATGGCGGTACCAATGGCAAAACCGATACGGATAAAATGTTCACCAAACAGGCCGAAGAACTGGTGACCCCCATAAATAATAAAGAAGCCAACAATACCGAGTGTAACGCCCATGAACAGGCCGGATAAAATTTCCCTGCGGGCAATACGCCACCAGTCCTGCACGGTTATTTCACCCAGTGCCAATGCCTGTATGATCAGTGTGGCTGCCTGCGAACCACTGTTACCCCCGCTGGAGATGATCAGCGGAATAAAAGTAGAAAGTACCAAAACCTGTTCCAGTGTTTCCTGGAAATTGGCCATGGCGGCAATGGTCAGCGTTTCACCAACAAACAAAATGAAAAGCCAGATAATCCTTTTTTTATACAGTTTAAAAATGGGGACATCCAGGTAAGGTTCTTCCAGGGCTTCGGTACCTCCCATTTTCTGCATGTCTTCACTGAATTCTTCTTCGGCAACCCAGAGAATATCATCGATGGTTACAATTCCCAGCAACTGGTTATTGTTGCTTACCACGGGCAGCGCCACCCGGTTATTCATCTTAAAGACTTCGCTGGCAGTTTCCTGGTCATCCTCGGGATGCAGGGCTACGAATCGCTCATCCATCAGTTCCTCCACTTTTTTATCCGGCGGATTCAGAATGAATTCCCGGATGCGGATATCGTCCAGCAGTTCTCCTTTTTCGTTGATGATATAGATAACGTTGATCGTTTCACTGTCTTTGCCAAATTTGCGGATGGTGGTGAATACTTCTTCGATGGTATTCCAGGGATACACATACACATAATCAGGCGTCATCAATCGGCCGATACTGTTTTCCGGGTAACCCAATAGTGAAAGTGTGATTTTTCGTTCATCCGGGTCCAGCAGCTTTATTAGTTCCCTTACCACATTGCTGGGGAGTTCTTCAAGGAAGTCGGTACGGTCATCCGCAGGCAGTTCATTCAGCAGGGAGGCGGTAGTATTCGGTGGCAGTTCATGAATGATTCTTTTCTGGGTAGACAGATCAATGATCTTGAAAACACTGGCTGCCCGGTGCACCGACATATTAGCGATGATCTGGCTTTCATGTTCAGGATTTTCTTCTACCAGCAGGGCTACATCACTGATGTTCTGGTCATCCAGGAATTCCCTGATCTGAAGCTTATCTTCTGTTTGAATGATGGCTTCAAATTGTTCCTGTAAGGTGGGTTGTTCCAGTTCCAGTGACATGCGTCAAAAATACGAAATACGAAGTATGCAGTACGAGGGAAGAAGTGAAGAGTAATGAACCGGTAGTCGGGAACCGTGAGTCGTGACTTAGAAGTTCGTGGTTTTCTTCGTTTGTAAAGTTTCGATTTAAGGGATGATTTCCTTACTTCGTACCTCGTACGTATAACTTCTTACTTAAAATGGTTTTACCTTTTCTCTATATCGCACAAACGGATCACATGGGCCGGGGTGTTTTTACAGCCGAAAACATAGAGGCCGGAACGGTGGTGGAGGTTTCACCTGTAATTATCATGAGCAGTGAAGAAAGGAAGTTGCTTGATCAGACCCTGCTGCATGATTATATTTTTGAATGGGGAGATGATAAAAGACGCAGCTGTATGGCCTTGGGTAATGTACCTATTTATAATCATTCTTATGAAAGCAACTGCGAGTATGAAATGGATTATGAGAGAGAAGAGATCATTATCAGAACAGTAAGACCAGTAAAGGCCGGCGAAGAATTATTTATCAATTATAACGGCGATTGGAACGACAGCAAACCTGTTTGGTTTGATGCCCAATAAAAAATGGCCTCCAAAATGAAGGCCATTGAATCTATTCGGTTAAAAACTATTATTGAAACTTAATCTGTGCCCTGATTTCACCGGCAGGATAGGCGGCGGTGCGAAGCATAATGTAATACATTCCATTCAGCAGATCCTGTTCTTTGATCACCACACCATCACAAAGCAATGTACCTGACCTTGAACCGGTAGTTGTTGTTCCTGTAGTGCTGATGGTCTGGATGGGAGTTGTAGGAGAAACTGCATATCCCTCAGGTGCCAGTCCGTAAACACCAATACCTACCGTTGGATTTCCGCTAAGGCCTGACCAGGTAAAATCGTAAGTCAGGATCCTTGTTTCCCTTGTATAAAAAACATTGAGTTTTCCTAAAGCCGGTGATGCGCTGGTAGGAACCACCTGTGCGCCGGTCATTGGTATATCTCTTTTCTGGAAATCAGTTGTCTTTTTCAGTTCTGCATCGGGTTCGCAGGATGCAACGAAGAACAATAAAGCCAATAATAAAGAAGGTAAAGCAGTTAGTTTTAGCAATTTCATGATGAAACAGATTTGCGGTAAAAATAAGAAGTTTTTTGAATTGGCAATATTTTATAAAACCAGCCTAAAACCCTGTGGGAAAACTGTTTATTTCAGGCTGTTTTTGATCTCCTGGAGTTTTAGCAGGGCTTCTACGGGTGTCAGCCGGTTGATGTCAATTCCTTCCAGCATTTTCCTTATCGTATCGAAGGTTTCGCTGTGGGCATCAAAGATGGAAAGCTGCATNNTCCAGTTCTTCCAGGATCTCGTTGGCCCTTTCAATCAGCGAAGGAGGCATCCCGGCCATTTTGGCTACATGTATACCGAAGCTATGGGTACTGCCGCCCCTTGCCAGCTTGCGCAGGAAGATGATTTTGTTGCCCACTTCCTTATTGGTAACATGGTAGTTTTTAACCCGGGGCATTTTTTCTTCCAGTTCATTCAACTCATGATAGTGTGTAGCAAATAATGTTTTCGGCTGATGCGGCGAGTTATGCAGGTGTTCGGCAATACTCCAGGCAATGGAAATACCGTCATAGGTAGAAGTGCCCCTTCCGATCTCGTCGAGCAGCACCAGGCTGCGGGAAGTGATATTATTGATGATAGAAGCAGTCTCGTTCATTTCCACCATGAAGGTTGATTCACCGCCTGATAAATTATCGGAGGCACCGACCCTGGTGAAGATTTTATCTGTTAAGGAAATTTTGGCTTCGGACGCCGGTACAAAACTACCCATATGTGCCATNNACATTGTTGCTGATATAACTTTCACCTACCGGCAGGTTTCTTTCAATTACGGGGTGACGGCCTTCTGTGACGATCCATTCATCTCCTGTATGCAGTTGTGGTTTTTTGTACTGGTAATGGATGGCATTCTGTGCAAAACAGCAGAGGCAATCCACAATGGCCAGCAGGTTGCCATTTGTTTGTACAGGGGCTAAATAATCATGCAACTCATTTAGCAATGCTTCATACAGTTCTGCTTCAATGCGTAAGATTTTTTCTTCGGCGCCGGTTATCTTTTCTTCATATTCTTTTAGCTCAGGTGTGATGTAACGTTCGGCATTGGCCAGTGTTTGCTTGCGCATCCACTCGGCAGGAACCTTATTTTTTTGTGAATTGGTTACTTCCAGGTAATAACCAAATACATTATTGAAGCCAATTTTCAACGAAGCGATACCCGTTCTTTCCGCTTCTTTTAGCTGTAGCTGTGCCAGGTATTCTTTCCCGCTAAAAGCAATTTTTCGCAATTCATCCAGTTCTGCATTTACGCCGCTGTTCATCATGCCGCCTTTGGCAGCAAGGGCAGGGGGATTCTCAACAATCTCTTTAAATATCTTATCAGCTATATAGGGACAGGGGTTCAGTGCATCACCCAGTCTTTTTAAATATTCATTGGCGGAACCAAGGCAGGTTTGTTTTATTACCTCCACCTGTTTCAACCCTTTGGCCAGTTGCAGCACTTCTCTCGGGTTGATTTTTTTCATGGGTATCTTGGATACCAGCCTTTCTATATCGCCGCACTGTTTGATGTGCTGGGCTATTTTATTGCGCAGTTCTGTTTCCCTGATCAGGTATTCAACAGTGTCCAATCTTTCATTGATCTTCTGAATATCCTTTAAAGGGAAAACGATCCAGCGTTTCAATAGCCTTGCCCCCATGGGTGACACGGTATTGTCCAGTACATTCAATAAGGTATGATTGCCTTCTGAGTTGCCGTAAACCAGTTCCAGGTTTCGGATGGTAAAACGGTCCATCCACAAAAAATCATCCCTGTCTATCCGTTGCAACGAAACAATATGCTGCAGGTTGGGATGTTCGGTATCTCTTAAATAATGTATGATGGCGCCGGCAGCTGTCAGTCCATTTTTTAGTTCTTCAACGCCAAATCCCTTTAGTGAATGGGTTTGAAAATGTTTCAGCAAGGTTTCTTCTGCATAAGCCGCATCAAATATCCATTCGTCCAGTGTATAGGTGTATACTTTACTGCTGAAGTATTCTTTGAATTTCTTTTGCTGGTGACGCTGAAATACAACTTCAGCCGGTTTGAAACTTTGTAAAAGCTTATCCGCATATTCCCTGTCGCCTTCCGCAATCAAAAATTCACCGGTAGAAATATCGAGGAAGGCCAGTCCGTATTGATCATTATCTGCAAAATGAAGGGCTGCTAAAAAATTATTGCTGTGGTGTTCGAGCAGTTTATCATTAATGGTGGTGCCGGGTGTTACCATATCGGTAACCCCTCTTTTAACAATACCCTTGGCCAGTTTGGGATCTTCCAGTTGGTCGCAGATGGCTACCCGGTGACCCGCCTTTACCAGTTTGTGCAAATAAGTATCCAATGCATGGTGCGGAAACCCGGCCAGTTCAGAAGAGGCGGCTGCCCCGTTATTTCTTTTCGTAAGTGTGATGCCCAGGATTTGCGAAGCCAGTACCGCATCCTGGCCGAAAGTTTCATAGAAATCACCGACACGGAACAGCAAAATGGCATCGGGGTATTTCTGCTTAATGGCCCGGTGCTGCTGCATCATGGGTGTATCGGAACTTGCTGTTTTCGCCATGGGCGACAAAAATAAGGAAGTGTTTATGTAACACTCTTTCTTTTTGCATCAGGTAGAAAAACATATTTGCCATGAAGAAATTATTCCTGCTGACCGGGATAGTATTATCCTGTGCCCACTCTTTTGCCCAAAATAATCCTGCAGAAAAACCTGATACCGTACGGGCTGATGCTACCATCAGCAATGCCACCGTTTATTTTGGTTACGGCGCTGAAATGACCCATGCTTCAAAAGTTACTGTCGGAACAAATACCCGGATCATAGTGATCAGCCAGCTTAGTACCAGTATTGATGCCAACAGCCTGCAGATAAGTGTACCGGAAGATGTGGCACTCATGTCGCAGAGATATGCGGTGTTTTATCCCACGCCGCCACCTGTGGTTAAGTTAAAGGAAGTGGAAAGACTGGAAGACAGCATCAACCTTTTACAAAAAGACATCAGCCGGCTGGATAACCTGATCGTCATCGACCAGGAAATACTGACCAAGACCGGTTTGCTGATCGAAAGTACAGTTAATAACAGCGGCAATAAAACCATCACCAGTGATGAATTGCTTAAGCTGCTGGAATATTACAACGGAAAAATTGAAAAATCGAAGACCAATATTTATAACAATAAGCAAACGATCGCCCAACTGAATATGAAAATAGCTGATATCCGGAAAAGGATCAACCTGATCAACGCCGTTACGCCGGTTAAACAAAAGCCATACGGTCAGGTGTTCCTGCAGGTGATGTGCAAAAGGGCGGGAGAGATTCCGGTAGAGCTATCCTATTATACTAATAATGCGGGCTGGACAGCTATGTATGATGTAAGAGTGAATTCAAAAACCAATAAAGTGAAGCTGGTGTACAAGGCTTCACTGACACAAACTACCGGCATTGACTGGAAGAAAACAAAACTTACACTCAGTACCGGCACCCCTAATTTCGGTGTCACGGCACCGGTATTGACTCCCTGGTACCTACAGCTTTATGTACCCGGTTTGTATTCAGATCTTCAACGAAGAGCCATGCAGGGCAATGCCGCAAGAAACATCATTCAATCATATGGGGATGATGAAAAACTGGCTGAAGTAGTGGTGACAGATGCTGCAGGACAGTATAAAGTAAAAACACAAAAAGACCAGACCATTGATCCCAGTACACTGGATCAATACACCACGCTGAATTCTGGTCAGCTTAATATCAATTATGAAATTGACCTGCCTTACGATATTGCCAGCGACGGTCAGCTCAATAGTATCAATATAAAAGAACAGCAGATTGATTGTGTGCTGAAGAATTATGCGGTGCCCAGGGTGGATAAAGAAGCCTACCTGCTGGCAGAAGTAGCCGACTGGCAAAACCTTGACTTGTTGCCCGGTGATGCCAATATTATTATGGATGATACTTATCTTGGCAAATCATCTATTGATCCTAATACAACGGCTGATACATTGAACCTTTCTTTGGGCAGGGACAAAAGAGTGGCTGTTAAGCGTTCATTGGTTAAAGAGCAAAGCAGCCTTAAAACCTCCGGTAAGGATGCGAAGCAGGTCTTCACTTACGAAATATTGGTAAAAAATAATAAAGTGTCTGATGTAAACCTGTTGCTAAAAGATCAGTTTCCGTTGAGTACGATCAAAGAAGTGGAAGTAAAACTGGAAGATGATGGAGCTGCAATGGTCAACACAGAAACGGGTGTGCTGACATGGAAGATTGACCTGAAGCCCGGTGAAAGTAAAAAAGTACGATTCAGTTATAGTGTGAAGTATCCGAAGGATAAAAAGATTGTGAATTTGAAGTAGAGGTTGTTTGATAGATTTATAAGGTGACAGGTTGATAAAGGGTTGTGATATATTGCCCTTTATTAACCTGTTAACTTTTTAACTAATCCCTACTTTTGCGCCATGCGAAAACTGAGCATGCAGGAACTGGGGCGAAAATCAGTAGAAGAGTTTAAGGCCTCTGATAAAATCCCGATCATCATTGTGCTGGAGAATATCCGCAGCGCCTATAATGTAGGCAGTGTATTCCGCACATCTGATGCTTTCCTCATTGAAGCGATCTATATTATTGGCTATTCAGCCAAACCACCTCATAAAGAAATTAAGAAGACGGCCCTTGGCGCTGAGGAAACAGTGAACTGGAAATATTTTAAAACGACTGCCGAAGCCATCGAAGATTTAAGAAGCCTGGGATATAATGTCTATGCTGCAGAGCAGGCCGAAGGGAGTTATAAATTAAATGCCATTGGATTTGAACCGGAAGAAAAAATAGCTGTTGTATTCGGCAATGAAGTGACGGGTGTGGAACAATCAACTATTGCGCTATGTGATGGCTGTTTAGAAATTCCGCAATTGGGTATGAAGCATTCGCTGAATATTGCAACGGCAGCGGGGGTTGTTTTGTGGGAACTGGTTCGCAGCAGGATTATGTTGAATGATAAATTTTAAATGTTGAATGAGTAAAGTCAAAAGTTATTTAAGCCTTATAAAATTCTCTCACACCATTTTCGCAATGCCCTTTGCGTTGATTGGCTTTTTTGTTGGATTATTCACTTTTATTAACAGCAGATATAATGACGGTCAATGGAATTTGAACAAGGCAATCAGTTTGAAGTGGGATTTTGAATCAGATAGTCTGCCATTTTTGGAAAACACATTGGCTGGTAAACTTGCGGCAGGAGATGCAACCATTTTAACAGTAGGGAAGTACTTGTTGCTAGTCATCCTTTGCATGGTATTTGCCCGCAGTGCTGCTATGGCTTTCAATCGTTACCTTGACAGGCAATATGATGCAAAAAACCCCAGAACGGCAGTAAGGGAAATACCGTCAGGAGTAATATCAGCAAAGAATGCTTTGGTTTTTACCATTGTTTCTTGTGTTTTGTTTCTTGTTTCTTGTTATTTCATCAACAGACTTTGTTTTTACCTGTCACCGGTAGCATTGGCAGTGGTACTGGGATATAGTTATACCAAACGCTTTACCCCGTTATGTCATTTAATCCTTGGTCTTGGTTTATCATTGGCGCCAATTGGTGCTTACCTGGCTGTTACAGGCCAGTTTGCTTTTTTGCCCATTCTTTTTTCATTAGCTGTTATTTTCTGGGTCAGTGGTTTTGATATCATTTATGCTTTGCAGGATGAAGAGTTTGATAAATCACAGCAGTTGTATTCCATTCCTGCCTGGCTTGGAAAAGCGAAGGCGCTGCGGGTTTCAGAGGTATTGCATTTGTTGAGTGCTGCAGCGGTTATTTATGCCGGTGTTTATGGTCATTTCGGCTGGTTATACTGGATCGGTACAGTTGTCTTTGCTGGTATGTTGGTGTACCAGCATTCCGTTGTAAAGCCTCATGACCTGAAGAGAGTGAACCTGGCCTTTATGACAGCCAATGGCATTGCTTCCGTTGTTTTCGCCATCTTTGTTATTGCAGACCTTTTTCTTAATTATTAACCCCAAAATATTCCATTGCCAAGAATCCTCTGCATCGATTATGGTCTCAAACGCACCGGCATCGCCGTTACGGATCCTTTGCAGATCATTGCGACTGGCCTCACTACCATACACCCGAAAGACCTGATCACATTTCTGAAAGATTATTTTGCAAGGGAACAAGTTGAACTTATTTTGATTGGCTGGCCTACCAATTGGGATGACTCTGCCACCCATGCCACTGCACATGTGGAGAAATGTATCAAAGAACTGCAGAAACATTTCCCCCAGCTGCCTGTTAAAAAAGTGGATGAACGTTATACTTCCAAATTGGCCAAAGATGCGATGCTCGAAATGGGCCTTAAAAAAATGCAGCGCCGCAATAAGGCGCTGGTGGATGAAATAGCCGCAACGATAATGTTGCAGGAGTATCTTAGGGTAAATGGTTGATTAGTTAATTGGTTTATTAGGGGCTCCGGGGTAAATTTGCACAATGATTTTACCAATAGTGGCATACGGACACCCGGTTTTACGAAAAGTGGCAGAAGATATTACACCTGAATATCCCCAGTTGGATAAATTCATTGAGGATATGTGGGAGACCATGTATGCCAGTAATGGAGTTGGGCTGGCAGCACCCCAGGTGAACCGTTCTATCAGGATATTTACCGTGGATACCATACAGATGTTCAATAATATGGAAGAGGAAGAAAAAGCTGAATACCCTGATGCTCCCGGTGTAAAAGCTGTCTTTATTAATGCCCATATTGTTGAACTGGAAGGAGAAGACTGGGCGTATAATGAGGGCTGTTTGAGCATACCCAAGATTAGGGAAGATATCTACCGGCAGGAGTCTGTTACACTAAGCTATTATGACGAGCAATTTCAGAAACATATCACTACTTTCTCCGGTCTGACGGCAAGGGTAATTCTGCATGAATATGATCATATTGAGGGAAAGCTTTTTATCGATCATATTTCCCCGCTGAAAAGAAAACTGATGAAAGGCCGCCTGAATGATATTTCGAAAGGCAAAGTGTCAGTAGATTATAAAATGATGTTTCCCGGCTAAACTTTACAATGGTTTCCTGGTAAGTTTTAGCAAGCCTGCTTGTAAAATAAATTTCTTTTCGCCTTTATTTGTTAGTATATTAGCATTCACAACAGAGACAATTATACCTTCTGCCTGTTTGTAATATTCTCTCCATTTTGTAATACTTCCCCTCTGTGTAATACTTCCTTTGTTTGTAATGCTTTTGCACGGTTAATGACTCTCATAAGTAGCCTTGTCCTTAATGGATATTTATTGTCCTCAACAGGTATTTTTTAACCATTAAAATCAAGGCTTATGAGAAGAAAAACGACACTTTCTCTGATAGCCATCTTCCTGGCTATCGGCTTCTGCAAAGCACAGGTTCCTTCTGTAGTTCCATGGAACGGCGTAGTTCCGGCCATTATGAATACAGCCGGAGGTACTTACGATAATGCATTGTCTTATTACCGTTATGAATGGAGCTTTGGGGAACTGGTGCTGATCCAGTCCTTTGCTCCCCCGGACAGTTCTATACTGGTAACCCAGGGAGTATTACAACCCTGTACCGACAAGATTGGTATTTCGCCCTACACGGTACTGTTCGAAGAAGGGGATTACAAATTATTTCCCAATCCCACATCCGGGAAGTTTGAAGTTGACTTTTTTGTCAAGACACCGGGGTTTATGAGTCTGCAATTGATCAATTCGATGGGCCAGATTTTAGAGAGCCGCAGCTATCATTACGATGGTTGTTGCCGTATTGAAATGTTTGACCTGACCAGGTATCCCAACGGGGTATACTTCGTGGTGGCTGATCTGAAGCCGGACACCCGTCGTTCCGGCAGCGTTCCCGGTGGAGAATTGGAAGTGATCCGCCACAGCGGGTTAAAGGTCATTAAACTGGATCAATAGCAGTTAATCCTCAAAAGGGTAATAAACTTTTAAAATCAAAAACAAATGAAAAAGATTTTATCATTATTAGCTATTATGCTGGGGGCACTGGCAGGATACGGCCAGGCACCGGGCATATTGAACTACCAGGGTGTTGCCCGCAACAGTGTGGGTAATGTGCTGGTCAATAAAACCATCAACCTTCGGCTGACGATACGGGACGGAGCAGCTGCTGGTCCTACTGTTTACCAGGAATCACGGATTGTAACTACCAACCCCTTTGGATTATTTAATGTTCAGGTGGGCAGTCCGGGTGCCGCCAGTGTTACGGGAACTATCGCCGGAGTAAACTGGGCCGTTGGTGCCAAGTTCATCCAGGTGGAAATAGACCCCAATGGCGGAACAAGTTTTATCAATATTGGAACGGCCCAACTGGCCAGTGTACCGTATTCGTTATTTTCCACATTGGCTGGAGACCTGGTATTGCCGTTTAATAAAACACAGGCAGATCCGGGCACTTTATTTAAGATAACTAACAGTAATACCACTTCTGCAGGCGCAACAGCGCTGGAAGGATTAACCAACAGTACAGCCGGTAATGCCAATGCAATCATTGGTACGGTAACCTCTGCATCACCGGGAGGGTTTTCTGCAGGTGTAAGAGGTATCAATAACGGAACCGGTGGATTGGGCATTGGTGTATATGGCAGCCAGGCAGGTAGTGGATGGGGTGTGTATGGATTTACACCCAGCGGAATAGGTGTGAATGGTGTTTCGACCAGTGGCACAGGTGTTTGGGGTAGTTCTACCAGTGGCACCGGTGTGATTGGAACAAGTAGTACAGGTATTGCCGGTCTTTTTGTTAATACAAATGCAGCCAATACAGCACCAACACTTTTGGTTAATACCAATATTACAGGTATTGGTTTAAGAGTAAATCAAACGGGCACAGGGCAGGTAACCGGTATTTATGGAAACATATCAACTACGACAAACGGATCTGCCGCAGTGCTCGGTACTGATTTTTCAAGCGGCGGTGCTTCCCCGGTTGACTCAAGAACCTATGGAGTACTGGGTCAAACAGGTTCTACTGGCATAGCAGTAGGTGGATTTGCCTCAAACGGTGGTACTGCTTTAAGAGGATCTGGTGGCGGAGCTACCGGATATGCTTTAAACGTTACTGGCCGAGTACAACTTACCGGTATCAATGAAGCCCTTAACAGAATACTTACTTCTGATGCCAGCGGTCATGCAACATGGCAGGATCCTTCACTAATAGGAGTAGTAACCGGAAGTGGTACATTGAATTTTGTTCCAAAATGGACACCCAATGGTACCAATCTAGGCAATTCATTATTGTTTGATGATGGTACAAGAGTGGGTATAGCTACGGCCACTCCAGCTTATAAATTAGATGTTGACGCTACTACCGGCGGTGGTAATGGAATACGGGTACGGCATACCAGTAGTTTTGCAACTGTGGATATAATAGGTGTTGGCAATGACCAGGCCATCCGTTTTGGTAAAGCCGGTTCACTTTATTCCGGTATCAATACTTTACCTGATGGTGATCATATCAATTTCTTCAGGTTTGGAGGAGGACAAAATTTAATGTCTTTAAATGTAAATACAGGAAATTTTGGAGTGGGTGGAAATCCATCTGCAATTAATGCAGTTGCTAAAGTTCATGTAAGGGGTTTCAACCAGGTCAATAATCTTTATAATCCTCCTTCTGGTTTCAATGGTGTAACAGGTGTGGCTTCTATGGACGATGTAAACGCAACTGGAAATGAGAAGTGGGGTATCCATACATATGTAGATGGAAGCACCTTAATCAACCACTCTATTTTTGCCGTTCCCGGTACAACAGGGTTAGATAATACTGGTTTATTTGCCAGGGTGTCTTCAACCCCCGTTGGTGGAGGTAACTCTTATGGTCTTTATGCATTCGATGCAGTAAATAACGGTACAAGTACCTGGGCCGCCAATATCATAGGTCGTATGAGATATGCAGATGGTACACAAGGTGCTGGTAAAATATTAGTTTCTGATGGTACAGGTAATGCAAGTTGGAGCACAACTAGCGCTGCCGGTGTAGTAAGCGGCAGCGGTACATTGGATTATATACCAAAATGGACTCCCAATGGTACTACACTGGGTAACTCACTGGTGTTTGATGATGGAAACAGAACACAGGTAGGGGATAATATCATTGCAGGAAGTTCATTTGGTATTAATCCAACACCCGGTTCTGCATTACCTTCAATAGCCTGGTATAAAAATGCTACCGGACAGGCATTTAATATGCATCAAACCGATGATGGTAATTTGCACGTAGAGGCCAACAACACATCAGCCGGTGCAGGTACTAAGATCATGACTTTTGATGATGACAATCTATATGTTGGTATTGGTACAACAACACCAACTGAAAACCTGGAAATTAACAGTGGAATTTCTTTTGGAGGCTTGAAAGTTGAGGGTACTTCACCAGCCACCATTCTGAACTCAACATCTGGAACAGGTATCGAAGCTGTTTATTTTGGAACAGGATCCAATGCCAGGATATTCTTTAACCAGGCAGGATTATTTACCAATAATTTATTACTTACCACAAACAGCAGCGGTAATACTCCTGATTTATCTATCAATAAGGCTACAACCAATGTAGGTATTGGTAAAGTAAATGCAGTTGCCAAACTAGAGCTTGGACCTTTGAGCCAGGCAAATAATACCTATACTATTGCATCCGGATTTACTGGTGTGACCGGTTTCGCTGTTCAGGATGCCGGCGCAGTTACTACTTCTAAATGGGGTGTTTATGGTTTTGCAGATGGCAGCTCCACTAATAGCCAGTCTGGTCTGACAGGTGAAGCAGGTACCACATCACCATTTGCTAATATTGGAGTGTTTGGACGAGTTTCCTTTGCACCAACTGGCTCCGGTTCTTCTGCAGCTTTTTGGGCATTAGACGCTATAAACGGACCCGCCACCTGGGCAGCTGTATTTCGCGGCCGTGTACAAATACAAGATGGCACACAGGCCACAGGCAGTGTACTTACCAGTGATGCATTTGGTAATGCTAGCTGGCAGAGTCTTCCCGCTACTGTTGCTTTTAAACAAGTGGGAGCTAATGGCAACCTGAATGTGAATGCTGGTACAAGCGTTGATATTAACACCTGGAATGTAAATGAGTATAATTTAGGTGGAGGTACTTATAATGCTGCCACAGGTGAATATACTGTTCCTGTTACAGGTCTGTACCAGGTATTTGCAAAAACAAAAACATTTGGTAATTCGGGTACGGGTTTTTATAACATGAATATCAAGGTTAATGGGATAATTGTGTCTGCACATTCAGTACCTGTTTCAACCAATGGTATTATTCAGGCTGATGCCAACTCTGCGATACAATTAAATGCCGGTGACCTTGTTAAGATAGAATTTCAGAATTCTTCAACCAATAATACGACAATTCCTAACTGGGTAACAATTGACATGGAGTTCAGTGTTAACAGAATTAAATAACTTATAAAATCAATGAAATGAAAAAAATTATTTTAAGTGGAGTTGCGTTGTTAGCAGTGTTGGCCGGGTTTTCTCAGTCAAACTCCACCGTACAAAATAGTGGTGATGCAGCCAATTTGGAAAGAATAAGGCAAAACCAAATAAAGAACAAAACAGTGGAAGAGGTGGCTAAGCCTGTAAAAAGTACTCCGGTGGCGCCAGATATTGCAGCCCCGGGGGTGGTTAATCCGGCTCGTCCGGTCGTAAATAAGATGCCTGCTCCTACGGGCAATATGCAAAATGGAAGTATTGTTACCGAACCTACTGCAAAACCTGCCTCAATACAGAAAATTGAAAACCCCGAAACTAAACCTAAACCAGAGGTAGTGGCACCAAAAACCGACGGTGCGAAATCGCTGACTAACAAAGAAGCCTTACCATCTGCTGCAAAAGGCAGTTCTGTTGACCCGGATGCAAAGGTTGTTGCACCAGTAAAGCAAACTGATACTCCGGTTGTGGTTCCGACTCAAAATTCCGGAAATACTGCTCCGGCTATTGAAAAACCTGTGAAAAAAGAGTGAGACTTCAATAGCAAGTTTAAGCAAGAAGGCCTTCGGGCCTTCTTTTTTGTTTAATAAGTTGCTTAATAGGTCAGTGTAGTTTCTAATACTGGTATGGCTTGCTGACTGCCCGGTTAATATCGCATGAAGACGATCATATTTCCCCTTTGAAAAGAAAGTTGATAAAGTTTTGCCAGAATGATATTGCAAAAGGGAAACTATTGGTGTATTATTAAATGATGTTTCATTATGAATATATTATACTAGACTTTAATTATCAGTTGATTAAACAATTAGATTTTATAAAATAAATTTCTTTCATTCCTGTAACTTTTCTACATTCGTTATTGTATTCCATACAGGATATTATCTCTGGTTAATCTCTCTCTTTAGTGGCATAGCCCATCTTCGGGCATCCAACCCCCTCTGAAATATTTTATAACCATTAAACTCAGCGCTTATGAGAAGAAGAGTTACTCTTTCTCTGTTAGCCATATTCATGGCTATCGGCTTCTGTAAAGCACAGGTTCCTTCTGTAGTTCCATGGAACGGGGTAGTACCGGCAATTATGAACACGGCCGGCGGTACCTACGACAATGCGTTGTCGTATTACCGTTATGAATGGAGCTTTGGAGAACTGGTGCTGATACAGGCTTTCGCCCCCCCGGACAGTTCAATTTTAGTGACTCAGGGGGTATTGCAGCCCTGTACCGACAAGATCGGTGTATCACCGTACACGGTGCTGTTCGAAGAAGGCGATTACAAACTATTCCCTAATCCTACATCCGGCAAATTCGAGGTGGACTTTTTTGTAAAGACACCCGGATTCATGAGCCTTCAGCTGATCAATTCCATCGGTCAGATACTGGAGACCAGGAGCTATCACTATGATGGCTGCTGCCGTATCGAAATGTTCGACCTGACAAGGTACCCCAACGGGATCTACTTTGTAGTGGCCGACCTGAGGCCGGATACCCGTCGCCCCAGCACTATTGCCGGTGGTGATATAGAGGTAATCCGCCACAGTGGCCTAAAGGTGATCAAAATGGATTAGAGAAAACTTAATCAAAAACAAAAAACCAAAAGCAAATGAAAAAGATTTTATCATTATTAGTCATTATGCTGGGCGCACTGGCAGGTTACAGCCAGGCACCGGGCATATTGAACTACCAGGGTGTTGCCCGCAACAGTGTGGGTAATGTGCTGGTCAATAAAACCATCAACCTGCGACTGACGATTCGGGATGGAGCAGCAGCTGGTCCAACTGTTTACCAGGAGTCCCGAATCGTTACAACCAATCCATTTGGGTTATTTAACGTACAAGTGGGCAGTCCCGGCGCTACCAGTGTTACGGGAACTATCCCCGGAGTAAACTGGGCCGTTGGTGCCAAGTTCATACAGGTGGAAATAGATCCCAATGGCGGAACAAGTTTTATCAATATCGGAACAGCCCAACTGGCTTCTGTTCCTTATTCTTTATACAGCAATCTTTCCGGAGATCTGGTGTTGCCGTTTAATAAAACACAGGCGGATGCCGGTACATTGTTTAAAATAACAAATAGCAACACAACATCAGCAGGCGCCACTGCACTTGAAGGTTTAACCAACAGTACAGCCGGCAATGCCAATGCCATCATTGGTACGGTAACCTCTGCATCACCGGGTGGCTTTTCTGCAGGTGTAAGAGGTATCAATAACGGTACCGGCGGTTTAGGAATTGGTGTATATGGTTCACAAGCCGGCAGCGGCTGGGGTGTATATGGATTTACCCCGGGCGGTATCGGTGTAAATGGTGCTGCTACTACCGGAACTGGTTTATGGGGTAGCTCTAATAGTGGTACTGGTGTATTTGGAACTAGCAGTACGGGTAGTGCCGGTGTATTTAGTAATACCAATGCTGCCAATAATCTTCCTACTGTAGCTATTAGTACCAATTCAACCAATGAGCCGGCCCTCAGGGTAACTGGCCCTAATATCTGGGGTAGTTCAATTGCTATTAATAACTCAGTTTCAGGCATGGAGTGGAGAATGAATGTACAGGGTACAACCTGGCAAGTAACCAAAGTACCCGGTTCCACATTTACTCCTTTCAGATTGTTTCAAAATGGAAATGTAGATTTTCCAAATACTGCAGGTACATCAAGAGTTTTGTTGCTTGATAATGGAGACATGGGTGTAGGTACTACAACACCATTTGCTAGATTAACAGTTGTACAAAATAACTCTGGTGTTAATCTTGGTGGCGGAGCAAACACCGGCTCAGAAATTAAATTCCTTGGTTTTGGAACAAGTCATATCAGTATTTACAACCGGGGAAATAATGCATTGACATTTGCCAATACCAGTGCTTTAGCGCAAACAGATGTGTTAGGCTCCCCGTTAATGACCTTAACTACTGCAGGCAGGTTAGGTATAGGGACAACTACACCTGCCCGTAACCTGCATGTGGTGGGTAATGTCAATATCACTGATGGTACACAGGCATTAAACAGAGTGTTAACCAGTGATGCAGCGGGTAATGCCAGCTGGCAGGATCCTTCTGGGATTGGAGTGGTTACCGGAAGCGGTACTTTGAATTTTGTTCCTAAATGGACGCCGAATGGTACTAACCTTGGTAATTCATTGCTGTTTGATGATGGTACCAGGATGGGTATTGCTACTACCACGCCGGCTTATAAGCTGGATGTGGACGCTACTACCGGTGGTGGTAATGGGATAAGGGTACGCAATACCGGCAGTTTTGCTACTGTGGACATTATAGGTGCTGGAAATGACCAGGCTTTACGTTTTGGTAAAGCAGGGTCACTTTATTCTGGTATTAACACATTGCCTGATGGTGACCATATTAATTTTTTCAAATTTGGTGCCGGGCAAAATTTGATGTCTCTGAATGTAAACACAGGTAACCTTGGAGTGGGTGGAAACCCTTCTGCTATCAATGCTGTGGGCAAGGTAGAGGTTAGAGGTTTTAATGAAGCAAATAATAATTATACAGTCGCCAGTGGTGGATACCAGGGTGTTACTGGTTTAGTTTCCCGTGATGAAACATCAGCAGGTATGCCTATAAAAATCGGTTCCTATTCCTATGCCGATGGTGCCACTAGTTTCAATTTTGGGTATAATGCAGAAACAGGTTCATCTGCGCAATTCAACTACGGGGCCTATTTACGGGTAAGTTCTGCTCCTCCTCCGGCCAATACTGCAGTGTCTTTGTATGCTTCTGATCTCGTTGGCGCTGTTAATACTTACGCAGCCTGGTTCAATGGAAAATTGCGTTACCAGGATGGCAACCAGGGTGCCGGAAAAATACTTGTTTCAGATGCTGTTGGTGATGCCAGTTGGAGTACAACTTCCGGAGCAGGTATTGTGGGTGGAAGCGGTACATTAAATTTTGTTCCAAAGTGGACACCGGATGGAAATACCTTAGGTAATTCCCAAATGTTTGACGATGGTCAAACTACCAATATAGGTGGAGGTGCACTTGGAAACAGGCCCAGCACATTGACTTTGTGGCAGAGTCCCGGTACAACACAGGCATCTCTTTTGTTCCGTTCACCGATTGGGGAGTTAAATGGTATACATAACGAGGATGATGGCAAACTCTATTTTACTGCAAACACAAGTGATCCATTAACAGCAAACAAAATCATGACCATTGATGATGGTATTCTTGGTGTTGGTATTGGTACTAGTAACCCAACAACAAGATTAAATGTAGTACAAACAGATGCTACTGCTATTTTTTCTGAGGTTAATTATACAGCGGGTGTACCAAGTATATTTGATGACAGGGCAGCCAATATGATTAATTCAACAAATTCCAATTTTGGATTGGCTGCATTTAATAATCACTCAAATGCCCTGATACCTGGCTGGAAGGCAGCAGTAATGGGTATTGACTCAAGTAATGATATCTTCTCAAGCGGTGTAGCAGGCCTTTACAAAGGGAATAGTGCAGGTATTGGTGTTTATGGTGCTTCTGCTCAAAACAGGGCGTTTGAATCAATTGCAACGACTTCTGCATTAGGATATGTTGGAGGTCATTTCAGGGGAGGTGATGCTGGTATTCATGCATCAGGAGGTTTTGGTACCGGATCTTCAACTAATAAATACGGCGTTTATGCTTCAGCAGGAGGTGGCACCAATGCTTATGGTATTTATGCTACTGCTAATGGCGCTACTAATAACTGGGCTGGTTTCTTCCAGGGTAGTATTGCTGTTGTAGATGGTACTGAAGGAGCAGGTAGGGTACTAACCAGTGATGCAAGTGGTAATGCAAGCTGGCAGGATTTGATTACACCTGCGGTCGGCATTAGTTTAGCTGATCTAACTGTTCCTCAAAGTATTCCTTCAGGAGTAGGCACAGATGTGAATACATGGGCTGCTGCATTGTATGAAGATGGCGGAGCTAATTTTAATCCTGTGACCGGTGAATACACTATTACTGTTACTGGTTTGTATACTATTAATGGATCAATAGGCTGGAGTTCTTTTGGTGCTGCCGCATCTGAAGTATTAACAAGAGTTCTTGTGAATGGAGTTGTGGTAGCAAGGGGGTTCTCAAATCAGGGTATAGTAGGGGAGTATCCATCCACCAGCCAAGCTACATATACAACAAGGCTTAACGCTGGAGATATTGTAAAACTTCAGGCTTTCCAAAATTCTGGTTCACCCGTTACCCTTAGTTCATCAAATAGAGAAACCAGATTTACTGTGACCTTGTTAAGAAGATAATTTTTGACATATTTAAAATTAATTATTATGAAAAAAATATTAATACTGTTTGTTGCTGCGGTGATTTCCTCGGTGATTTGTATAGGCCAGGAAAAAGAAAATGCTGCCACAACAAATTCAAGAGCAACAGAGTTGATGATAAACGGCAAGCCCTACAGCCAGTATAAAGCTGAACAAGAGGCTTTAAAACAAATAAAGGCCAACCAGGCAGCAGCGACAAAAGTTGCAACAACCAATCTTTCCAATGCAGATGTAACAAAGACACCGATGGCAGAATCTCCAACAAAACCTGCCGTAAAAGAAGTAAACCAGGCTAGTGACGATCAGCGGGAAGCGGCAAAGGCCAAGCCCCAGGTGGTTTCAACACAACCTGTAAAAACCTCTACTTCTCCTGAAAATAAAGTTGTACCATCTGCAGCAAAAAACAGCTCTGCTGACCCAGATGCAAAATCTGTTGCACCAGCAAAGCAAACATCTATTTCGGCTGCGGTTCCGGCTCAAAACTCCGGGAACACCGGTCCTGCAGCAGAGAAACCTGCAACCAAAGATTAATTCTGTTTCTAACAGAAAAAAATGAGAAGGCTTTCGGGCCTTCTTTTTTTTGCCTGGTACTACAAAAAAGAAAGAAGACCATTTTGGTCTTCTTTCAATATACTTATTGACTTATTAAATACTATCCCTTTGGCTTAGTCGGCGTTTTGGCTGGTGCCTTTGTTCCACCTTTTAATGCTTTTTCACAAGCTTCCAGGTTTTGTTTGGCTCCTGCAAAATCAGGATACATTTTTAATGCTTCCTGGAAATCTGTTTTAGCACCTGCATAATTTTTGGCATCCATTTTTAATACACCAAGTAAATTAGCCGCCGCTGCATTTACCGGCACCGCCTGCTGGCTGCCATCAATAGAAGTAAAGTTTACACCAATTCGTTTGCTTGTCGTATCAGCCAGTACTGCCCTGGCAGATACCTCACATTCCAATGTTCTTTTTAACTGGTATTGGCCAACCCCCAATTTATAAATGTGATAGGGGTTTTTTGTTTTAGGTACAACCTGTTCATACAAGCCAACAGCCGTTTTGGGATCGCCCAGTTCATCATAGCATTCGGCGGCACGGGCCATGGCTTCTGTATTGGCGGGTACTTTTTTATACACTTCTTCTGCCAGTATCAAAGCACTTACATAGGCTTTTGTTGAAAAATAGAGCATCGATAAAGTATCCTTGTAGGCTGCTCCGCTGTCAATGGCCACATACCCGTGCAAGGCATTGATAGCCGCTCTTGCATCGTTATACACAAGTGCATTATCGTACATTTTCAGATAGTGCTTTTTCATGGCTTCTGTATCCTGTGCTGTTACAGCAGTAACGCAAACTATACCAATTAGAAATGAGATTGTTTTTTTCATCATTAAAGGTTTTTGATTAGCACCTGACTTCAAGCAGGCGGGGTTAAAAATAAGCGTTCCGGTTGAAATAAAGGCCGATTTACAGTTCAAAAAACTAATTTGCGGTATGCGTTGTATATCAGTGTTCCTGCTCAGCATCTGCCTGTTTTGTACACTCACACCGGAGGCACAGCAGGATTCGATTGACACAGAACGCCTGGCAAAAATGGTCAGCCTTTCAGAAGTGATTATCCGCTCTGATATGAATGTGGCCCGGTTTATTGACCAGGTTAAAAAGGACACCACTTTTTACAAAGCTTTCAAAAATCTCAGGGTATTGGGTTTTACTTCCTGGAATGATATCCGCATTAAGGACAAAAAAGGGGCTATTAAGGCTGCATTATTGAGTAAGACCAGGCAGCTTCGTTCGAGCGGCTGTCGTTCAATGGAGATTGTATCAGAGCAAACCACCGGTGATTTTTTTGAAACCGGCGGAGGATATAATTATTATACGGCCGATTTGTATGCCAGCTTATTTTTTACAACAGGCACTGTTTGTGGTGAAAACAATGTTGTAAGAGGAACGGACTTTAAACCAAAATCAAAATCCGGCCTTGCCAAACATAAGGAGCAATTGAAGATGCTGTTCTTTAACCCCGGAAAAAAGATACCGGGTATTCCGTTTATAGGAGATAAGATCAACATCTTCGATCCGGACAAAGCTGTGCTGTATGATTTCCTTGTTGACTTTGGCGACTATGAAGGACAGTCTTGTTATGTGTTTACTATCCGGTCAAAAGAAGGGTTAAGTAACAGTGAAAGGAATGATGTTGTTATTGACAGCATGGTCACTTATTTCAACACGAAGACAATGGAAGTGATGGCCCGTCGCTACGATATGAGTTTTGATGCCGGTGTATACGATTTTAATGTACACATGGAAGTGGAAATGACAAAGTTTGGCAATTACCTGGTGCCCAGGCTCCTTCGTTATATTGGCAACTGGGATGTAGTAATGAAGAAAAGGGAAAGGGGTATGTTTACTGCTACGTTATTCGATTTTACCAATTAAGCTTACCTGTTCCCTGTTGCTTCGGTGTATTTTCTCCATTTTTCAATAACCTCTGCCATGTCTTCCGGCAGTGCTGTATCAAAAAACATGTTTTCCCCGGTTGAAGGATGTACAAAGCCCAGTGTTTTGGCATGCAGTGCCTGCCGCCGGCATACCTGGAAGCAATTTTCTACAAACTGTTTGTATTTACTATACACGGTACCTTTTACAATTTTATCTCCGCCA
Source organism: Chitinophagaceae bacterium UBA2789 (assembly GCA_002352145.1). Classification (GTDB taxonomy): domain Bacteria; phylum Bacteroidota; class Bacteroidia; order Chitinophagales; family Chitinophagaceae; genus JJ008. The sequence goes on from DEHX01000139.1 coordinate 29,352, forward strand.
TAAAAATCATCATTGAACAGGGGATGACCTATATGTTTCATGTGCACCCTTATCTGGTGGGTACGACCGGTTTCTAGGATACATTCTACCAAAGTAACATAGCCAAACCTCTCCAGTACCCTGTAATGGGTAATGGCTTCTTTGCCATGATCTCCTTCAGGATATGCTTCAAACAGTTTGCGGAACCGTAGATGTCTTCCTACATGTGCAATGATCGTTCCTTCGTCTTTCTCTACGTCACCCCAAACCAGGGCTACATATTTACGGTTAATTGTATGATCAAAAAACTGTTTGGCAAGGTGGCGCATGGCTTTGTCTGTTTTGGCCAAAATCAACAGACCGCTGGTATTTTTGTCAATGCGGTGAACCAGGCCAAACCTCGGAAGTACTTCCTCAGATATCGAAGGGTTTTGTTGTTGCAGGTAATACGCCACGCCATTCAGTAATGTTCCGGAATAATTTCCGCTGCCGGGATGAACGACCATGCCTGCTGGTTTATTGATAAGCAAAAGATCATTATCCTCATAAGCAATATTCAGATCAATCTTTTCAGGAACTACATCGGTTTCTTCCGGGCTCATGTCAGAATAGATAATGATACTGTCACCGGGTTTTACTTTGTAATTCGGACGTACCGCTTTACCATTCACCAGTACCATGTCATGATTAATGGCTTGTTGCAGTTTGTTTCTGGTGGCGCCTTCAATGCGGTTGGCCAAGAATTTATCAATACGCAGCGGCTCTTGTCCTTTATCTATGACGATACTGAACCTTTCGTATAGCTCATCACTGACGTCCTGTATTTCCGGGTTATTATTTTCCAGTTCTTCCTGCATAGCCGGCAAAGGTAAAGGATGGTTTTTTGTCAGGAATGCTAAAGTGAATATACCTGGGTTTTTGGAGGACTAGCCATAAGAAACATTTAAGCCACTTTAGTTTAAATTTGTATTTTATCATGAAGCAACAGGAAGTAATATTCAGGGATCTTGGCAGGATGGACTACCAGTCGGCATGGGACTACCAGGAGCAACTACTGAAGGAAAATGTGCGGCTAAAAACAGAAGCAAGAGAAAAAGGAATTGACCCGTCATTGGTTTCAACCAGTAACTATTTCCTGTTCGTGGAGCATCTGCCCGTTTATACACTTGGCAAAAGCGGTAATAAAGAAAATGTATTGCTGGATGATGAAGGTTTGAAAGAGCGGAATATCCAGTTCTTTACTACCAACAGGGGAGGGGATATTACTTTTCATGGCCCCGACCAGATTGTAGGTTACCCGATCATTGACCTGGAAAAATTTTATACCGATATTGGCCGTTATCTCCGCAACCTGGAAGAAGTGATCATTTTAACACTTGCAAACTACGGCCTGAAAGGAGAACGTTCACCCGGTGAAACCGGGGTTTGGATTGAGCCGGAAGTGCCCGGTAAGGAGAGAAAAATTTGTGCGATGGGAGTTCGTTGCAGTCGCTGGATTACCATGCATGGTTTTGCCCTGAATGTGAATACAGACCTTTCTTACTTCAATCATATCATCCCCTGCGGTATTGTCAACAAGCAGGTGACCTCCCTGGAAAAAGAGTTGGGAAAGAAAATAACTGTTGCAGAAGTAAAAGAAAGGATCAAAGAAAATTTTGAAAAAGTATTTGAGACAAAACTGGTGTCAGAAGTCCTTCTCTAAATAGAATTTGTGTTTCTCAAGTAACTTACCGTCCTCATACAATTCGAACCTGAACCAGCCGGCATGGTAAAAATTAGTCTTGTCCAGTTTAAAGTTTTTTTGCTTGATGTCTTTTAATTCAAAAAGCAATTTATTGTCTTCGTCAAAAAACTTGATGGAGTATTTTTTGGGTTTTTCTTCATCCGGCAAACTCACCCTTACATAACCATCCCGGTTGGTATAAACATATAAAGAGGGTACAAATGCTGTAGGTTTGTTTTTTACAGTTACCGGGTTGGGGGAAGCAATGGAGTCTGTACCCGGAAAGCCATCGATTTTTACTACAAAGGGCTTTGCTTTTGTCACAGAGTCCATAATCCTCACAGAATCTGACGATGAGATATTTTCTGTTTTTATTGTGGGATCTGTTTTTGCAACAGGTTCTGCTACTTTTGAAGTATCCTTAAAAGGTCTCTTTGCTTTGCTAAACCGGTACATGCCTTTATCCTGCTGAATGTATAACCTGTAAAACATGTGATCATTAATGGCTTTCATATCGGCATAGCCATTTTGAACGGCGGCAGGATCGGGAACTGTGAGGATGGTTTTATAACCGGTAAGGCTGTCGAAAGAACGCTGAATGCTGATTTGTTTTACATCGGGCAAATTATTCACCCAGCCGATGATAATACGGTTATTGCCCATGTTCTTTACTGTAAAATTGGGGAGTGTATCCTGTGCTGCAAGCAAACCGGATAGCAAGGTGAAAGCAAGATATACCAGGCCGACTTTCTTCATATCTGTTTTGCCAATACGGGACAGGATTTAGTTGAACCAAACAAAGATAGGATGGCCGGAATGAAAAACTAAAATATTAACGTTCCCTTACTGAGTGACCGGTTGCCTTGTAATCCGCCACTGTGAATAGCAAGCAATTTGCTTCCTGATTTAAAATAGTTATTGCTGACAAGGTCATTGATTGTGAAGAAAAGTTTACCAGTGTACACAAAATCAGATGGGATGCCGGTTTGTTTATAAAATTCATTCATAAATGATAATAGTGCAGGGGTATGTTTGGCATACCCGCCAAAATGGTAGTCGTGAATGATAACCGGTTTCTTTTTATTGTTAACGAGGTGGCGAATATCATCCTCCAGCTGAAAGTTATTCTTTAGTACACTGACGCTGATTGTATCCGCTTGAGAAGGATGAACCAGCAGACCCGCGGTCATTGTTCCTGTTCCTGCAGCGCAGCAAATGTGAGTGTAGTTTTTTTCTAAGCCATGATCAAGTATAGTAGCGGCCCCTTTTGCACCTTTTATTCCATAGCCACCTTCGCTAATGATGTAACAATCATCCCTGTTTCTTAATGATGCTGGTAATTCTTTTGATTTGTAGGCGTCCCTGCTGATGAAAACCAATTGCATTCCCAACTGCCGGGCTTCCAGCAATGTTGATGAGGGGGTTTCAGATTCCTCACCCCGTATGATGCCAATGCTGCTGAGATTGTTTAACCGGCAGGCTGCTGCTGTAGCTACAATATGGTTGGACCATGCTCCCCCAAAGGTTACGATCGTTGATTTTTTTTGTTGTTGGGCTTCCTCCAGGTAATAACGAAGTTTGAACCATTTGTTGCCGGAAACAACAGGATGTATTTTGTCAATGCGTAGTATATCCACTTCCAGATTCTTTTCCTTGTAAGCAGGTACTGAAAGGTTATCAGTAGATATTTTTTCCAGGTCAATGGTTTGCATAAAGTAAGTATAAGCCAGCTTGGCGAATTTAGACTAATTTCGCAGCGCAATTAAACGTACAAAATGAAACCAACTTTAGTTATTCTGGCAGCCGGTATGGCATCCCGTTATGGGAGCATGAAGCAGGTAGAAGGTTTTGGGCCTTCGGGAGAAACCATCATGGATTATTCCATTTTTGATGCTATTCGTGCGGGCTTTGGAAAAGTAGTTTTCATTATCCGGAAAGAGTATGCTGAAAATTTCAAGGCAATATTTGAACCTAAGCTGAGAGGCCGCATTCAAACAGAATATGTATTCCAGGAATTATCCTTTTTTACAGAAGGATACAGTTTTCCTAAAGAAAGAGCCAAGCCATGGGGTACGGCACATGCGGTTTTGTGTGCAAAAGATGCCGTTAATGAACCTTTTGCTGTGATTAATGCCGATGATTTTTATGGGCATAATGCTTTTAATAATGCCGCTGCTTTTTTGAATGTGGGTTGCAATCCGGAGAATTATGCCATAGTCGGTTATGATCTTTTAAAAACCTTGTCAGAGCATGGAACGGTAAACAGGGGAGTGTGCAGCCTTGATCATTTAGGGAATCTGGCATCGGTTACAGAACGAATCAATATTGCCAAAAAAGGCAATGTTATTGTTTGTGATGATGGTTTAGAACCAGCCGAGCTTCCACTGAATACAAGGGTGTCTATGAACTTCTGGTGTTTTGATCCGTCTTTCTTTAATTATACGCAGCAACTTTTCACTGAATTTTTGAAGGAGAATGGCCAGGAATTAAAATCTGAATTTTTTATTCCCATAGTAGCAGACAGGTTTATCAGGGAAGGCGGAAAAATTGAAATCATACCAACAAGTTCATCCTGGTTTGGTGTTACTTATAAAGAGGATGCACCCTATGTGAAGCAGAGTCTGGATGAATTAATAAAGAATGGTGAGTATCCAACAAGCCTTTGGAGCTGAACTGCCATTGACATCGTTTCATAAAAAAAGCGATCATCCTGACGGTTGATCGCTTTTGCTTTTATAGGGAATGCGCTGATTAATCTCCTTTTACCATGAACACATAATCCTGTATTTTTTTAACCTGGTCTTTTTTATTCAGGCCACGAACAGATGATTTCGCTGGTAGTTTCAATGATTGGTAGCTGGTGTCTTTTTTAAGTTCGTCGATAGCGTTATAAATGAACTTAGATTGAATGGCAAAAGCCACTCCTTCAGCTTCCATTTCTTTGGTACTGATAACGCCTATCACTTCACCATCCTGATTGAAAACCGGTCCACCGCTGTTACCACGGTTGGCAGCAATACCCAGCTGGCAACTGAGGGTGTCACCATTGAAACCTGTCTTGGCACTCAGGTAACCCTCGCTGTAAACGATTTCATTTCTGGGATAACCCAGGGTATAAATCGGCTCTGCTACATCAGTGGATGATTTGCGGATGCCATAGGGCAGTGATCCTACAGATTTGTAAGCCTCGTCATCAATTTTAAGGATAGCAATGTCTTTATCTGTAAATACTTTGGCAACTATTGCTTTGAATTGCTCTCCCTTGTTATTGATGACCACAATATTTTTTGAATTGCGGATAATATGCGCATTGGTGACCAGGTATCCTTTTCCATCAATCAGGAATCCTGAGCCGCCGGCTTTAAAGGCAGGTGCAGGTACTGTTGTAATTTTTTTTCTAAGATTATTTACTTCTTTCCCCTGGTTGTCCTGGACTCTTTTAATATCCTGTATGTCGCGGCTCAATTCAGTGATTTTGGCATTATCCGCTTTGGGAGACACTGCATTGACCAGTGCGGTAATAGTAAGGGTAGTGACGCCGGCAAACACAGCGGCTATAGCGGCTACTCTTCTGTATCTTTTCCAGATATAAACAACTTTAGCTTTACCCTTCAGTTTCATTGAATCAATCTTGCCCTGTTCCGTAAGATCAATATGCACATCGTTCAATGAACTGCGGAAGGTTTTGCGTTCTCCAAAATGGTTAAGCTGCTGCAGGAAAAGGGTATGTTCTACCACCAGCAGGTCAATCTCAGTATTTGTTTTACGAAGATTTTCAAACTGGAGCCTTTCATCCGGTTTCATTTCACCCCGGATATATCGTTCAACGGTATCTAATATCTTAATGTCCTCTATCACTGTTCCCGTTTTTATAGTGAGTAAAAAATATCTTTTTTAACCTTACCAGGCATTTATATTTCTGGTTTTTGGCATTATCAGCATTGGTATAACCGAAGCGGGAGGCAATGACCTGCATATTTTGCTTTTGCAGGTAATAAGCTTCCAGCAGGCTTTTACAAGGTTCGCCCAGGTTGTTGATGGCTTTTTCCATCATTTCAAATTCGGCGTTTCTCTGCTCATGGGCTTCCAGATCTTCTTCTACTGCCACTACCGACTCCATACTGTCACCCGGGTCGGAATAGCGGTTTTGCTGCTGTAATCTTTTGAGCCACAATCTCCTGGATACAGAATATACAAATGTTCTGATCTGGCAATTCAGCTCAAAAGACCCTGATCTAACCTTTTCATAAAGAACTACCATTGCTTCCTGAAAAATATCCTTGGCATCGTCTGCCGAGCCGTTGTTGTTGATTATCAGGGCTTGAACCATATTAAAGTTCTCCTGGTAAATGGTCTCAACGGCTTTTTTGTCGCTGGCGGCTAATCCTGTCAGAAGCTCTTTTTCGTCTATCAGTGATTTCACAATCCGTTATTTAATACAGGATTCTGCAAATTGTAACCCTGTTTGACTGCAAAATATTAAATAATAAGGGCAGGGTGCCTGACATGACGTAAAAAAAATTTAAAAAGCCGGGTTACCTTTTTTCATACCGGGTATTAACAACGAAATATTTCAACAAACCCCTTTAAAAAAGCACAACAAAATGAAGAAGTTTTTTGCAATTGCATTCATCGCTGCTACAATGGTAGCTTGTAACAATTCTGGCGAAAAGAAAGAAGAAACTAAAGACACTACAGCTGCTCCGGCACCTGCTCCTGTTCAGGACACTACAGTAACACCTGCTCCTGCACAGGATACTACAGCTGCTCCTGCTGCTGATACTACTAAGAAGTAATTTCATTGGCAAGCAATCGTCGAAGGCCTTTCCAACCGGAAGGGCCTTCTTCATTTTAAACAGATGATTCAAAATACATTAACCTTTTCGCCCGGTAAAGGTTACCTTTGCGGCCCGGTTAATCTCCATCTGAAAGGCTCAGCTGGGCCAACCGGTTAAACTAAAGCCGGTTTTTATCAATTTAAAATTTATTAAGTGAACACATTTGAGTCCCTGGGCATAGAGCAGGGTTTATTGAACTCTATCCACGCATTGGGTTTTACCCAGCCCACACCTATCCAGGAAAAAGCAATCCCTGTTTTGTTGCAGGGAACAAAAGATTTTATTGGACTTGCACAAACAGGTACTGGAAAAACGGCTGCCTTTGGTCTGCCGCTTCTTCAGCTTATCAATAAAGAAGACCGCTATCCGCAGGCATTGGTTATTTGTCCCACCCGGGAACTTTGCTTGCAGATAACGAATGATATGGATAAGTTTAAAAATAAAGCCGACCGTATTGCTGTTACGGCAGTTTATGGCGGTGCTTCCATTGGTGATCAGATAAGGAGCCTGAAAAAAGGCACCCATATTATTGTTGCTACACCGGGCCGTTTGATTGATCTGATAGAAAGAAAGGCAGTTAACCTGGAGCAGGTAAGCTATATCATATTAGATGAGGCCGATGAAATGCTGAATATGGGTTTTAAGGATGATATTGAGTTTGTTCTGAAAAATACCCCTAACCGGGAGAGTACCTGGCTTTTCAGCGCTACAATGCCTCCGGAAATCCGGCAAGTAAGCAAAAGGTACATGGAACAGCCTTTTGAAATCACTATTGGAAAAGTGAATTCCGGGAATGTCAATATTGACCACCAGTATTATCTTACCCAGCATGTGAACCGTTATGAAACGCTGAAACGCATCATTGACTTCAATCCCGGCTTATATGGAATTGTTTTTACCCGTACTAAAGCCGATGCCCAGGATATAACAGAATCGCTGATCAGGGAAGGATACGATATTGAAGCGTTGCACGGTGATCTTACACAGGCTCAGCGGGACAAAGTGATGGCCCGCTTCCGTGAAAAGAGTATACAATTGTTAATTGCAACGGATGTAGCTGCAAGGGGGATTGATGTGCAGGGTATTACACATGTTATCAATTATGAATTGCCAGATGATACCGAAGTGTACACCCATCGCAGCGGCAGAACCGGAAGGGCAGGCCGCAGCGGTATTGCTGTTTCTATTGTTACACCCAAAGAAGTGTACAGGCTCCGCCAGATTGAAAAATTAGTAAAAACACAGTTTCATAAAATGGATATACCCAGTGGCAAAGATGTTTGCCGCAAACAGTTTTTCCATTTTATTGACAAGATGCTGCAGGCCGATATCAGCCACGGTGAATATGAAACATACCTGCCTGTATTGAAAGAGAAGTTCGCTCATGTAGAGAAAGAAGAGATATTGCAGAAAGTGGCGGCATTGGAGTTCGACCGCTTCTTGAAATATTATGAAAACGCTGCAGACCTTAATATGCGGGAAGAAAGAAGAGGCGATCGCCGCGGGGAAAAAATTGAAGGAAGACAGGCCAGGGATACAAAGGGAAGAAGTTTTACAGGCGGAGCTAATTACCAACGCTTGTTCGTCAACCTGGGCACAAAGGACGGTTTTTACAAAGCAAGCTTTTTGCAATTCATTCTTGATATGAGTGATTTGCGAAAAGATGTATTGGGACGGATTGACATGAAGGAGATGAATAGCTGGGTGGAGGTAGATGCCTCTGCTGCCAAAAAAATGATTAAAGCAATAGATGGTAAGAATTACAGGGGCAGAAAGATCCGGATGAATGATGCCGAATCGGGGGGCAGGCGAAAATAATTTTTCAATTCCTGTTGGAAGTACACTGATCAAAAACTACATTTGTTTCATGACCATCACAAAAGCATACTGGAGCTTTTATTTTTATTACTTCTTTTTTGCAAAGAGGCCGGGAATGCTTTTGTTGAAAATAAAGTGAACAACTAAAAAACACAACATAAAGAGTCCCGGCCAGAACAGGCCGGGATTTTTGTTTTAGTATATGAATACAAGAGTTACAATACAGGGCTACGAGGGCAGCTTCCACCAGGTAGCTGCTCAGATGTATCATGGGAAAAATGTACAAGTGATCCCTTGTGCCACATTCCGGGATGTCGTTAAAATGGGTTCTAACAAGAAAGAAAGTGACGGGGCCGTAATGGCCATAGAAAATTCGATTGCAGGCAGCATTTTACCTAATTATAATCTTTTACAGAAAAGTAATCTCAGGATAACGGGTGAGATCTACTTACAGATCCGGCAAAACCTCCTGGTAAATAGGGGCGTAAGGCTGGAAGAAATTAAAGAAGTGCATTCACACACTATGGCATTGCAGCAGTGTTATGAATTTTTAGATAAGTATAAATGGAAACTGGTAGAAACTGATGATACTGCGTTGAGTGCTAAACATATTCATCAGCATAAAAGTAAACATATTGCTGCGATTGCCAGTAAACTGGCTGCTGATTTATTCAACCTGGATGTAATAGCATCTAACATTCATACGATGAAAAATAATTACACCAGGTTCCTGATGCTGCAAAGAGAGGATATGGCTTTACCAGTTAATGAAGCGGATAAAGCGTCCGTTACATTTCATACCGACCACACCCGGGGAAGCCTGGCAAAAGTGCTGACAAAGATTGCCGAAGGAGGTATCAACCTGAGCAAGCTGCAGAGTTTTCCGATTCCCGGATCCAATTTTAAATATGCTTTTCATGCCGATATGGAATTTGGCACAATCAGTCAATTTGAAGACGTCATTCAGGAAATCCGGCCCTTAACGGAGTCAATTAAAATTTATGGTACTTATAAAAGGGGATTATGGAAATGAGAACAAGTAAACGACTAAAAGGAATCGGTGAATATTACTTCTCGCATAAGTTGCGGGAGATTGAAGAGCTGAATAAAGCCGGAAAGAATATTATTAATCTCGGCATTGGAAGCCCTGATTTACCGCCGCACCCGGATGTTATAAAAACGTTGCAGGAGGAAGCTGCTAAGCCCACTGTACATGCTTACCAGTCTTATAAAGGTTCGCCTGTTCTGAGAAAAGCGATGAGTGACTGGTATAAAAAATGGTATGATGTTGAGCTGAACCCTGATACAGAAATATTACCGCTGATTGGCAGCAAAGAAGGTATTTTACATATCTGCATGACATATCTTGATAGGGGTGATGAAGTACTGGTTCCTAATCCCGGGTATCCTACCTATACCAGTGCTGTGAAACTGGCAGGGGGTAAATGTGTTGAATATAAACTGACGGCGAAAAATTATTACCAGCCTGACTTTGATAAACTGGAAGAAAGAAAACTGAAGAAGGTCAAGCTGATGTTTGTGAACTATCCGCAAATGCCGACCGGGCATTTGCCTACCGTGAAATTATTTGAAAAACTGGTAAGGTTTGCGAGGAAAAATAAGATACTGCTTGTACATGATAATCCATACAGTTTTATACTCAATGATAGCCCGAAGAGTTTGCTGACTGTTAAAGGAGCAAAGGATTTTGTAATTGAGTTAAACTCATTAAGCAAAAGCCATAATATGGCAGGCTGGCGGGTAGGTATGGTTTGTGGAGCCAAAGAAAGAATTGAGGAAGTACTGCGATTTAAAAGTAATATGGACAGCGGTATGTTTTTGCCGGTACAACTAGCCGCAGCCAGGGCATTGTCTTTAGGTAATGATTGGCATGATTCTATGAACGAGGTATACAGGAACAGGAGAGAAAAAGTGTTCGAACTACTGGATTTATTGGGTTGTAAATTTTCAAAAGTACAGGCGGGAATGTTTGTTTGGGCGGCCATACCCGGCGAATTCACGAATGGTTTTGAACTTAGTGATGAAGTGTTATACAAGGCTAATGTATTTATAACACCGGGTGGAATATTTGGTACAGCAGGAGATAAATATATCCGGGTAAGTTTATGCAGTACGGAAGAAAAGATTAAAGAGGCTATTGAAAGAATCAAAAATCTAAAACCGAACTTTTAAAATGGAAAGAAAGAAGATATGTGTTATTGGTGTTGGCCTTATCGGAGGCTCTCTGGCGATTCAGCTGCATGAAAAAAAACTCTCTTCAAAGCTGATCGGAGTAGACGTGAATGAAGAACATGCCCGGAAAGCATTGGAACTGGAATTGGTAGATGAAATATCCACCCTGGAGAATGCCATTGATGAATCAGAGGTAATTGTGATGGCGATGCCTGTGGATACAATGGTAGCAATGCTGCCCCTCATTCTGGACAAGATTGACAGGCAAATTGTACTGGATCTTGGTTCTACAAAATCTCAGTTGGCTGATGCTGTTAAGTCACATCCGAAAAGAGGAAGATATGTGGCTACCCATCCAATGTGGGGAACCGAGTACAGCGGCCCGCAGTCAGCAGTGCGGGGGGCTTTTGAAAATAAAGCGGTAATTATTTGCAATGCAGAAGAAAGTGATGCAGATGCACTGGAATGGGTAAAGCATATGTACAATAAAATAGGCATGCACCAGCTGGAGATGGAAGCAAAGGCGCATGACCTGCATGCTGCCTATGTCAGTCACATCTCGCATATCACTTCTTTTGCTCTTGCTAATACTGTTTTGGAAAAGGAAAAAGAAGAAAATGCCATTTTTGAACTGGCCAGTGCCGGTTTTGAAAGCACTGTTCGACTGGCCAAAAGCAGCCCGGCGATGTGGGTGCCGATCTTTATGCAGAATAAAGAAAATGTGCTGGATGTATTAAAAGAACATATAGCACAATTGTCAAGATTTAAAGAAAGTATTGAAAAGGAAGACCATGAGTATTTGATTCGATTGATCAGCAATGCGAATAAGATCAGGCGGATAATTAAATAATTTAAATTTGTATCAATGCAGACTAAAGTACAATCAGAGAAAGAGAAGGTGCAGGCAGCATGGCATAAACGTCCGCTGATCATCAGCGGACCTTGCAGTGCAGAAACAGAAGAACAAGTTTTAGCAACAGCACAACGCCTTGCTGCTACCGGAAAAATAGATATGCTTAGGGCCGGCATTTGGAAACCAAGAACAAAGCCCGGTATGTTTGAGGGGGTTGGCGCAAAAGGCTTACCCTGGTTGCTTCAGGCAAAAAAGATAACCGGGTTGCCAACAACAGTTGAGGTGGCTACTGCCAAACANNAGTGTACAAGAAGTAGCGGATGCATTAAAAGGAGTTGATGTGCCGGTTTTGATTAAGAACCCGATAAATCCTGATTTAGAATTATGGGGCGGTGCTGTGGAAAGAGTGGCAAGAGCTGGTGTGAAGCAAATCGGGTTGATTCACCGCGGCTTTAGTTCTTATGGTAATACAGAATACCGCAATGCGCCTATGTGGCACCTGGCAATTGATATGAAGCTGAAGCACCCGGGTATGCCGCTGATCAATGACCCATCTCATATTTGTGGCCGTCGTGATATCTTACTGGATATTATGCAAAAAGCTATTGACCTTGATTATGACGGACTGATGATCGAAACACATATTGATCCTGATAATGCCTGGAGTGATGCCAAGCAACAGGTCACACCGGAAAAGCTGGCTGAAATGCTGGACCATATTATCTGGAGAAAGGAGGATGTTAATTCTGAAGAATATCATGCGGCACTGGAAGCATTGCGCCAAAAAATAAATCACCTGGATGATGAGTTAATGCAGATACTGGGTCAGCGTATGAAGATCGCTGAACAAATTGGCCGGTATAAGAAAGAAAATAATATCACCATCCTTCAGACCAACCGGTGGAATGAAATTATTGAAAGGGCCAGTGTGAAAGGAGAAAAGATAGGTTTGAGCAAAGAATTCATTACCCGCTACCTGGATGCGGTGCATATGGAAAGTATCAATCACCAGAAGAAAGTATTGGATAGTTAATATCCACCATATCTTGCTGCCATCCTTGACGAAGTTTAAAGAAGAAAAATGACACATGTTAAAGTAAATTTCTCATCTTCTGCTACCGATTTCTATTTTGCTTATGGAATCAGTCATTTAAAAAAAATTACTGACCCCAAAGCAACTGTTCTTATTACTGATGAGAATATTTATCATGCGCATGCTATAAGGTTCAATGGCTGGAATACAATTGTACTCAAACCCGGAGAAGATTATAAAGTACAGGCAACGGCAGATGCTGTTATTGCTAAGCTGATTGAAATGCAGGCTGACCGGATGACAACGCTGGTAGGTGTAGGCGGAGGAGTTGTTACTGATCTTACAGGCTATGTGGCATCTATATACATGAGGGGTATCCGGTTTGGCTTTATTCCAACTTCTGTTTTGGGTTTGGTAGATGCTTCTATTGGCGGAAAGAACGGGGTTGACGCTGGAGCATATAAAAATATGGTAGGCACTATCCGGCAGCCAGCTTTCATTTTGCATGATATGGTTTTCCTCAATTCTTTGCCGAAACAGGAATGGGAAAACGGTTTTGCGGAGATCATTAAGCATGCCTGTATAAAAGATGCTGCGATGTTCCGGGAACTGGAGGTAAATTCATTAGAAACATACAGGGGCAAAAAGAAGGCAATTTGTACATTGGTACAACGAAATGCTGAAATAAAAATCCGGGTTGTACAAAAGGATGAATTTGAAAAAGGCGAAAGACGGCTGTTGAATTTTGGCCACACTCTGGGACATGCACTGGAGACCCAATATGAATTATTGCACGGGCAGGCTATTTCCATCGGCATGACTTATGCCTGTCATATTTCTGAACAGTTATGCGGGTTTAAGCAAACCGACGAGTTAGTGAGTGTTCTTGAAAAGTACAATTTGCCTACTTATGCGGCATTTAATAAGCAAAAAGTATTTAATGTACTGAAGATGGATAAGAAGCGGGAGAGAAAAGAAATGAATTATGTGCTGTTAGAAAAAATTGGCAAAGGAGTAGTAAAATCCATCTCTTTAAAACAGTTAGAAAAAATTATAGGGGAATTATAAGTGAAGGTTACAATACATCCATCGCAATTAAAAGGGGCAGTGCAGGCGCCAGCTTCCAAAAGCTCCATGCAAAGAGCTTGTGCGGCAGCGATAATAAGAAAAGGGCAAACTATTATTGCCAATCCCGGTCACTCCAATGATGATAAAGCAGCATTGGACATCATTAAACGATTGGGTGCCAAAACAATTTTTGAAAATGGAGTATGGAAAGTAGAAAGCGGGGGAGTTGAACCAGTTGAGCATGAAATTAACTGTGGCGAAAGTGGGTTAAGTATTAGAATGTTTACTCCACTGGTAGCATTGAGCGATAAAGAAATTACAATCAATGGTTCAGGAAGTTTGCTCACCAGGCCTATGGACTTTTTCGATGAGATATTGCCCCAACTGGGGGTAAAAGTGAAAAGCAATAATGGTAAGTTGCCAATGATTATTCAAGGTCCGTTGCAACCAAAAAATATTGAGGTGGATGGTTCACTCAGTTCACAGTTTTTAACAGGGTTGTTGATGGCTTACGCTGCTGCGGGTGCAAAAGATATTTCTATTAAAGTTAATAACCTAAAAAGTAAGCCCTATATCTCCCTGACATTAGATGTTATGAAGCAGTTCGGGCTCCAGTTGCCGGAAAACAGGGATTTTAAGGAGTTTGTTTTTAGCACTGTGCTATCTAGTGAGCATTCAGCCACCCAGCCAGTCAGCTACACGGTTGAAGGTGACTGGAGCGGTGCTTCATTTCTGCTTGTGGCAGGCGCCGTTGCCGGGCCAATAACTGTAAAGAGTCTTGACTTAACATCTGCCCAGGCAGACAAAGCAATTATTGATGCATTGATGGCTGCCAATACCGGCATTGCTATCGACGCAAAAGGAATTACTGTTCACCCGGGTGAAATGAATGGTTTTTATTTTGATGCGACGGATTGCCCGGATTTATTTCCGCCACTTGTGGTACTGGCGGCGTATTGCAATGGAAAAACAACTATCAAAGGAGTAAACCGCTTAACTTATAAAGAAAGTAACCGGGCACTTACTTTACAGGATGAGTTTGATAAAATGGGAGTGTATATTGAACTGAACGATGACATAATGATAGTCCATGGAACTGGAAAAGTGAAGGGAGCTGATGTACACTCAAACCATGATCACCGCATTGCCATGGCCTGTTCGGTGGCTGCATTAAAAGCCAATAGCGAAACAATAATTGAAGAAGCGCAGGCCATTAAAAAATCATATCCTGATTTTTATGAAGATTTGAAAAAGCTGGGGGCTGATGTATCTTTACCTTTCACACACTTCAACTTATAAACTTTGAACTTATTCGGCCGCATATTCCGCATTTCTATATTTGGCGAATCACATGGTGAATGTGTGGGTATAACCATTGACGGATGCCCGGCTGGTTTATCACTGTCGCCGGAAGATTTATTGCCGGATTTGGAAAGAAGAAAAGGGGGGCAGGGTAAGGGTATTACTCCACGCAAAGAAGATGATTATCCCATTTTTAAAAGTGGTGTGTTCAACGGAAAAACAACCGGTTTCCCCATCACCATTTTATTTGAAAATAATAATACCCGCAGCGAAGATTACGATAAACAAAGAAGTATTCCCCGCCCCGGCCACGCCGACTGGGTGGCACATCAAAAGTTTGGAGGTAATGAAGACTATCGGGGCGGAGGCCATTTCAGTGCGAGACTCACAACTGGCATTGTAGCTGCAGGGGCGATAGCTAAAAAAATAATGAACGGCGTAAGTATAAAAGCTGAAGTGACCGAAATAGGAGGCGAAAAAGATTTGGAAAAGGGATTACAAAAAGCCATTGATGCGAAAGATTCTGTAGGAGGCATTGTTGAATGCAGGGTTAATGGTTTACCTGTTGGTCTTGGCGAGCCGTATTTTGATTCCGTTGAATCAGTACTGGCACATCTAGTATTTGCTATTCCTGCAGTAAGAGGTATTGAATTTGGCACCGGTTTCGCCGCCGCAAAAATGTTTGGCAGCGAACATAATGATGCTATTGAAAACCCGCAAGGAAAAACAAGAACCAATCATGCCGGTGGAGTAGTAGGTGGTATCAGTAATGGAAATGAGTTGATTTTCCGCCTGGCGGTAAAACCAACATCCTCTACACCCAAAGAACAAAACAGCCTGAACTGGGATACGGGTAAAACAGAGGACTTTTCTATCAAAGGACGTCATGACTTGTGTGTGGCACTCAGGGCCCCTGTGATTGTAGAGGCCGTTACTGCCATTGTGCTGGCTGATTTTATGTTATTAGAACAAAAAATAAAAAGAGTATTCTAATGCCTATTATTTATCATATTACTACTGCGGCGGACTGGAACAACGCAAAAATGAAGGGACTGTATGACCATTCTTCTTTAAAAGAAGAAGGCTTTATTCATTGCTCACAGGAGAGTCAGATAGCCGGTGTGCTGGAAAGATATTTTGCGGGCCAAACTGATTTGGTGAAACTGGTAATTGATACAGATAAGCTGACCAGCAAGTATGTATTTGACTGGTCTCCATCCACACAGGATACATTTCCACATGTATATGGGCCGATTAATATTGATGCTGTTATCGATGTAGTTCCGTTATAAATCCTTCTTCAGCTTTTTAAAATCAATATCAAGGATTTCATATTGTTTCCCGTCGGAAAATGAATAATGCCACCATTCGTCATTATAAGGTTTAAAACCATTTTTTTCCATAGTGGTTTTAAGCAATATGCGGTTTTGTAAAACATCTTCGGGTAATGCAGTAAATCCATGGTGAGCTGTATCAGAAAAATTATCAAAATCGGTTCCCATGTTTAATTCTTTTTTTGTCTGAAGGTTGATGATCGTTATATCAACAGTGGTCCCCCTGTTGTGTCCGCTTCCTTTGGAAGGATTGGCAACATAACGTTCATCTTTTACCAGTTCCCAGAATTTTACGGTAACAGAATAAGGGCGGTATGCATCAAAAATTTTTAAACCAAGCCCTTTTTGATTCAGTTCATCTTGCGCCTGCATCAGGGCTTTGGCAGCAGGTGTTCTCAGAAAAGTAATATTGGTGCCTGCCGGGTACATCTTCCGTTTCATAAAATTATTGACAGAGGCATATCGTAAATCATAGATGATATTTGGGATCAGCTTGCGCAGCTCAATCATTTTTTTGCCCGGGTCAGCCTTTACTTGTTTTTTATAATCATCGTAATTTTCCGTTACAGCCGGTCGGGTATAACCACCTGCTTGTCCGCAGGCAACTAATGATGCCGTAATCAAAAAAATAACTAGCAGGCTTCTGCTAATCCTGAAACGATTTCTTATATTGTTATTCATATCCGGTACTGTTACCCTGGTAAGTTAATATAAAATGCCGGATTAGGTTCGTTACAGCCACTATGAGCAGGAATCGATACCAATCAATCTATCCGTCTCTCACCGCTTTGTTGCTGGTCATATTTGTATTTTTTGCCTGTAAAAGCAATAAAAATACCAGTGATACAATTGCTGATACACCTGCAGAAATGCAACAAAAAGCTGCTGACCTGATAAAAGAGTACCTGGTAAAAACATCTGCTGATTCAGGCAGATCTATCGACTCATCTGTTTTGCTTCGTCAATCACGGTTATCCCGTTTGCTGTATGAAAAGCAGTCTTATGCCCCTTTTTGGAGCAAAGAAGAAAAATGGTTGCCATGGGGAGATTCTATGTTCCTGTTCATTAAAGAATCAAAATTGTTTGGTCTGTTTCCAGAGGATTATCATTTTGAACAATTACAAAATATCAGGGAAAGGATTTTTGCAGATAGCCTTTCAAAAGGAGACAGAAAAGATGCCCTGCTGTGGTCAAAAGCCGATATTATGCTGACCGATGCATTTTTCCAGGTGGTAAAAGATATTAAGCTGGGCCGTTTGCCCAATGATAGTGTGACCCTTCGTAAGGATACCGTTCTGACAGATGAATTTTATTGGCAGCAACTGGAAAAGTTGAAACAAAATGAAACAATCCATGAGGTTGCCCAAAAGCTGGAGCCTTCCCATTTAGGTTATCATCGGTTAAAAAATTTGATTCCCCAATTCCTTAGATCAGCTGAAAACAAACAGTATACTCTAGTGCCTTACCCGGAAAAAGATGCTGTAAAGTTTCAAAGGGCTTTGCAAAAGCGATTATATGAAGGAGGTTATATTGCTTTTGACAGTGCAGCGGCGGATTCGGCCCAATTGGCCCAGGCCGTTAAAAAATTTCAACAGGAAAAAGGAATAACTGTTGATGGCCGTGCCGGGGAAGGAACGGTGCGGATGCTGAATGTGAACGACAAAGAAAAATTTGTCAGGATTGCCATTAGCCTGGACAAATACAAGCAACTGCCCGGGCAGATGCCTGGGAACTATATTTGGGTAAATGCTGCTGCCAATAACCTGGAACTGGTAGTGAACGGTAAAGTGGAGCTTTCTTCTAAAGTGATTACCGGGAAGCCAAAGACAAGAACACCGATGCTGACCAGTGCCATCAATTCCCTGATAACTTATCCTCAATGGGTACCTCCTCCCAGTATTGTTTCAAAAGAAATTCTGCCGGCGGTTAAAAAGAATCCCGGCTATTTGCAAAAAAAAGGCTTTAGCCTGCTTGATAAAGATGGAAATGAGGTAGATCCTTATACAGTTGAATGGACGAAATACAGCAAAGGGGTGCCCTACCGGATTGTACAGGGCAGCGGCGATGCCAATGCCCTCGGTATCATGAAATTTGTATTTGACAATAAGTATTCCGTTTACTTGCACGATACCAACCAGCGGTATCTTTTTGCCAATGCCATGCGGTCACTGAGCCACGGTTGTGTCAGGGTGCAGCAATGGCAGGACCTTGCTTTCTGGATTTTACGAAATGACAGCGGCAATCCTGCCGGCGGCTCTTCCAGAATTGATTCCGTAAAAACCTGGTTGCAGAACAAGCAAAAAAGAAATATACCACTTCGCAACAAGGTCCCTGTTTTTATCCGGTATATAACCTGTGAAGGGAAGGATGGGCGGGTGGTATTTTATGATGATGTGTACGGGGACGACAAGAGGTTGAGAGAGAAATATTTTGCTGCCAAATGATGCTTTATTCACATGTTGTTCGGGTTTGCCCCTAAAAGCCCCTTTTTACCTAAAAAGAAAGCCTCCCAAAACGGTGAATATTAAGTAAATAATTTATTTTCGGATATTGAACTTAGCCGTTATTTTTGTCCAGATTTAAAACCAAACTATCTCTTTATGAAGAAGATAATATCAGCATTGTTTGCGCTGTATCTGCTTTTACCGGCCAGTTACGGGCAAAACGATGAAATCAGGCCCCAGGCTCTGGGTCTTAGTTTTTTTCTAAATGATTTCGTTACTCCTGCCCGTATCCGTACAACATCCCTCAACACCGTTATCAGAGATAAAAGCTTTGCCAGGATGAGAGATATGTCTCCGGGTTTGGCTGTGAATTACTTCCGTGGTGTTGCCAAGCATGTTGATATAGCAGCTTCATTGGGTGGTTCGTTCGTTCGTTATCCAATGCCCAACAGAAATTTCTCTAGTAATAATCTTCTGCTGGAAGCCAATGCTTCAATCAACCTGAAAATGACGACTGAAAAATATTGGGTGCAGCCTTATATATCAGTCGGTGTTGGTGGTCATAAATATCGTTCCTATTATGGTGCATTTCTGCCGGTAGGTTTGGGAATGAAAGTGAATATTCTTGATGAGGCTCACATGTTCATTACTTCTACATACAGGGTGCCTGTTACGACTGAAACAGCAAACTATCATTTACAGCATGCAATCGGTATTGCCGGAAGTTTGAAGAAGAAAAAAGTAGAACCTGTAATACTTGACAGAGATAAAGATGGAATACCTGATATGGCAGACGCTTGTCCCGATGATCCTGGACCTGCAGAGTTTCAGGGATGTCCTGACAGGGATGGAGACGGTATTCCTGATAAAGATGATAAATGTCCAGATGTAAAAGGCCTCGCCAAATACCAGGGATGTCCGATACCGGATACAGATAAAGACGGTATCAATGATGAAGAAGATAAATGTCCTACTGTTCCAGGTTTGGCCCGTTACCAGGGATGCCCGATACCGGATACAGATAAAGACGGTATCAATGATGAAGAAGATAAATGCCCTACCGTTCCGGGTGTTGCCCGTTACCAGGGATGCCCGATACCGGATACAGATGGTGATGGTGTAAATGATGAAGAAGATAAGTGTGTAACCATTCCTGGTCCTAAGGAGAATTTTGGTTGCCCGATTATTTCTGAAGAAGTGAAGAAAAGAGTAGATTTTGCTGCTAAAAATATTCTCTTTGTTACCGGAAGTTTTAAACTCCAGTCAAAATCGTTTAAAGGCCTGAATGATGTAGCTAAGATCATGACTGAGAATCCCGGTATGAGCCTGGACATTGCAGGCCACACTGATAATGTAGGTGCTGATGATAAGAATATGATATTAAGCCAGAACAGGGCTAATGCAGTTAAGAACTACCTGGTAAGTAAAGGTGTGGATGCCAGCCGCATTTCTGCTACGGGTTATGGTGAGACAATGCCAATAGCCACTAATGCTACAGCAGCCGGCCGTCAACAAAACCGCCGTTCTGAGTTAAAACTCAGTTACTACAAATAATTTGAATATTAGTAGTTAATAAATGAAAATGTCCCGGAGCCCGGGACATTTTCATTTATTATTATAAGAAGTGTATCCTAATCAAAGAAGAACTTTGAATTGTAAAAAGTAGCAAATGCCTGTAAATAAATGAGATACTAAGTCTGCCAATCTGTTTATTTAGATGGTTTCCTGTTGATATTATCTCGATTTGTCTATTTGTTTTTTAGAAAATTCCACTACCTTTGCGCCGCCATTAAGAAAAGCTACAGGTGGTTTGATAAGGGGGTGAAGGTGGTTTTCTTCAAGTGGCGGTCTATGAGAGTCTAATCTACATATCAGCTAATGTTTCCAGTCATGGAACCACATCTTTCTTTAGCTGATCTTCCTAAGTGAAAATAACGCAACGCATTGTTCGGGGAGACGACGGGTAAATTTCGAGAGCAATAGAACAAATGAAGGCAGGAAACCGGGCGATGATAAAATAAATCAAATAAGTAAACAGAAAATAAAAATCAAAAACTAAGGAGGCGATCGCAGATGCTGAGCCTCACAAAAAACAAATCAAATAGTCATGGCAGATCTGAAATTTCAAAGAAACTTTGGTATTGCAGCTCATATCGATGCTGGTAAAACCACTACAACGGAGCGTATACTCCGCTACACAGGTATGATTCACCGCATTGGTGAGGTGCATGATGGCGCCGCTACTACAGACTGGATGGAGCAGGAGAAAGAAAGAGGTATCACTATTACTTCGGCTGCGGTAAGTTGTAAATGGAACTTTCCTACTGTGTTAGGAAAGAATACAGCTGATACAAAAGAATACTATTTCAATATAATTGATACTCCTGGCCACGTTGACTTTACTGTAGAGGTAGAACGTTCCATGCGGGTACTGGATGGCCTGATCGCCCTGTTTTCTGCCGTTGACGGTGTTGAACCGCAGTCTGAGACAGTATGGCGCCAGGCGAACCGTTACGGTGTTCCCCGTATCGGGTTTGTAAACAAAATGGACCGTGCCGGTGCCGACTTCCTGAATGTGGTAAAGCAGGTAAAAGAAATGCTTGGCTCTAAAGCTGTTCCTCTGCAGTTGCCTATTGGCGCTGAAGATAATTTCAAAGGTGTAGTTGATCTTATCAAAATGAAAGGGATCATCTGGCACATGGAAACAGAGGGAATGACTTTTGATGAAGTGGATATTCCAGCGGACATGGTAGAAGAAGCAAATGAGTGGAGGGCTAACCTTGTAGAAGCCGTGGCTGAATATGATGATACATTGATGGAAAAATTCTTTGAGGATCCCAACAGTATCAGTGAAGGAGAAATTCATGAAGCGATCCGCAAAGCAACCATTGATCTCAGCATCGTACCAATGATGTGTGGTTCTTCATTTAAGAACAAAGGTGTACAGACTGCATTGGATGCTGTTTGCCGTTACCTTCCTTCTCCGGTTGATATTCCTGATACAGTTGGTACACATCCCGATACAGGTGAGCAGATTACCCGTAAAGCAGATCCCAAAGAACCATTTGCTGCTCTGGCTTTCAAGATCATGACTGACCCGTTTGTGGGTCGCCTGGCCTTCTTCCGTGCCTATTCCGGGCACCTGGATGCCGGTTCTTACGTATTAAATGTAAGAAGCGGAAAGAAGGAAAGGATCAGCCGTATTATGAAGATGTTCGCTAACAAGCAAAACCCTATTGATTTCATCGAAGCTGGTGATATTGGCGCTGCTGTAGGATTTAAAGAGATCAAAACTGGTGATACACTTTGTGATGAGAACCATCCNNGATCCTACACTGCGTGTAAATACAGATGAGGAAACAGGTCAGACTATCCTTCGTGGTATGGGTGAGTTACACCTGGAAATCATTATTGACCGTATGCGACGTGAATTTAAAGTAGAAGTAAACCAGGGTGCACCCCAGGTAGCTTATAAAGAAGCGTTTACTTCAACTGTAGAGCACCGTGAGACATTGAAGAAACAAACCGGTGGTCGTGGTAAGTTTGCCGATATTGTTTTCAATCTCGGACCTGTGGATGCTGAATGGCAGGCAGAGAATCCCGATAAGCATTACCAGTTTGTAAATGACTTGTTCGGTGGATCAATTCCAAGGGAATTTGTTCCTGCTATTCAAAAAGGTTTTGAGCAGGCTATGACAAGTGGAGTGTTGGCTAACTACCCTGTTGCGAATATGAAAATCCGTGTATTTGACGGAAGCTTCCACGCAGTTGACTCTGATTCTATGTCATTTGAATTGTGTGCCAAACAAGGTTTCCGTGAAGCAGCCAGAAAGGCGAAGCCAGTATTACTGGAGCCTATTATGAAAGTAGAAGTAGTTACACCCGATCAGTATATGGGTGATGTAACAGGAGACCTTAACCGTCGTCGTGGTATGATGGAAGGAATGGATAGCCGTGCCGGTGCCCAGGTAATCAAGGCTAAAGTACCATTGAGCGAAATGTTTGGTTATGTAACCCAGCTTCGTTCATTGAGTTCTGGCCGTGCCTCTTCAACAATGGAGTTCTCTCATTACGCTCCTGCACCTAACAATATCGCTGAGGAAGTGATAGCTAAGGTGAAAGGAAAGGTTAGTGCTTAATTGAAAAAATAACATCTCGAATAACCCGTTCCGGATTAGCCAGAACGGGTTATTTTTGAAATTTAATCCAGGTCAAGTCAAGATTGAATGAATGGCACTAAAATTGTTAGTTCAATTAACGATTTCCCCGTTTTTAAGATTCAAGGCTTCCTGGTTAAGGTTGTGAAAATCATTTGCTCAAGGTTTCAAGGTAAAGGACTCATTATTGAGTCCTTTCTTTTTTTTTAAGAGAATCTTTAAAAATATATCCCAGGCCGGTAGCTGAAACTACCAATGTAATAAGATAAAATAACAGGCTGATTATAACTGATGTTTCGTTATCCAAACTGAAATAGGCCGCTCCTTCCAGGAACACTACTTCCCTAATACCAAGGCCGCCAATTGTAAGTGGCAATACGGATACAGCAGAAGAAACCAGGAAAATGAAAATATAAACTGCATTGTTTTTTTCAACGCCAAGGGACTGAATGATCATATATATACAAATCACCTGTACTGCCTGTACTAATATCCCTAAGAGAAGCGTTGGCCAAAAACCAGACATAAAATCTTTGAACCATCGTTTAATAATGTAATAGAAACCTATAATGGCTCCAACAGTTATTGCAGTTAGAATCAGGCAGTAAGTGAAATTGAGGACAATGTAACTGCAGGTTGTCAATAATATTCCAAGCCCCAGTAAGCCACTGAAGCGATCCAGTAAAACAGCTGCAGTCGTCTTTTTATAAGGGATAGAATATCGTTTTGTCAGTAAAACAACTTTATACGCATCTCCACTTACAGAACCGGGAAGAAACAAGTTGTAAAACATTCCCAGCAGGTAGAGCCGGATATTCTCAACCTCAGATAGTATAATCCCTATGTTCTTAAAATAAATGTTCAGGCGGATAGCAGAGACGAATTTGGAAACAACAAATAATAAGAGAGCAATAAAAAGTATTAACCAGTTTGAATGTTGCAGAACCGTTTTTGATCTTTCAAAATCAATTTTTCCGGATACATACCATAGGCATACAGTCATTACCGCAATTTTCAATAGCAGCTTAAGCCATTTTGAAACTCTTGAAGGTTGCTTTGACTGTTCTTGCATAATGCAGTAAATTGTTGCAAGTAAATTCAAATTGATGACAAAAAGAATAAAAGCTATCCTGGTACTTCTTCTTTGTTCATTGTTTTTAAATGCTCAGAATATAAAACTGGTTTCGGGCATGAAAATATCCCGATCCGGAAAAGTGCTAAAAAAGGAGTATAAACTGGATGGGCTTTCTGACAATGATAAACCTGTTGTCCTGATAGAAGGGGAGAATATTACGATTGATTTTAACCAGGCTGTATTACAGGGAAGTAATCAAAAGCTTCGACCTGATGAGTTCTTTGGCGTCGCAATATTGATCCGTAATGGTCGCAACATTACCATAAAAAACCTGGTGGCAAGAGGTTATAAAGTTGCATTGCTGGCCAAAAATGTAGAGAAACTTGTTCTGGAGAACTGTGATTTTAGTTATAACTATCGCCAGCATCTTAACAGCACCCAGGAAAAAGAAGATATTTCTGACTGGATGAGTTACCATCATAATGAAAATGATGAGTGGCTTCGTTATGGCGCTGCCATGTATTTGCGTAATTGCATTAATACAATAGTAAAGAACTGTAAGGTAACCGGAGGACAAAATGCACTGATGATGATGGAATGCAATGGCGGGTTGGTCATGAACAATGATTTTTCCTTTAACTCAGGTATTGGTATCGGGATGTATAAAAGCAGCCACAACAGGGTGATGTACAATCGGGTAATCTTTAATGTCCGCGGATATAGTCATGGGGTTTTCAACCGTGGACAGGATAGTGCAGGAATGCTGGTTTACGAGCAAAGCAGCAACAATGTTTTTTACAAAAACAATGTAACACATGGGGGTGATGGTTTCTTTTTATGGGCAGGACAAACTACAATGGATACCGGAAAAGGCGGATGTAATGATAACCTGTTGCTGGAAAATGATTTTTCCTACGCACCTACCAATGGTGTAGAAGTCACCTTTAGCCGCAATAAGATAATTGCAAACAGAATATTTGAATGTGATCATGGCATATGGGGTGGTTATAGTTATTCTACAATCATTAAGGATAACAAATTCAGGAATAATAGAATTGGTATTGCCATCGAGCATGGGCAGGATAACCAAATCTGGTATAATAACTTTTCAAAAGACAGGGAGGCCATCAGGCTTTGGGCAAGAAAGGAGCAGCCTGCTGATTGGATCTATGCATTGAAAAGAGATACCCGGAGCAGAGAGTATACTATAGCCGGGAATAGCTTCAATAATGTAGCTAATGGATTAAATATTTCCCGCACATCGGCAGTAAAAATATTTGGAAATACATATTCAGGCAGTGCAGCTTATTTGAAAATTGATTCAACTGTAACAGAAATTGATTCTTCCGAAAGACCATTGGTTGATTTTGCGGGTTGGTACATTGATACGCTTAATGTAAAGCCAGGTAATCCTTTTAAAGAAAGCAACAAATATTCAGGCCGGAAGAATATTATGGTTAATGAGTGGGGACCGTATGATTTTGGATACCCGGTTATCTGGAATACTAATCCAACCGATTCTTCACCGATGATGAAATTTGATTTAATAGCACCAGCAGGTAGCTGGAAAATCATACGTTTCTGGGGACTACACAATATTTCAGCGATGAATGGAACATTCCCGGCGGTTCTTACAGCTGAAAAAATAAAAGGTGAGAGGACAGATATTTTTATTGAACTGGGGTATAATGGAATGTCTTATACAAATCAGTTTGGAAAAAGAATTGCAGCAGGCAAACCATCACGGTTTTATTTTGAAAAATTCTTTCAGCCGGTTGATTGGGAGTTATTATTCTTCAGCCTGGATACCAATAGTCATAATCCAATAAAGGAGGGATCACTTTTCTCTATATATGAAAAAAAGGCACCTTTCAAGACAGAAAAGACCAATAGACTTGACTATACCTGGTGGGGTGGAATCAGAGAAGGTTCATTTCAGCACAAGCAGTTTATTACCTCAGCGAATGGCAGTTTCACCGTTCCCAAAGGGACATATGAATTGTCCGTTACCTGGGATGATGCTGTAAGGATTTACCTTGACGAAAAGCTGGTTCTGGAGGAATGGAACCCTTCAAAATACAAATTTGACGAATCACCTAATAGAAAGATCAGGTTGGATCTTGAAGGATTCCATCGCTTACGGGTGGAACATCTTGAGTTGGGTGGTTTTGCTACACTGAGTGTAAAGATCAGGCCGATAATTCAAACATTGTGGTACAAATAATTGCCGGCATTATACCAAATAAATGGTGAGGCCTGATAATATTATACACCCGGTTTGCAAATCTCCATTTACCCGGTGCCAGGACTCTTCTAATAAGCATTGATAATTTTTCACTGACCGGGAGTATATCACTCAATGAAATCAGCGGAGTAATATTTACTGATGACAGAGAAACTTCTGTGGCCACTTTAGGCTCAACGGCAGCAACTTCTTTTTCAATTTTGAATGAAGGAGCGGTCATTCTCTTTTCCAGTTCCTGTATTTCTGAGTCACTGTAGTTGGTCCACAGCAGGTCATTTACGATCATCTCCTCTCGGTTCATCATCTTCAATGATGCAGCTGTCAACTCGAAAAACAGTTGTTGCATTTCATTACCAATTTTCCTTTTCAGGGACAATGTAAAAGCCTGACTATATTGGTCACGAATAGTAGCTGCCTTTATTACCAGTTCCTTTACCGAGCTGTTCCCTTTTTCCAGTTCCATAACGATATAGGGGGCCATTGTAATAATTGCCTCTAATATTTCCTTCACCTGGCCCAGGTATTGATGAATTGTGCTGCTTGTTTCATTGATTTTGTCAAAAGCATAATTCGCTTCTGCTTTTTTCCCAAAGTCTGTTGCCTGGACTACAAGACCGGCATCAAGCAATTGCCTCCGCAATTTGCAGTGTGCCTTTTCGTAAATGTTGTAACGTTCTCTTCTCATCTCTTCACGGTTTTAATGGTTTCTGTATCTGACGCAAAGTTGAATCAAATGTTACTTTTGAAATACCACATAACTGTGTGAATAACAGGTGTTAGTGTTAATGAATGTTAAGGGATACCACAAACTGGTAACGAATTGGTGCCGGACGGTAAGTCAACACAGCCAACGGCATTTATGAATGATAATTCACAGTAATAATTTTAATTGATCAATTAATTAGCCTGATATCATCCTGTTTGTATGTGATTGTGACCAATTTATATTGCGGGCAGTTAATAGCTTGCTTATCAAATAGACACAAGCTCTGATTTTCTGCAGGATTGATAATCAAACAACTGTGCGATATTTGCTTATTGAGAAACTAATTACCAACATCCTATAAAATTCTTTCCCAACTATTTGGAAGCTATAGCTCTCAGCCCTACCTTTGCACTCCCAAAAGAAAAATTGGGATTTCACACATGTCGCAGCGAATCAGAATAAAATTGCAGTCTTACGATCACAACCTGGTAGATAAATCTGCTGAAAAGATCGTAAAAACAGTCCGCAGTACCGGTGCCGTAGTAACAGGTCCTATTCCCCTTCCTACACGCCGTAAAATTTTTACTGTATTGCGTTCACCCCACGTAAATAAGAAGAGCCGTGAGCAGTTCCAGTTGGCTACGCATAAGCGTTTGCTGGATATCTACACTTCTTCAAGCCGTACTGTGGATGCACTGAGCAAGCTTGATTTGCCAAGTGGTGTGGAAGTTGAAATTAAAGCGTAGAAACTGAGGTTCGCCTCAATTAGTTCTTATAATTATAAATAATTGCTATCTCTCAAAAATATCCCGGTGAAACCGGGATTATAGAAAAGAGCTCTGGCGCATTAACATAAAACAAGCCATTCAGGGTTTGTTTACTGCCGGTACTTCCCCATAAAGGAAAAGGTCGGTGGCAAACGGGGATTGAAGCCTTCCAGACTTATAAAGTCTGGAATGTACAAGGTTGTCCCAATAATCCTGCAGGCTACAAACTGTACAAACAATGAAAGGTATTATTGGAAAAAAAATTGGGATGACCAGCATCTTCGATCCGGAAGGCAAGCAAACCGCCTGTACGATTATTGAGGCCGGTCCTTGCGTAGTTACCCAGGTTAAAACAAAAGAGTCAGACGGGTACAATGCACTTCAGCTCTCTTTCGGCGACAAGAAAGAGAAACACTCCACTAAAGCTGAAAAAAATCACTTCGCAAAAGCACAAACAGCTCCCAAAAAATTCTCAAAAGAATTCCGCGACTTCGCAATTGAAAAAAATATTGGTGAAACAGTTACCGTCGACATTTTCGCTGAAGGCGATAAAGTTGAAGTAGTTGGTACTACAAAAGGTAAAGGTTTCCAGGGTGTGGTAAAGCGTCATGGATTCCATGGTGTGGGACAGCAATCTCACGGTCAGCATGATCGCCAGAGAGCCCCGGGTTCATTAGGTAACTCATCTGATGCCAGCCGTGTTATGAAGGGTATGCGTATGGCAGGCCGTATGGGCAATGACCGTGTGAAGTTGAAAGGGTTGAAAGTAGTTAAAATTTTCGCTGATAAGAACTACATCCTGGTAAGTGGTTCTGTACCGGGTCATAACGGTTCAATTGTATTAATCCAGAAGTAATAGATGTCATCCTTAACTTGTCGAAGGATGGCTAATAAAACGAATAAAAATGCAAATCGAAGTTTTAAATAGCAAAGGAAAAGCAACAGGCAGAACAGTTGAACTGCCCGAAGAAATCTTCGGTGCCGAGCCAAACAACCATGTGATCTACCTGGCAGTGAAACAATACCTGGCTGCACAGCGTCAGGGTACTCACAAGGTGAAGACCCGTGCTGAAGTAAAAGGCGCCAGCCGTAAACTGCATCGTCAAAAAGGTACTGGTGGCAGCCGTAAGGGTAATATCCGTAACCCATTATATAAAGGTGGTGGTACCATCTTTGGCCCCAAGCCTCACAGTTATGATATCAAATTGAACCGTAAGGTGAAAGACCTGGCTAAAATCTCTGCTCTTTCTTACAAGGCAAAGGATAATGCTATCATGGTGGTTGAAGATATCAACATGGATACTCCAAAGACAAAAACGTTT
Organism: Chitinophagaceae bacterium UBA2789; assembly: GCA_002352145.1. Taxonomy (GTDB): domain Bacteria; phylum Bacteroidota; class Bacteroidia; order Chitinophagales; family Chitinophagaceae; genus JJ008. Next base: position 58,209 of record DEHX01000139.1, read on the forward strand.
GTTGACATCCTGGGTAACCTTAAAGTTGCGGATAAAAAAGTAATGTTTGTTCAGCCTGAGTACAATGATAATGTGGAGCTTTCACTGCGCAATGTGCCTTCTGTACTGGGCGTTTTACTCAGCGATATCAACACATATGATATTGTAAACTCTGAGGTTTTGGTATTAACTGAGAGTGCAGCAAAGATTTTTGCTGATGATGAAAAAGCGGAAGCTTAATCAACCCTTCGACAAGCTCAGGGTAATAAAAGAGCTATTAAAAGAAAATAATTAAAGTAGAAAGCAATGAAACTTTCTGAAGTATTGATAAAGCCCATTTTGACCGAAAAAGCAAACAGCCAGCAGGATAAACTGCGTCGCTATGCTTTCAAAGTGGCTAAAAAGGCAAATAAACTGGAGATCAAAAAAGCCGTTGAAAGCTTTTATGGTGTAACCGTAACAAATGTTAACACCAGTGTGGTACCCGGTAAAAATAAAAGCCGCTTTACAAAATCTGGTGTTATCTCAGGCCGCAAACCGAGCTATAAGAAAGCTTTTGTAACAGTAGCTGAGGGTGAGAACATTGATCTTTATTCAAATATCTAACCCGTATTAAGAATGGCTTCAACAGCCGCTAATGTTGAACTAAAAAAGGAAATTTAAAATGGCACTAAGAAAATTTAAACCAATGACCGCAGGTACCCGCTGGAGAATCGGGAATGCCTACGCTGAGGTTACAACGAATGTACCGGAGAAAAGCCTGTTAGAGGCAAAGCCAAGAACCGGAGGACGTAACTCTTCTGGTCACCTGTCTATGCGCTACAGGGGTGGTGGACACAAGAAGAAGTATCGTATCATCGACTTTAAAAGAAATAAAGCTGGCGTTGCTACTGTTGAATCAATACAGTATGATCCTAACCGTACAGCTTTCATTGCATTATTGAATTATGCAGATGGCGAAAAGCGTTATATCCTTGCTCCCCAGGGTTTACAGGTTGGCGCTAAAGTGGAGAGTGGTCCGGATGTAGCTCCTGAAGTGGGTAATGCTCTTCCTATGAAGAATATGCCGCTTGGTACCAATATTCACAATATTGAAATGCAACCTGGTCAGGGTGGTAAACTGGCTCGTAGCGCCGGTTCATCAGCCCAGCTNNGCAACTGTAGGTGTTGTAAGTAACAGCGATCATAGTTTGCAGAGCATGGGTAAAGCCGGACGCAACAGGTGGAAGGGTATTAAACCAAGAAACCGTGGTGTGGCAATGAACCCTGTAGATCACCCGATGGGTGGTGGTGAAGGTAAAGCTTCCGGTGGTCAGCCTCGCAGCAGGAACGGTCAGTACTCCAGAGGTTTGAAAACAAGAACCAAAGGAAAAGGAAGTGATAAACTGATTATTCAGCGTAAGAACGGAAGCAAACTGGCTAAGTAAACAAACTAATTAAAAACACAACGACATAAATCATGGCTCGTTCGATTAAAAAAGGTCCTTATGTAGCATCTCACCTTGAAAAAAAGGTGCTGGCTATAAACGAAGGCAAAAACAAGAAGGGAGTTATCAAAACATGGAGCCGCCGCTCTACGATCACTCCTGAGTTTGTGGGTCACACATTTGCTGTTCACAATGGCAATAAGTTCATCCCTGTTTATGTAACTGAATTTATGGTTGGTCATAAGCTGGGTGAGTTTGCACCTACCCGTCAGTTTAAAGGACACTCTAAAAAAGAAGGTTAATAAAGAAATTAATAAAAATGGAAGCAGTAGCTAAACTGAGAAATTACCCGACATCGCCCCGTAAAATGCGGTTGCTTGCTGACCTTATCCGCGGTCAGAAAGTGGAGAAGGTGTTGGCCGAACTTGAGCATAATCCCAAGCATCCTGCAGTTCCCCTGCGTAAGTTGGTGCTGAGTGCTATCAGCAACTGGAAGCAAAAAAATGAAGGTGGTGACGAAAGCCAGCTGGTGATCAAAACCATTTTTGTAGATGGTGCCAGGACATTGAAGAGAATGCGTCCGGCTCCGCAAGGCCGTGGTTACAGGGTGCGCAAGCGCAGCAACCATGTAACTGTAATAGTGGATACTAAAGAAAATAAAAACTAAACGAATTAATAAACCAATAACATGGGTCAAAAAGCAAATCCGATTGGTAACCGCTTAGGTATCATCCGTGGATGGGAATCTAACTGGTATGGCAGCAAAAAAGATTATGCTGGAAAACTGATCGAGGATAATAAAATCAGAACATACCTGAATGCCCGTATCAATAAGGGCGGTATCTCTAAAATTGTTATTGAGAGAACCCTGGGTAAACTGATCGTAACGATTCATACATCCAAACCCGGTATCATCATCGGTAAAGGTGGTGGAGAGGTTGATCGTATCAAAGAAGAGCTTAAGAAGTTGACAGGTAAAGAAGATGTACAGATCAATATCCTGGAAATTCGTCGCCCTGAGCTGGATGCAATGATCGTTGCAGATACAATTGCCCGCCAGATCGAAAACCGTATCAATTACAAGAGGGCCATTAAAATGTCCATCGCTTCTGCCCTGCGTATGGGAGCTGAGGGTATAAAAGTGAAAGTATCAGGTCGCCTCGGTGGTGCAGAGATTGCCCGTAGTGAGGAGATCAAACAAGGCCGTGTACCCCTGCATACATTCCGTATGGATATTGATTATGCCAATGTGTTTGCATTAACTGTTTACGGTAAAATTGGTATCAAAGTATGGATATGTAAAGGTGAGGTACTGACAAAAAGAGATCTTAATCCCAACTTCGTAGGAGGTAAGAGTGATGTAAGTGACAGAAGAGAAAGAAGGGATGAAGGTGGTGGCGGCGGACGTCGTGATGACAGAAGAGGAGACAGGAGAGGTGGTGGAAGAGAAAGAAGAAGCTAATTAGAAACAAGATTTAAGTAACTAGAAATTATATACAATGTTACAACCGAAAAGAACGAAGCACAGGAAGATGCAGAAGGGTCGCATGAAAGGCGATGCAAAAAGAGGTACTACTATTTCTTTTGGTTCCTATGCTCTGAAAGCTCTGGACAGTCATTGGATCACTGATCGCCAGATTGAGGCAGCCCGTCAGGCCCTTACCCGTGAAATGAAGAGAGAGGGTAATGTGTGGATCCGTATTTTCCCTGACAAACCGATTACCCGCAAACCTCTTGAGGTAAGGATGGGTAAGGGTAAAGGTAACCTTGAGTTTTGGGCAGCAGTAGTTAAGCCGGGTCGTATCTTATTTGAAGTGGATGGTGTTAGTGAGCAGGTAGCCCGTGCATCATTAGCCCTGGCTGCCGGTAAGCTGCCAATCAAAACTAAGTTCATTGTACGCCGTGACCTGGTTACTGCATAATAACTAAAAATCGTAAAGCGATGTCAAAGAAAGCAGATTTTGTAAAAAGCATACATGGGATGAACGAGCAGGACCTGAAGGCCCGCCTCGAAGAAGATAAGCAGCGTTTAAAGAAGCTGGAATTTGCCCATGCTATTTCTCCGTTGGAGAATCCAATGACCATCCGTGGCCTGCGCAGGGATATTGCCCGCCTGAAAACGGAATTAAAGTTAAAGCAACAGCAAGCATAATAAAGCTATAAAAATGGAAGCAAGAAATTTAAGAAAAACCAGGATTGGTGTGGTAACCAGCAATAAGATGACTAAAACCATCACTGTTGCTGTAGAAAGAAAAGTTAAGCACCCGATCTATGGAAAGTTCGTAAAGAAAACCACTAAGTTCCATGCTCATGATGAAAAGAATGAGTGCAGCATCGGGGATGTAGTGAAGATCATGGAAACCCGTCCGCTCAGCAAAACAAAACGCTGGAGGCTGGTGGAAGTAGTTGAGAAAGTTAAGTAATTGGATATTGAGAATGAATATTGAGCTACTATCCGATATTCAGTCATCAATCATAAAATATTAAACAGACAAAAAGATGATTCAGCAAGAAAGCCGTTTGAATGTTGCGGATAACAGTGGTGCCAAAGAGGTGCTTTGTATCCGTGTACTCGGCAACAGCGGTCAGCGTTATGCCAGGATTGGCGATAAGATTGTAGTAACAGTAAAAGATGCCTTGCCCCAGGGTGGTATCAAGAAAGGTACAGTAGCAAAAGCTGTAATCGTTCGTACTACCAATAAGCTTCGTCGTAAGGATGGCTCATACATTCGTTTTGATGACAACGCAGTGGTGATCCTTAACCAGGCTGACGAGCCCCGTGGTACCCGTATTTTCGGTCCCGTAGCAAGGGAGCTCCGCGACAAAGGTTACATGAAAATTATTTCACTGGCACCGGAAGTATTATAATTGAATAAAAAGGGGCTGCGGCCCATTAATGATAGACAAACATGAAAGCAAGATTCAAACCCAAGTTTAACATTCGCAAAGGCGACAATGTAGTAGTTATCGCCGGCGATGATAAAGACCTTTCGAAGCCCCGTGCTGTAAAGCAGGTGTTGGTTGATGAAGCGAAAGTTATCGTAGAAGGTGTGAATATCATCACTAAGCATACAAAGCCTTCTGCACAAAACACCAAAGGTGGTATTGTAAAGAAAGAGGCTCCTATTCACATCAGTAATGTTATGCTTTGGGATCCTGCCCAGAAAGCCGGCGCAAGGGTTACAAGGGTAAGGAAAGACGGAAAAACTGAGAGAGTTTTTAAAACTAAAAAAACTCAGGGAGGTAAAAAATAATGAGTACTAAAACTTATACCCCAAGACTGGCAGATAAGTACAAAAAAGATGTTGTACCTGCCCTGGTAAAAAAATTCGGCTATGCTACTGTAATGCAGGCGCCCAAGCTGGAAAAAATATGTCTGAACCGTGGTGTGAATGGCGCTGTTTCTGACAAAAAGCTGGTTGATATCGCCGTAGAGGAACTGACAACCATTACTGGTCAGAAAGCGGTGACCACCATGTCAAAGAAAGATATCTCCAACTTTAAGTTGCGTAAGAATATGCCAATCGGCGCAAGAGTTACACTTCGTGGTGACAAGATGTTTGAATTTCTTGATCGCCTGATCTCTGTAGCACTTCCCCGTGTCCGTGACTTCAAAGGAGTAAATGAAAAAGCTTTTGACGGCCGTGGTAATTATACACTGGGTGTTACGGAGCAGATCATTTTCCCGGAGATAGATATCGATAAAGTGAATAAGATTACCGGTATGGATATCACATTCGTAACAACTGCCAACACAGATGAAGAGGCTTATGAGTTGTTGAAGGAATTGGGTATGCCTTTCAAGAATGCAAAAAATAACTCAAACTAAAAGGATAATATACACATGGCAAAAACATCAGTAAAAGCCAGGCAAAGAAAAAGGGAACGTATGGTTGCCCAGCATGCAGCTAAAAGAGAAGAGCTGAAAAAAGCTGGTGACTGGAAAGCTCTTGACGAAATGCCAAAGAACTCTTCAAAGGTTCGTTTGAAGAATCGTTGCCAGTTGACTGGTCGTCCGAAAGGTTATGTCCGCTACTTTGGTATCTCCAGGGTTGCACTTCGTGACATGGCGCTGAACGGAAAAATTCCGGGATTGAAAAAAGCCAGCTGGTAAACAATTAATTAATTAAACTAAACTTTTCCAATTATCCCGACGAAGATGTCGGGACGTAGGAGGGCAAAAAATATGGTAACAGATCCTATAGCAGATTTCCTGACCCGCATTCGTAATGCACAAATGGCTGGTCATCGTGTGGTTGATATTCCTGCTTCTAATCTTAAGAAGCGTATGACTGAGATTTTGTATAACCAGGGTTATATCCTGAAGTACAAATTCGAGGATGACAGCAAGCAAGGCATCATCAAGATTGCCTTGAAATATGACCCCGCTACCAAGCAACCGGCTATTCAAAGCATGGAAAGGATCAGTCGTCCTGGTCTTCGTCAATATTCCAAGCCTGCAGATTTTCGCCGTGTAAAGAGCGGCCTGGGTATTGCAATCATTTCTACCTCAAAGGGAGTAATGACTGATAAAGAAGCTAAAGCACAGAATGTAGGCGGAGAAGTACTTTGCTACGTATATTAAAAAATTAAGTTACTGATACATTAAGCTGAAACTATACTAAGCTGACCGGTCAGTAAACGATAACCAAATAAAAAACAGATTATGTCTCGTATAGGAAAAAAACCGGTTGTTGCCCCTAATGGAGTAACAATATCAGTGGGAAAGGACAATGTGGTTACAGTAAAAGGACCCAAGGGTGAGTTGAAGCAGGCCATCGACCGTGATATCGCTGTTGAGGTTAAAGACGGACAGATCACTTTTGCCCGTCCTACCGACCAGATTCGTCACCGTGCAATGCATGGTCTGTACCGTTCACTCATCTCTAATATGGTGAAAGGTGTTACAGAAGGTTTTGAAAGAAAACTGGAATTGATTGGTGTGGGTTTCAAAGCTGCAAACCAGGGCAATGTGCTTGACCTTGCTTTGGGATATTCTCACAATATCATTTTTGAAGTTCCTAAAGAACTGAAAGTGGCAACCGAACAATTAAAAGGTCAAAACCCCATCATTACATTAGAGGGTATCGATAAGCAATTAATTGGACAGGTGGCGGCAAAATTAAGAAGCCTCCGTAAGCCTGAGCCTTACAAAGGAAAGGGTGTTCGTTATGTGGGTGAAGTGGTACGTAAGAAAGCTGGTAAAGCGGCTGGTAAATAATTAATAAGTAATTGACTCCTGGCAGAATCAGGATCACAAATAAAAAGAGAGATGAACCCGAAAGTAAAATCACAGAGAAGACAAAATATCCGTTACAGAATACGCAGAAAGATAAGTGGTACTACTGTAAAGCCCCGCCTGTCTGTATACAGAAGTAACAGTGATATTTATGCCCAGTTGATTGATGACACAAAAGGCCAGACACTGGCGTCAGCATCATCAAGAGATAAGGACATAGCAGCACAGAAAGTTACAAAATCCGAAAAGAGCAAACTGGTTGGAGCTGCCATTGCCCGCAAAGCCTCTGAATTGGGTATTAAGGATGTAACATTTGACCGTGGTGGTTATCTATACCATGGCCGTGTTAAATCTGTAGCTGACGGCGCAAGAGAAGGTGGGTTGGAATTCTAATATTTACTATCAAACTTTTAATTACAAGTATAAATGTCAAAGCTTAACGTAAACAGGGTAAAAGCCGGTGACCTGGAACTGAAAGATAAGGTTGTTGCCATCAACCGTGTGGTAAAAACTACAAAGGGTGGCCGTGCCTTCAGTTTCTCTGCACTGGTGGTTGTTGGCAATGAAAATGGTGTGGTAGGTCATGGTTTGGGCAAAGCCAAAGAAGTTCAGGAAGCCATCACTAAAGGAATTGAAGATGCCAAAAAGAACCTCATCAAAGTTCCGGTGATGAAAGGAACCATACCTCATGATCAGTGGGCGAAAGAAGGCGCTGCCAAAGTTCTCATCAAGCCTGCAGCACATGGTACAGGTGTGATTGCCGGAGGTTCAATGCGTGCTGTATTGGAAGCCGCTGGTGTAACAGACGTATTGGCAAAGTCTTTAGGCTCCGCCAATCCTCACAACGTGGTGAAAGCAACTTTCAAAGCTCTTGCACTGCTCCGTGAGCCGGTTTCTGTTGCCAAAACCCGTACACTTGGTTTAAAGAAAGTATTCAACGGTTAATACCAGTTCAAACTAATTTGAATTATGAAAAAGATAAAGATCACTTTAGTAAAAAGTCCTATTGACAGACCAGAGCGTCAAAAGCTGACGGTTCAAGCTTTAGGTCTTAATAAAACCAACTCTTCTAAAGAAGTGGAGGCTACTCCCCAAATAATGGGTATGCTCCGCAAGGTGACCCACCTGGTGAAAGTAGAAGATGTAAAATAATTGAGCATACCTGCTCAAACTGGACACTTTATGCGAGCCCCGACGCTTTTGGGGCGATGAGTAAAAAATAAAAGCAAAATGAAACTACACGAATTAAAGCCTGCTAAAGGCGCAACTCACAAAGTAAAACGTATTGGTCGTGGTGATGGTTCCGGACATGGCGGAACTTCTACAAAAGGTACAAAAGGTGCACAAAGCCGTGCCGGCTTTAAGAATAAAATGGCCCACGAAGGTGGCCAGATGCCTATTCAGCGCCGTATACCGAAACGTGGATTTAAAAATCCTCACCGTGTTGAGTACAAAGTTTTCAATCTCGGACAGATAGAACAATTAGCTGAAAAGTACAATTTCACTGAAGTATCTCTCGAGAATCTATACATTAACGGACTGGTTAGCCAGAACGACAGAGTAAAGATCCTGGGTAATGGAGAAATAAAAGGCAAATTCACTTTCAAAGTAAATGCTGTTAGTGATAAAGCCAAATCTGCAATCGAGGCAGCCGGTGGGTCTGTCGAAATAGTGAAGTAAAATCACTAAATTGCAGCAACGCATTGAAAATGCGTCTTTTATGTTTTAAGAGCACTTAAACTTTTATTAATCCCCGTGAAGAAATTAATACAAACACTCAAAAATATCTGGAGCATTGAAGAGCTGCGTGGCAAGATTTTGTTCACCCTCATGATGATTGCTATTTACCGGGTAGGTACACATATTGTATTGCCGGGTATTGATCCCAATGCTTTGGAAAGTGGTCAGAACAGTACTGGTATCTTAGGATTGATTGATGCATTCTCCGGTGGAGCCTTTAACCAGGCTTCTATTTTTGCATTAGGTATTATGCCCTACATCTCTGCTTCAATCTTTATGCAGTTGATGACAGTTTTAGTACCCCGGTTTCAAAAAATGCAGAAAGAAGGCGAAAGCGGTCGTAAAAAGATCAACCAATACACCCGTTACCTGACTGTTGCCGTTACGATTTTACAGGCATCTGCTTATGTTACCTATCTTCGTGGTATGACACAGGCTGGTGGTATCATGCCTGCTTATGCCAACTTTTTCTGGTTGTCAACAGTAGTGGTATTGACAGCCGGTACACTTTTCGTAATGTGGATGGGTGAGAAGATAACTGATAAAGGATTGGGTAATGGTACATCACTGATCATCATGATCGGTATCCTGGCCCGCCTCCCACAATCCTTCCTTCAGGAATTGAGTGCCAAATCTGTTCGTAATGGCNNAGATATTAGTATTCATTGTAGAGATTGCCATTCTTATTGCTATTATCATGGGATGTATCCTGTTGATACAGGGTGTAAGAAAGGTACCAGTTAACTATGCAAAACAAATTGTTGGTAATCGTCAGTTCGGCGGAGCAAGACAATTTTTGCCTTTGAAAGTTAACAGTGCCGGCGTAATGCCCATCATCTTTGCACAGGCGATCATATTCATCCCTACCATTTTCGCCAACTTTAACCCAACTGGTGGTGGTAGTTTTCTGAGAGCATTGAATGATCACAGTAATGTGTGGTACATGCTTATCTACTCCATTGTGGTGATAGGTTTTACTTTCCTGTACACAGCCCTGATCTTTAATCCTAAGCAAATTGCTGATAACCTTAAGCAGAATAATGGTTTCATCCCTGGTGTAAAACCTGGTCAGCCTACAGCAGATTATATCGGAGCCATCATGGATAAGATCACACTACCCGGCGCTATATTGCTGGCTTTTGTGGGTATTCTCCCCGGTATAGCACAGCGTTTTGGTGTAACGCAGCAGTTCTCTACCTTCTTTGGTGGTACTTCACTGCTGATCATGGTAGGTGTAATATTGGATACATTACAACAAATCGAAACACAGTTATTGATGCGTCAGTATGACGGATTGATGAAGAGCGGACGCATCCAGGGCAGACAAACTACTTCTGCCGTTCAAATGTAATAAATTGAATGATATTGGCAGACCCGGTAAGCAATCCTTGCCGGGTCTGTTTTTTTAAAGATATTTGCAGGATATGATGATCTGTAAAACAAATGAACAGGTAGAAATGATGCGGCAGAGTGCTTTGCTGGTAAGCAAAACATTGACAGAAGTGGCAAAGCACTTAAAGCCGGGTATTACTACACTTTCAATTGACAGGATGATTGGCGAATATATCAAGGATCATCATGCTGTTCCTTCTTTCCTGAACTACCACGGCTATCCTTATAACTCCTGTATTTCAGTGAATGATGTGGTAGTGCATGGTTTCCCGGGTGATAATGAATTAAGAGAAGGTGATATCGTTTCAGTAGATGTAGGAGTCATTTTAAATGGCTGGCATGGAGATCATGCCTATACTTTTGCCATTGGCGATCCCGGGCCAGAGGTAATGCAGCTTATTCTGGTCACAAAACAATCCTTGTACAAGGGAATTGAGAAAGCAATTGCTGGAAACAGGGTTGGTGATATTGCTTTTGCAATACAAGAACACACAGAGAAAAAACATGGTTATGGTGTAGTGAGGGAGTTAGTGGGGCATGGGTTAGGCAAGAACTTGCATGAGGATCCGCAAGTACCTAATTATGGTAAGCGGGGTAGTGGCCCCAAACTGAAAGAAGGTTTAGTACTGGCCATCGAACCCATGATCAATATGGGCAAGAAGGATGTATATACAGAATCTGATGGCTGGACAGTAAGGACCATGGATGGAAAGCCATCAGTACATTTTGAACATGATGTATGTGTCAGGAAGTCGAAGGCTGACATTCTCTCTGATTATAGCCCTATTGAGAAGGCAGAAGCGGCCAACGCCAATTTGTTTACTGCCAAAATTTTTCAACCCCTCAGCTGAGGGGTTCACTTTTAAAAAATGGCGGAAAAGAAACTCATAGTAATTGGGGGAGGTGCTGCTGGTTTTTTTTGTGCCGTTAATGCTGCAAGACTAAATCCGTTACTTAAAGTTATTGTTATTGAAAAGTCTAACAAGCTGCTCTCAAAAGTAAAAGTAAGCGGTGGTGGTCGTTGCAATGTAACTCATGCCTGCTTTGATATTGGAGAGATGAGCCGAAACTATCCTCGGGGAGCAAATTTTGTTAAAAAAACCTTTCACCATTTTTTTACTACTGACACTATTAAATGGTTTGATGAAAGAGGAGTAACGCTGAAAACAGAAGAGGATGGCAGAATGTTTCCTGTTAGCAATACTTCTGAAACTATTATTCGTTGTATACTGAAAGAGGCCAGTACGTACAATGTAGCAATAATGCTTAATGCCGAAGTTAAGAAACTGGAAAAAACTCAGGAGAAATTCCATGTGGAGTTGAGTGATCACCGCCAGCTCAATGCTGATTATGTATGTGTTGCCAGCGGCGGCTACCCAAAGTCATCTATGTTTGACTGGCTGAAAGAAACAGGTCATACTATCGAAGAGCCGGTTCCCTCTTTATTTACGTTTAATTTGCCAGGCCACCCTATCAGGGAGCTGATGGGAATAAGTGCAGAAAATGTGAAAGTGAAAATTCAGCAATCGAAACTTGCAGAATCCGGAGCAGTTTTGATAACACATTGGGGCCTCAGTGGTCCTGTTGTATTAAAGTTAAGTGCATGGGGCGCCAGGGAACTGGCAAAGCTCAATTATGAGTTTACAATATCCATCAACTGGTTGCCAGAACTGAATGAGCAAACCTTGAAAGAAAGATTTTTACAAATCAGGAATGAAAATGCCTCTCAGCGGATCAAAGGAAGGAATATGCATGGTCTGCCGGGGAGGTTATGGGAATTTTTGGCTATGCAATCAGGTGTTACTGAAACAATGCGCTGGGCTGAAATGCCATCTGTTGTTCAGAATAAGTTCATTAAGCATCTATGCAATTATGAACTGCAGGTGACAGGAAAAACTACTTTTAAAGAAGAATTCGTGACAGCCGGGGGTATAAAACTTTACGAGATTGATCATAACACGATGATGAGCAAAAAAGTCAGTAACCTGTATTTTGCTGGAGAAATTATAGATGTGGATGGTGTTACAGGTGGTTTTAATTTTCAACATGCATGGACCAGCGGATTCATTGCGGCAAAGTCAATTGCGGCCGGTTGAATTAATCCAGTTGTGGTTTTAGTTGCACAAATGCCCATGCTGTAAAGGGAAATACCGTAAGCACTAATAGGTACCACCAACTGAGGGTTATCAGGAAAAGAAATACTGAAATCAAAATCAGGTAAAACGGATAGATAATTAATAAAATACCTGTTATAACAGAGTCGTAATGATCTGTGCCTTTGGTTTTTTGTCTGGAGAATTGTTTGACTGGTAAAAACAAAGGCAGGTGCAACAGCCATCCAAGCAATGCCGGCAATGAAAGAAGTATTCGTTTTTCCAATGAAATTTTTACTGCCAGCTTTTCTTGTCTAAGCTCTTTATTACCCGCAGGTATCTCAAACACCAGTTTTTCCAGTTCACTTTTCAGTTTGTTATTAAAAGCAAGATGCCGTTGCCCGTCTGCACCTCCATTAATAATATCGGTCGCCGTGATTATTTCACCAAAGTTGAGGAAGATATTTTTTCCGAACCTGCTAAATGAACTGTAATTGATCCCAACGGGGACTATTTTCAGGGGAATATTTTCATCCCATGCTTTAACCGCTAATCTTGCGGTCCCTTTTTTCAAAGGCCGCAGGTGCCATTCATTGATGCATTTGCCCTCACTGTAGATTGTGATTATCCCGCCTTTTCTGAAAATAGTAATGCACTCTTCAAATGTTTTATAATTTTCAGAAAGGTTTTCTACTCCTTCACTTGTTCTGTAAACAGGTAGGATCTTTAAAGCGGTCAATAATTTTATGTAAAAAGGTTTTTTAAAGACATCTCCCCTGGCCAGCGACCAAACTGGTTGTTGAAAAACGGTATCCAGTAAAACTGAATCAAGGAATGAATTGGGATGGTTGCTGGCTAACAGCAATGGCCCCTTTTCTTTTAATATTTCCGGTTTGTTAGTGGTCAGCCTTCGACACCATATCGGCAGTGCGAGTCGGGACAGGATTTTCAACAATTTATACAGCAAGGCCTATTTTTGGTGAATATAGGAATATTTACAGATGAACAGCGACCAGAACCCTGAAAGGAGCGTCGCAAGGAACGCTAAATCAAGGTGTTGCAGCCGGCTTCCGTATCAAAAAAATAGCTCACTTCAACCTCCCTAAAGCCGGAACTATAACTTATCTTTGCTGCCCCGAAATAAAACCCTTCGGGATCTATTTATCATGTTTGATAACATTATTAAAAAACAACTAAACGCTGATGCACAGGAGTCTGCTTCCGCTGAACAAGCTGAAGTAACTACAGCGACAACAACTGCACCTGTGGAAGCAGTAGCTACTGCTCATGATGATTTTGACTGGAGTGTTGACAGGCGCAATGTGATTTCTTATTCTGCTGAAGAAAGAGAGAAATATCACCAGGTGTATGATAACACTTTCGTACAACTGAACGACGGTGAACTGATTAAAGGAACTGTGGTTGGTTTAACCAAAACCGACGTAGTACTGAATATCGGTTTCAAAAGTGATGGTTTGATTTCATTGAATGAATTCCGCGACATTCCAAACCTGTCTGTTGGTGATGAAGTAGAAGTGATGATTGTAGAAAAAGAAGACAGGGAAGGACACCTGAACCTGAGTCGCCGCCAGGCCCGCATTACCCGTGCATGGGAAAAAATTGTTGAGGTACACAAAACAGGTGAAGTTATTACCGGTACTGTTACTTCCAAGACCAAAGGGGGTCTTATCGTTGATGTCTTCGGTATGGAAACATTCTTACCTGGTTCACAGATCGATGTGAAGCCGGTTACAGATTACGATCAGTTTGTTGGAAAAACAATGGAGTTCAAGGTTGTTAAGATCAACGAGACAATCAAGAATGCCGTAGTTTCTCATAAAGCACTTATCGAAAGCGATATCGAAGCTCAAAGAGCAGAGATCATGAGCAAACTGGAGAAAGGCCAGGTACTGGAAGGTACTGTGAAGAATATCACAGACTTCGGAGCCTTTATGGACCTGGGTGGATTAGATGGTCTGTTGTATATCACTGATATTTCATGGGGCCGCATCTCTCATCCTTCTGAAGTACTGAAACTTGATCAGAAGATCAATGTGGTGGTGCTTGATTTCGATGATGAGAAGAAGCGTATCAGCCTTGGTCTGAAGCAACTGACTCCGCATCCATGGGATGTTCTGGCAGATAATATTGCTGAAGGGAATATTGTAAAGGGTAAAGTAGTGAATATTGAAGATTATGGTGCATTCCTGGAAATTCAGCCTGGTGTTGAAGGACTGGTGCATGTATCTGAGATTACATGGGCCAATACACCGATCAATGCGAAGGAATTCTTCAAATTGGGTGATGAGTACGAAGCAAAAGTAGTTACACTGGATAAGGCAAGTCGCAAGATGAGTTTGTCCATCAAACAACTTTCTGCTGACCCATGGAATGATATTGAAACAAAATTTGCTGAAGGAAGCCGCCACACCGGCCTGGTGAAAAACATCACCAACTACGGTGTATTCGTGGAACTCGCCCCCGGCATCGGTGGCATGATCCATATTAGCGACCTGAGCTGGCTGAAGCGTTTCAACCATCCAAGTGAGTATACTAAAGTCGGCAGCAATATCGATGTAGTTATCCTTGGCATTGATAAAGAGAACCGCAAACTGCAACTCGGACACAAACAACTGGAAGAAGATCCCTGGAATACGCTGCAGGATACTTTTGCAATCGGCAGCATTCATGAGGGAACCGTAAGCCGCAGAGATGATAAGGGTGCTATTGTTCAGCTTCCATACGGACTTGAAGGGTTTGCTCCTAACCGTCACCTGAGCAAGGAAGATGGAAAGAGCATTGCTGCTGATGAAACAGCCCAGTTCATGGTAATTGAGTTTGACCGCAATGAAAAGCGAATTGTGGTTTCTCATACCCGCATTTGGGAGCAGGGACAAGTAGAGGCTGCAGAAGCTGCTAAAAAAGAAGCAAGAGCTGAAGCTGAAACTACCCGTAAAGCCGTGAAGAGTGTTCAGAACAAAGTGGAAAAAGCCACATTGGGTGACTTAGGTGTACTGGCTGATCTGAAAAAGAAAATGGATAGCGGCGAAGCGGCTTCATCTGAAGAGGCAAAGCCTGAATAATTCCGTTTTAAGATAGAGAAATTAAAACCCTTCTGTAAACCAGAAGGGTTTTTTATTGTAATAAATCCCAAGTCTGTAAGACGTTCTTTCGTTTACAATTCCTTAATTTGAATCCAGATTGCTTGTTTAATGAGTTTTATTTCTTCCATTTCAGACAGGTTAAGACATTTTCACCCGGTAAGGAAAATCGTATACCTTATTGTGGGTGCATTTTCATATCCGGGTCTTACAATGGTTAATAGATTAAAAATTACTGGCACAGAACACTTGAAAGATTTGCCGAGAAGAAGGGTTTTGTTTGTAAGTAATCACCAGACTTATTTTGCTGATGTCATAACCTTCCTGCATATCTTTTGTGCAGTTAAATGGGGAAAAATGAACAGGCTGGGAGTCCCTTACTACTTACTGAATCCTTTTACGAGAGTAAATTATGTGGCAGCAGAGGAAACAATGAAAGGCAGTTTTATCAGCCGCCTTTTCCTGCTGGCTGGCGGATTGACTGTAAAAAGAACATGGCGGGAGGGGGGCAAAGAAGTACGCAGGGGCCTTGATCCTTCCGATACCAGAAAAATTACCCGGGCATTGGAAAATAATTGGGTGATCACTTTTCCACAAGGCACCACCAAACCCTTTGCGCCCGGCAGAAAAGGAACAGCACTTATCATTAAGCAAATAAAACCAGTAGTAATACCAGTAGTGGTTAGTGGATTCTGGAGGGCATTTAACAAAAAGGGCCTGAAATTTAAAAAGAAAGGCTCCTTGTTATCAGTAACATTTAAAGAACCTCTCCAAATCAATTATGAAGATTCAGCCGAGAACATACTTGCGCAGGTAATGGATGCAATTGAACAAAGTAAAAAACACATGATGATGGGTAAGCATCACTGGCTGACAACGGATAAATGATCAATCCTTTACGAATAATGCCTTTAACTCAGTAGCATCGTCGGGCTTTAGTTTTCCTCCCAGTATCAATCTTAACTGCCTTCTTCGAAGGGCGCCATCATACAATTTCTTTTCTTCCTCCGTTTCTGCAATCACCGGGGGTACAGGTCTTGGTTTACGGTTAGGATCCAGTGCTACGAAAGTGTAATAGGCTTCGTTGCTTTTATACTTGTATTGATGAATCAGGTCTTCGCCCCATACTTTCAGGTGTACCTCCATAGAAGAGTTGAAAGCCCGGGTTATTTTAGCTTCAATATGTACTACGTTTCCCAGCTTGATCGGACTTTCAAAAGAAATGTTGTCTACCGATGCTGTAACCGCTGGTGCGTTACAATGCTTTTGTGTAGCGAGGGCAGCTGCTATGTCCATCCAATACATAAGACGGCCACCCATCAAATTACCAAAGATGTTGGTGTCGTTAGGTAGTACCAATTCCGTCATTATAGTAAGGCTGTCCGAGGCTTTGCGGGGCTCCATGTGTTATTTTTCGCAAAGATAAGTGTACCAGAACAGTATTTTCAGGCACGCAACAATGCAGGTACTCTTTTCTCCATTTTACTTAAAGATCGTTCACATTGTTTCCAGTAACTGAAGAAAGAATTATAAAAGCCTTTTATTTCCGGAAATAGCCAATCCCTTTCGACTTTGATGCCCGGAAAATGTTTGAAAGCAGGATGTTCTTTTGAATAAATCGCTTTTGAATTGTTCAGTCCGGGTATTTCATTCAGTTCACCAACAAAAAGCTGGATGCCCTTGATATTGGAGGCCAGTTGTATGATGAAGGCCAAAACCTTTTCGCTTACCGGAAACTGCCGGAAGTGCGAAGGTTCCAATAGTAATATCCTGTTGGCTTCCATATCTGTTCTCCACTCCGGATCCAGGTTATATGAAGTATAGAGCAGTGTGGGTAAATGTTCATTTAGCACCGGGGTATTCTTTTCCGGTAAATTGGTAGATAATACAGGGGAAATAAGTTTGTTTAGAGGCTCTGGTATGTTTTGCTCCGCCAGCTCATCATAAGCTTTATCAAGGTATGTATTGATCTGTTTGCTCCCGGTGTACTTATTAATGTTTTCCTGGTTAGCGAAATATTGTTTGGATGAAAAACTGCCCGCTACCCATTGCCAGCTGCAGGTATTGCTTGCAATGTCGCCATCCAGCAAGTGATAATACATCCACCGGGAGGGCATATCCCAGTAAGATTTTGCTACGTTGCAGGCAATGCTGGCTACATACATACGAAGGTGATTGTGCATATACCCAGTTTCGTATAGCTCATTGATTCCTTTATCAATTGATTCGATACCTGTGGCGGCATTAATTAGCGCAGCAGATATCTGCCTGTTGTTTACACCTGTACGGGTTCTTCTGATGTCATCTAAAATATCATCTTCCAGGTGTTGCCATACTCTTTGGAAATATTCTCTCCATGCTAATTCCTGTATAAACTTTAAGGATTGTGCCGGGGTAAAACCTTTTTCTAAAATGGATTGCAGAATTTTTTTAGTTGAGATGACTCCCCTTGAAATATAAGGTGACAGGTAAGTTACTGATCCGTTTAAATAATTTCTTGACCGGGCATATTCAATGGGATCAATTTCATCTATTCTTTTAAGAATT
Organism: Chitinophagaceae bacterium UBA2789; assembly: GCA_002352145.1. Classification (GTDB taxonomy): domain Bacteria; phylum Bacteroidota; class Bacteroidia; order Chitinophagales; family Chitinophagaceae; genus JJ008. Next base: position 75,727 of record DEHX01000139.1, read on the forward strand.
TCAGAATACGAAGTGGGGAATTCAATATGCTGCATATACTTATAACAATTAGCCTGCCTGATGGTTGTATAGATATACGATAACAAGTTGTTTCAGGATTTTATGCAAAAGACAGGTAAATCTTTGACAGAAATGGATATAGACCGCCTTGTAGAAATGGCCTGGGAAGACAGAACACCTTTCGAGGCAATATGGGTTCAGTTTGGATTAGGAGAAAAGGATGTTATTGCGCTTATGCGCCGGCATATGAAAAGAAGCAGCTTTACTATGTGGCGAAAAAGAATGGCAGGCAGAAGCACCAAGCATCAAAAACTAAGAATTACCGGTGTAAGCCGTTTTAAGTGCAGCAGGCAGCGGGCAATTTCAGGTAACAAGATCAGTAAACGTTAACCAGATATGTGGCGGTTCATCCTGCATTTGTCACTGCAGTATTTTACTTCTTCCCAAACTTGTTTCCACTTTTTTCGCCATGTAAACGGACGTTGGCAAACTATGCATATCTTTTGCGGCAGGTCTGATTTTTTTACAGATTTCATCATTCAAGGTTTTTTAAGAATTCTTCTGCATTTTTTAAATGGGCTTTTCTTTTCTCTGCCGGCATTTTATCAAAGGTTTTTACCAGCATACCCAACCTCGGATTTGTGAGAAAAAAATTACGGTGTACATGCATAAAACGCCAGAACAGGCCATCCCATATGTGTGTCCATTCGCCTTTATGCCAGTCACCCATTTTTAGCAGGTAGTTGCTGCCGCTTATATACGGCTTAGTTGTCATCAGTCCTCCGTCAGCAAACTGGGTCATACCATACACATTGGGAACCATCACCCAATCATAACTGTCAACAAACATTTCCATGAACCACCGGTAAACTTCATCAGGATCAAACTCACACAATAGCATGAAATTGCCGAGCACCATCAATCGTTCAATATGGTGGCAGTAACCTGTCTTTAAAAGCCTTTTTATGACTGTATCTATTGGGTGAATACCGGTAATACCATTCCAAAAACCAAGAGGTATCTTCCGGGTAAATTTCCAGTAGTTGGTTGTTCTTTGGCGGGTGCCTTCCCTTTCATATACTATGCGAATAAATTCCCGCCATCCAATGATTTGGCGGATAAATCCTTCTAATGAATTTAACGGGATTTCCTTGTCAATGGCAGCTTGTATTGCTTTATCTATGATCTGTTGCGGATTAATCAACCCGATATTTAGCATGGGTGTAAGAACAGAGTGATAAAGTATGCTTTCGTTCTGTACCATTGCATCCTCATAAATACCGAATTTGCTAAACCGGTTTTCCAGGAAGTCGTCAAGCCATTTGTCTGTATCAGTGAAAGTAACGGGATAGCTAAAGTCTTCCATGCTGCCATAATTGCCCGGAAAATATTTCGAAACATATTTTATGGCCTCATCTACATATTTATTCTTTTCGGGTCTTTTGATCAAAGGCACGGTTTCATGTTTGGGAAATTTGAGCCTGTTCTCAGCATCGTATGTCCATTTGCCACCGACAGGTTTCATGTCTTTTTCGAGCAGTAATCTTCTTTTCTTTCGCTGTTCTATATAGAAATCGGTCTGGAAATATGTTTTTTTGGTGGAAAAGAAATGATCCCAATCCCCGGGTTGGTTCAGGAAATTGGGTGTGGGGTATTTTACCAGCCTGATCTGATGTGCTTTGGCAGCGTAAATAATCCTTTTCTCAAGCCAGTTGTCGACAGTATCAGTGTAATGGATTTCGGTTACCGATCGGTTGGCCAATTTATTGATGAGTAAACGTATGTCAGCTATGTTAGTGGTCGTTTCAATATAATTGACTTTGTAATTTTTAGAAAGCAGGTAAGCTTCATAGGCTTTTAGGGATGCCCTGTGCAGTACCAGTTTTTTCCGGTGAAAATTGTACTGCCGGAAAAAAAGGAATTCTTCGATTAAGCAGATCTCCCTGTCTTTTTTTAGTGCTGGGTTTACAGCAAACAATTGGTGCGGAAAAACAAGGGAAACTGATTTCATGATTGCTTCAACAAATGAGCGGCAGGTTTGTTGTTGCACAAAAGAATAAGGTATGGAATCAGTAAAAGGTAAAAACATTCTCATTGCAGGAGCTACCGGCGGAATCGGTTCCGCTGTGGCTAAGCTATTAGCAGCAAGCGGTGCCAATCTCTTTTTAACGGGAAGAAGCAGTGATAAACTCTCTGTCATCGCTACGCAGTCCGGCATCAGTTCCGATAGAACCTTTTCTGCAGATATATCCAATCCGGATCAGGTGTCAGCGTTAAGCAAAAAATATTTTTCCATTTATCCATCCATCGATATTCTGATAAATACAGCAGGTATTGGTATTATCAAACCTATTGAAAACCTTAGCGAAGATGAGTTTCTGCAAACCATTCACTACAATTTATACGGAAGTTTTTTACTCGTAAAGGCTTTTTTACCAGCCATGAAGGAGGTAAAAAAAGGGTTGATTATTAATATACCCGGAGTGCTGGGCAAAACACCAATGGCCGGCGCAGCCGCCTACAGTGCCAGCAAATATGGACTTACAGGCATGATGCAAAGCATCCGGGAAGAGGTGAAGCGGACAGAAATCCGTATTACTAATATTTTTATGGGCGGGGTTGATTCATCTTTTTGGGACAATATTGATCTGCGGGTACAGCGGGAAAAAATGATCAGAACGGAAGAAGCTGCCAGGGCAATTTGGTATTTATGCCAGCAACCTGCAAGCGGGGTAGTTAGTGAAATGGTATTGCAGCCGTTTAATCACCAGGCAATATGATTATTCTCTCTTTTTTTGAGCCTTCTTTCAGCTATTTTTGCGGCTAATTGGGATATTAATTCCCGGTAAGGATTAATAAATGCCGTATGAGTAACAAAGCACCGAATGTCATTTCATTTGACAATACAGAATTCGCATTTCAATACAAATCAGACAAAGAATTAAAAAAGGCACATTTCCTTTTCTCAATGATGTCCAGACCGTGGTTGGTTAAAATCGGGGCTAAAATGGCTCCATGGGCATTAAAAGTGGGCTTGCCGGTTAAGGGTATTATCAGAAAAACAATCTTTTCTCAGTTTGTTGGTGGTGAAACTCTGGAGCAAATTGACCCGGTAGCCCAAATGCTGGCAAAGTATAATGTACAGATCATACTTGATTATGGAGTGGAAGGAAAAGAAGGTGAGGAGAACTTTGACAATGCCTGTGAGGTTTTTATCAAAGTGATTAATTATGCCGCTACACAGCCCAATATTCCCTTCATGAGTGTGAAAATTACCGGTTTTGCCCGGTTTGCTTTACTGGAAAAGATGGATGAAATGATGCACCAGGAACAGGGCACATTGATGAAGAGATATCTTGCCATGCTGGATAAATTATCCGTAGAAGAAAGAGAGGAATGGCACCGGGTACGCCACAGGGTGATGAGGGTTTGTGATGCCGCAGCCCGGAATGATGTTGGTGTGTCTATTGATGCTGAAGAAACATGGATAACTGAGCCCCTAGATGCATTGACCATTTTGATGATGGATACCTTTAACAAAGAGAGGGCTGTAGTATATAATACCACACAGCATTATCGTACGGACAGGCAGCAATTCTTAAAGGATTCTTACGAGGCGGCAGTAGAAAGAAATTTTATCCTGGGTGCCAAGCTGGTAAGAGGTGCTTACATGGAAAAAGAAAGAAAAAGAGCTGCTGAAAGAGGTTATCCATCACCTATTATGCCGGATAAGGAAAGTACGGACAGAGACTATAATGAAAGTGTGAAATTCTGTATTGACCATATTGATCGTATTGCGTTGATGGTAGCTTCACATAATGAATATAGTAACATGTACGCTGCACAGTTATTGCAGGAAAAAGGCCTCCCGTTGAATCATCCGCATGTGCACTGGAGCCAGTTATATGGCATGAGCGACAATATTACATTCAACCTGGCTCATGCAGGCTGCAGCGTAAGCAAATACCTTCCTTTTGGTCCAATTAAAGATGTTATAAAATACCTGATGAGAAGGGCACAAGAAAACACTTCTGTTAAAGGACAAACCGGCCGTGAGTTATCGTTAATTAAAAAAGAAGTTGCCCGCAGGAAAATTAAGGCTTAAAGTTCCAGCAGCTGTTTTAATCTAACCAGGTAGCTCAGCTCTTCGTGGTTGATCTTTCGTACACTTTCGGCAATATGCCTGGCGCTATTGAATATTCTTGCACGGGTATGTTCATCTATCTCGTTTTTTTTCTCCCGGAAAAAAGTTTCAAATGCCTGGTAAGCAGTTTCCGCTGTTTCGCTGTTATCCTCCATCGTTTCAAATTCAAATTCAATCAGAAAGGCCCGGTCTGAACCAAACCGGTCGGTTGTATTGTCATAATGTTTCCAGGCAAACTGCACTTCATCATCCAATGTTTTCTTTTCTTTAGGACTAATTTTTTTATCAGCCGCAGCAATGGCATAAAATAGGTTGCCCAGTTCTTTATAAAATCTCCTTGAATTAAGCATAAGAGCTGTATTGGATTGCTACGTCCAAATTAATGTACGTCATCGATTGCGATGCTGACTAAAATCACTTTTTTTAATGTTTGTCCTCAATTAACAGGTTGCTCACAGGCGAAGCCTGGCAGTTCCGGGGTCAAAGCTTTGCTGTAAATTGCAGGCATGCAACAATACCATGATCTGCTCAGACATATTTTAGAAAACGGTACTGATAAAAAAGATCGTACCGGAACAGGTACCAGGAGTGTTTTTGGTTACCAGATGCGTTTTAACCTGCAAAAAGGCTTTCCGTTGGTTACTACTAAAAAGGTGCACCTGAAAAGTATAATCTATGAATTACTTTGGTTTTTAAAAGGAGAAACCAATATTGCTTATCTGAAAGAACATGGAGTTTCTATCTGGAATGAATGGGCGGATGAAAACGGAGAGCTGGGCCCTGTTTATGGCAAGCAGTGGCGCAGCTGGGAAGGCAAAGATGGAGTCGTAATTGATCAGATCACTGATCTTATTAAGCAAATAAAAAATAATCCTGACAGCCGCCGGCTTATCGTCAGTGCATGGAATGTAGCTGATCTGCCCAGAATGGCGTTGATGCCCTGCCATAACATGTTTCAGTTTTATGTGGCTGAAGGCAAACTCAGTTGCCAGTTATACCAGCGGAGTGCAGATGTATTTCTTGGGGTACCTTTTAACATAGCCTCCTATGCATTATTAACGATGATGATAGCACAGGTTTGCGATTTAGAACCGGGTGATTTTGTGCATACGTTCGGAGATGTACATATTTACAGTAATCACATGGAGCAAGTAAACCTGCAACTTAACCGAAGTCCTTTTCCATTGCCTGTAATGAACCTGAATCCGGCTGTAAAAGATATCTTCAGTTTTAAGTTTGAGGATTTTACATTGGAAAATTATCAATGCCATCCGGCTATTAAAGCACCGGTGGCAGTATGATCTATTTTTAAAGTATAATGTTCACTTTATGATCATTTCCCTAGTTGTTGCTGCAGCCACCAATAATGCCATTGGAAAAGATGGCAAAATGCCCTGGCATTTACCCAATGACATGAAGCATTTTAAAAATGTAACATGGGGTATGCCGATAGTAATGGGCCGAAAGACCTTTGACTCCCTTGGCAAGGCACTGCCCGGCAGAAAAAATATTGTGATAACAAGACAACATGGCTGGAAGGCTGATAATACCGTAGCTGTAAAAAATATTGAAGATGCCCTTTTTGTTTCAAAAGAAACGGATGCAAAAGAAGTGATGGTGATCGGAGGCGGAGAAATATACAAAGCACTCTTTGATAAGGCCCAAAGAATATACCTGACCAGGGTAGAGGCAGAGCCTGTTGGTGATACTTTCTTTCCTGTATTGACACAGGGGCAATGGCACCTTGTCAGCCAAAAGAATCATGAAGCAGATGAGAAAAACGCTTATAACTATTCGTTCCAGGTTTGGGAAAGAATTGGATAACACTGAATCATTTTTTCCATGTACTATGCACCATATTTAGCTCTCAAATATCTCAGGTATTATCTTACATCTTCCAATGGCAAGGGGCATGGTACCCATTCACCATTTATTTTTGATTTCATCACTAAGGTACTGAATGATAATAGCCCTTATAAGGAATACAAACAAGCAGAAGGGCTGCGAAAGCGGTTGCTGAGTGATTCGAGGATGTTTATCGTTGAAGATTTTGGTGCAGGTTCTGCCGTTTTAAAGGAACAAGAGCGAAGTATCAAATCCATAGCCCGAAATGCAGCCAAATCCAAAAAGTATGGTCAGCTTCTTTTCCGGATAGTTAAATATTACCAGCCTGCCACCATACTTGAACTGGGCACCTCATTAGGAATAACAACTACTTATTTATCGCTGGCCAATCCTGCTTCGAAAATTGTGACTATGGAAGGCGCAAAAGAAATTGCAGCCATAGCTAAGCTTAATTTCCGGCAATTAGACATAAGTAATATTGAACTGGTTGAAGGCAATTTTGACAATACTTTGCCCGACGTATTAAAAGGGACGAACACTGTTGATTTTGCCTTTATTGATGGAAACCACAGGCGAATACCCACTGAGAATTATTTTCAAATGTTGCTTCCGCATCTGCATAATGACAGTATACTTGTTTTTGATGACATTCATTGGAGTAAAGGGATGGAGCAGGCCTGGGAGACAATAAAGAATAGCCCGGATGTACGCTGTACAATCGATTTATTCTTTATTGGAATTGTTGTTTTCCGAAAGGAATTCAGGGAAAAACAACATTTTTCCATTCGGTTCTGAGACTGACGAAAGAAAGCTCGCAACCTTATCAAAATCAATCGGAATGCTTGTGCAGGTGGTCAAAAAATCAATATCTTCACCACCGCCAAAATCAAAGTTTCCTACCGAAAAAGAAATATTATTATGACGATTGGCCTTTTGAAAGAACCTGCCCCCGAGACAAGAGTATCCTTATTGGCAGAAGCTGTTGGTACGCTGACAAAAAAAGGAATAAATGTTCTTATAGAAGACGGGGCCGGTGAAAAAGCATTTTGTAATAACACGGAGTATAAGAAAGCAGGGGCACAAATAAAAAGCCGGAACGAGGTATTGGCTTCTTCTGATATTATACTGACTATTCATCAACCTGCACTAAATGAAATCACTGCCCTTAAATCAAAGGTACTCATAGGTGTTTACCAGCCATTATTTCACATTGAATTAATGAAACAATGGGCAAGTGCAGGGGTTACAACGTTTTCCCTGGATATGCTGCCCCGCACCACCCGTGCACAAGCCATGGATGTGTTGAGCTCACAGGCAAATATTGCCGGGTATAAAGCCGTTTTACTTGCTGCCAATACATATGGAAGATATTTTCCCATGTTCATGACAGCTGCCGGTAGTATAGCACCTGCCAAAGTACTGATCTTAGGTGCTGGTGTTGCAGGGCTGCAGGCTATTGCAACTGCAAGAAGGCTTGGTGCAGTAGTGGAGGTTTTTGATACAAGACCTGCTGTAAAGGAAGAAGTAATGAGCCTTGGTGCAAAATTTATAGAAGTGGAAGGCGCAGCTGATGCAAGTAAGGCGGGCGGATACGCTGTTGAACAGTCAGAAGAGTTTATGCAGCGTCAGAAGGCCAAAATAGCAGAAAGTGCAGCAAAAGCTGATATTATTATTACTACTGCGCAAATTCCCGGAAAAAAGGCCCCGTTGCTTATTACTGAAGAAATGATCGGAGCTATGCGCAATGGTTCAGTAATAATTGACCTGGCGGCAGCAACAGGTGGAAATACTCCGTTTACTAAAAACAATGAGACAGTTGTTGTTAATGGAGTCAGTATTGTTGGTAATTCCTTCTTACAATCTACCATGCCCTCTGATGCAAGTAAGATGTATGGAAAAAATGTGCTTAATTTCTTACAGTTGATTATTACGAAAGAAGGAGCTATTAACCTGAACTGGGATGACGACCTGGTGAAAGGCTGTTGTATTACTCATAATACTGAAATAATACATGAACGTTTAAAATAAAAATATGGATTCATTGCTAAACTGGATTACGGCTAACCAGCAAATCATCTACATAGTCATTCTAATGATTTTTGTAGGAATAGAAGTGATTGGTCATGTGCCAAGTGTTTTGCATACGCCGCTCATGAGTGGAGCCAATGCCATACATGGGGTTGTCATAATTGGGGCGATCATTGTAATGGGTAAAGCCGAAAGTGACAACTACCTGGCCCTTATCATAGGCTTCCTGGCGGTTATACTCGGAACACTAAATGTGGTTGGTGGTTTTGTAGTTACTGACAGGATGCTGGAAATGTTTAAAAAGAAGAAAAAGTAAAAGGACTTTATGGAACTTAATATACTTACTCTTTGTTATATCATCGCTTCAGTTACATTTATTGTAGGTCTGAAAATGCTTTCCAATCCGGCCAAGGCAAGAAACGGCAACCTGGTGGCTGCCGCAGGAATGGCTCTTGCCATATTTGCTACAATTTTTCTGTATGAGGATGGAGGTGAAAAACTCGGAAATTACGCCTGGATCTTTGGAGGGATCATTATCGGGTCAGTAATAGGTACATTGGCAGCCAAGAAAGTGAAAATGACGGCCATGCCTGAGATGGTGAGTCTTTTTAATGGTATGGGAGGTGCATGTGCGGCATTGATTTCTGCTGCAGAGTTCAACCATCTGTACCAGCATTACAAGGGGCCAATGGATATTCCTTATTCATCTGTAATGCCGGTGGGAGAGTATATAACAATAATAGCAGGGGCAATTATTGGATCTGTTTCATTTGCCGGCAGTGTGATAGCATGGGGAAAATTAAACGGCAGAATCAAGGATTTTGCATTTAAAGGTCAGCATCTTTTAAATATTTTTATCCTGTTACTTGTATTGGCAGCAGCTGTATTTGCGTACCAGTCACAGTTTAAAAATATAATGTTACCATTTTTGCTGTTGGGCTTTTTTGCTTTTTTATATGGGGTCATGTTTGTTATGCCAATTGGCGGAGCCGATATGCCGGTCGTAATTTCTTTGTTGAACTCCTTCACCGGTGTAGCTGCTGCAACAGGAGGTTTTTTATATAATAATAAGGCGATGCTAACAGGCGGTATCCTGGTAGGTGCGGCAGGTACATTGCTTACCATACTGATGTGCAAGGCGATGAACCGGTCATTAACAAATGTTTTGATTGGTTCTTTTGGAGGCAGTAAGGCAGGACCCGCCGGACAAAAGCAACAAGGTGCTGTAAAGGAAATTACATTAAGTGATGCTGCTGTGGTCATGGCTTATGCCAATAAAGTGATGATTGTCCCCGGTTATGGATTAGCAGTGGCACAGGCACAGCATGCCTGTCATGAACTGGAAAAATTGCTGGAGAGCAAAGGGGTTAATGTACGTTATGCCATTCACCCCGTGGCTGGCCGTATGCCCGGCCACATGAACGTTTTACTTGCTGAGTCCGATGTGCCTTATGAGAAATTGCTGGAAATGGAGCAGGCCAATGAAGAATTTGCAACTACTGATGTGGTACTTATACTGGGTGCAAATGACGTTGTTAATCCTGCTGCTAAAACTGATCCGGCTTCCCCGATATACGGAATGCCAATTCTCGATGTTGAACTTGCCAAGAATGTTGTTGTTAATAAACGCAGCATGAAGCCCGGGTATGCAGGAATTGAAAATGATCTTTTTTTCCGGCCAAAAACATCCATGTTATTTGGCGATGCCAAAAAGGTTTTGCAAGACCTCGTTTCAGAGATAAAGAGTATGTAAAAAGCGGTACGTAATAATTACTTCATAGTTTTACACTATGCAATTGCCGTCAGCATTACTCCATTCTTTGCATGGCCTGGAAGGGTTTAACAAAGAATCTTTTGAAGCTGTACATTCTTCTGCAGAACAGATTACATCTATACGGCTGAATCCCTTAAGGCAAGCAGCAATTCAAAATCAAAAGTCCGGAATACCCTGGACGGAGCAAGGCTATTATCTCGAATCCCGCCCATCCTTTACCTTTGATCCTTTGTTTCATGCTGGTTGTTATTATGTACAGGAAGCCTCGTCTATGTTTTTGGAGCAGGCTTTAAGGCAAACAACAGATATGTCAAGACCGTTTAGGGTGCTTGATCTTTGTGCGGCCCCTGGCGGGAAATCTACTCATATCCAGTCACTAATCTCAAAGGATAGTTTGCTCGTCAGTAATGAAGTTATACGTTCAAGGGCAGGTATCCTAAAGGATAATATGATTAAGTGGGGTTCAGCAAACGTAGTTGTTACCAATAATGATCCTAAAGAATTTGCCAGGTTGTCCAACTACTTTGATGTTATTATAGTGGATGCACCATGCAGTGGTAGTGGATTATTTCGTAAAGATCCGGAAGCCATCGCTGAATGGAGTGAGAATAATGTAGCGTTATGTTCACAGCGTCAGCAAAGGATACTGGCTGATGTCTTGCCCGCTTTGAAGAAAGATGGCATTTTAATTTATTCTACCTGTTCCTATTCCAGGCAGGAAGACGAAGAAATAGTTGATTGGCTGAATAAAGAATTTTCAGTGGCTCCTGTTGCTTTATCGGTTGATCCCGGGTGGGGAATTACAATTTCTGATGGAGGCTACCGGTTTTGGCCAGATAAAGTAAAAGGAGAGGGCTTTTTCATTGCCTGCTTTCAAAAAAAGGAGGGAGATGTTTATGTTGCTCCTAAAATCAAAGAAAAGGTTGAATCAATTACAATTAAGGAAAAGGCTATTGTCAATAACTGGGTGAAGGCAGATGGCCTGTCATTCATCAAGCATGAAGATACTGTGTATGCCTGGCCAGAAATTCTGTACAATGATTTTAATCTGCTGCTTGCTCATCTCAGGGTAGTTTATTCCGGTGTTTTAGCAGGTGAACTGATGCGGGAAAAATTGATTCCGGATCATGCATTGGCGATGAGTGGTTTAGTAGCTGATTCGGTTGGTAAAATCGAGTTGACCTATGACGATGCTATAAAATATCTTCAGCGAAAGGAATTCAGGCTGGAAACTACAATCAGGGGCTGGCAAATAGCTACCTATCAGGGCCATCCATTAGGATGGGTCAATATCTTACCTAACAGGATAAATAACTATTACCCCAAGGAACTGCGGATTTTGAAAGATTTTTAAGGTCATCAACGGCAAAAAAATCACATCTTTGCACCCAAATCTTGTCGTTATGAAGAAGTTGTTCTTATTTGTTTTGTCATTTGTTTTATGCGCCTGGCATCTGGCCGCACAAAAGGGTGACCTGATGATAAAGAAAGGCGACAAAGGCCTGTATCTTGAACATAAAGTTGCTCCAAAAGAAAGCTTTTTTGCAATAGGAAGGTTATACAATGTTCATCCCCGGTTCATTGCTTCTTACAATAAACTTGATATCAGCAAAGGGCTGCAGATCGAACAGAAAATAAGAATTCCCCTGACTGATACCAATTTTACACAAAATGGCGGTAAAGGAACTCCAGTTTATTACAGAACGGGTGAGAAAGAAGGATTGATGTCTGTCAGTAATAAGTACAACAAAGTGTCATTAGCTAACCTCCGCTGGTGGAATAACCTTTCTTCTGATGAGTTAAAGAAAGATACAAAGCTGATCATTGGTTTTTTACTGAGCAGTGAAATGAAGTCGATTACTGTTTCAGGCAGTCCCAAAAATGACCAGCCTGTTGCTGAGGAAAAGAAAGAAAAGCAGCCTGATGTAACGGAAGAAGCTGACCTGACAAAAAAGGAAGTGAAGAAAGTGGCAGAAGATGAAGAAAAAGCTGAGAAGAAAGAAGAGAAAAAAGATCCTCCGCCTGTTGTAAAAGAGGTAAGAAAAGTGACCATTGAAGGGCAAGGGTATTTTAAAAACCATTTTGAACAGCAATCAAAGTTGTCTGCTCCTTCAAAAGATGAAACCGTAACAGCCAGTATTTTTAAAACACTCAGTGGCTGGGAGGATGGGAAATATTATTTACTCATTGACAATGTTCAACCTGGAACGATTGTCCGCATCATTAATCCTTCCAATAATAAAGCTATTTACGCAAAGGTTTTGGGAGAAATGAGTGGTATCCGTCAAAACCAGGGACTGGATATACGTATCAGTAATGCAGGTGCAGCCGCTCTTGATATTACTGAGCAGGATAAGTTTATTGTCAAAGTGAATTACTAATTGCCATTAAAACGGTAGCCTTTCAGAAAATCGGTAATACTCATACGCTTTTTGCCTTCGAGCTGCACTTCTAATAAGTGAATATAACCATCTGAGCAGGCAAACTTTAAAAAAGTCCTTCCATCTGTTTCATAATCACCTTCAGTACTTTTAGGGTAGGTTATTTCTTTTTTAGAACGGATAACCTTGAGCATTTTTTCATTAAGAATGGTAAATGCACCCGGATAAGGGCTAAGGCCCCGTATGAGATTGTGGACTGTTTCAACCGGCCTGTCCCAATGAATAATGCAGGTATCCGTATGAATTTTTGGCGCATGAACTAAAGTTTGAGGCTTTAGTTCTAAGGTTTGAGGTTGTTCAGTAAGACTGCCCTCAGCCAGGCCTTTCACCGTTTCCACTAAAATCTTTGCTCCAATTTCTTTCATGCGGTCATGCACTTCTCCTGCAGTTTCATCGTCTCCGATAGGAAAACGTTCCTGTAACAAGATATCTCCGGTATCAATTTCATGTTTTAGTTTGAAAGTGGTTACCCCTGTTTCTTTTTCTCCGTTGATTATGGCCCAGTTGATGGGAGCAGCGCCGCGATATTGAGGTAACAGGCTTCCGTGTACATTAACGGTACCCATTGGGGACATATTCCAAACTGCTTCAGGTAACATGCGAAAAGCAACGACTATCTGCAGATCGGCATTTAAAGATTTTAAGGCAGTTAAAAATTCCGGGTTCTTTAATTTTTCAGGTTGCAGCACTTTTAGTCCGTTCTCAACAGCGTATTTTTTTACAACACTTTCGGTCAGTTTCATCCCTCTGCCAGCAGGCTTATCGGGTGCAGTAATCACTGCGACAATGTTGCATCCGGCTTCCACCAGTGCATTTAATGATGCTACAGCAAACTCGGGAGTGCCCATAAAAACAATTCGCAGTGACCGGTAATCTCTCATACTTACTGCGAAGGTAACTAAACCCTTTTTTTATTTTTTACCATAGGCTGTATAAATTCCGCTGCCCGGGTAGTCAGCATCCAGCAGCATCAATAACCTGGCTCCTTTAATACATTTAAAATAGGCATGGTATTTTTTTGCCTTATTTTCAATTTTTGAAAAGCTTATTTGCCAGTTGTTAAGCACCGTAAATTTTCCGGCAGATTTTACTTCAGCGTATTTCATATTTCCTACCATTCCGTTTACAGCCAGCAGTTTCCAATTGTAGGTATTGCCTGTGCCAAATTGAAAGGTTTCGTTAGACTGGTTAATATTCATGCCGGCATATTGCCCCGTGTAAACACTGTAAAGTTGTTGTACACCGGAAAAATCACTGGTCCATGTACCGGTGAAATCAGAAGCAGCAATAGCAAATTTGTTGTAATTACTCATACTAATCAATGCGTTCATTAAATCAGTATTACTATCCCAGCGTATATTATAAGGATCGAACCCAAAGCTTTGTATAAATGTGCTCTTATCGGGTATTACAAACTCAATCCATCCGGTTTCACCCTGCCGGAAGAAAACAATAAAAACATCTTTACCAGAGGCATTCTCTGTAGCATTCCCAAATCCAAGATAAGGCCTGTTATAGGTACTGATATATGCTGTTTTGTAATTTTTCAGATTACTGTACCTGGGAGCTACCAAAATATTCCAGGCAGCATTTGTCAGCGGTTCAGGATCTGCTGGAAAAATTGTTCCTTCTTTCGGATAGTGCAGCAATACTTTCACATTCCCTTTTATAACTTCTACCCAATCAGTTTGTACAGTACTGGTCCAGCCATCATCAAAGTTGGTGATATTAAAGGCAAAACCATCTGCTACCGTTTTTGTTTTTTCCTTTGGCTCAACGCTGCTAGTTGTTGTTGGCTTTTTCAGGTCAACTGAAGAGAGAAAATCCTGTATAGTCTGTAAGTATTCCTGGCTGTTGGTAAGCGAAATGATACTTGCACAACGATTATAACCACTGAATGTCGTAAGCAATGCAATAGCATCAGCTTTATTAAATGTAAATTTTCCGCCACCCGCTTTTATCTTCCAGCCATCAGCTTCTGTTACTTCGTTATTTTCGGGTGAGGCGGAGGCCTGGTAAGGTTTTACAATCAATTCATTCCACTCGCTTGAAAAATCTGCATTTATAGTGCCTTTGCTTACAGTGCTTTTTACAACAGATATCATACACCAACTGCCGGTTTGCTGGTTTATTTGACTGTATGTGATGATAGTTTCTTTAGATTCTTTTTTCCAGCCTGCCGGTGGTGTAAAAGTTACCAGGTCATAAGTTTCCGATTGAGCAAATACCAATGATGGGAGTAATATCAGTAATAATGATTTATACAACACTATTTTCTTTGAAATCATAGTTTGAAGGTTTAAATATTCAATTTTACAGGGTTGTGAAAACTATTCATTACAACTAATACAAGGACCTTTATCGGTATAAATCACAAAAATGCCGGACGAAGGAAACCGCTGATCGTATTTTTCACTGCAGCCTGCTGTTACATAATTTCCATATCTTGATAACATTGGTCTGGCTGTACTTCCGTAAGTTGATGTTGTTATTGGTATTATTCTCCCGTCCTGTGTACTTTGAATTACAATATTTCCTTTTGGAACACCAAGATTGGTGGCATTGGTATTATAAGCAATCCAGCTGCCATCGTAACTGATGCCAATACGTTCACCCTGCCCGACTGGGCTGTCACCATTCGGTTCAGAAAGGTCATTGGCTTTGGTTACCCGTTTTACATGATCGGTCAAGGTATTATAAATAAAAATATCCTGGGCATTGTTTTTATCTTCTGCGTTTTCCATATTTGTAGCGGTGGTGGCAAACACAACAAACTCTCCATTCCCGGAAATGGATGGCCAAACCACCCTGCTGGAGCTTTCAGTTCCCTGGTTTCTTTCACCACCTGAAGCTGTCATACTTATCCTTTTAAGTGCAGGAGCACCTCTTTGCCATAAGAAAATATCCCACAGGTTATTGACGTCATTTTTTACAAGCCGGCTAGTATAGGCACAAAAAGCAATTTTCGTTCCGTCATCCGAAATAGAGGGTGCATATCCGCCAGCTGCTTTCCCGGTTTCAAAATCTTTTGTGATAAACGCTGTGCTGCCGCCATTAACATCACATACATAGACATTCGGAGTATTAAATACAGGTTCCAGTTTTACAATATCGCTGGCATTGGAAGTATAGGCAATTGTACTTCCGTCGCCGGAAATAACCGGCTCATAGCTTTCACCGTTAGCAGTAGTTCCTGAGATTGACTTGCTAATTAGTGTCAGTTGTTCTGTTGTTTTATCCCATAGGTAAATATCACGAACGGTATTATTATCCGTTCCGGAAAAGTTAGTGGCATAGGTTTCAAATACTATAAAACGGCCATCTGTTGATATAGAAGGCGAAAAGCTGTTCCCATTGCCCTGCTCGCCAGTTGCTGATTTGCTTATTAATTTTGTTATACCTGCTTTTCTGTCTCTCCAAAAGATCTGCCGGTAATTACCATTGGAACCGTCAATATTTTTTCCATACATCACAAAAGCAACATAACGGGCTTCATCTTCTCCTTTACCGCCTATTACTGGCATTGAGCTTTCATAATAAGTATTAAAAATTTTATTGTCACTACTTCGGGTCACTAAATCAAACCGATGCTGTGGTGCCGGCGGGTTTGTGGAGGTAACTTTACGGCAATCTGCCTGCACAGTAATGCTGTTTTCTCCGACAATACCCTGGTTAAAGCTTAATCTGCATTGTCTTGGTCCTTCAGTCTGGCTGATAAGGTAGTCATCACCTCTTGGATATCCTCCTAAATTAGTTGTTGTTGAAATTGGAATATTATATGTTCTCCGGTAATTATCACTAAACTTGAAAGTTTCACCCTGCTCTACACCTATAACTTTTAATTTATAAATTGTTAACGGAGGGTGACCGCAATTTGCCATCAATAATTTATCCTCGTTCCCCATCGTACCTCTTTGCTGGTCCAGAAATGTCACTGGTCTAGGGCCGGATAATTGGCTTATACTATAAGGTTGCCCTGCCTGATATTCCTTTGAAAAATAAACAGCAGGATGCTGAAAATCCAATACAATTGTTTGCTCTCCATTGGTAAATTCAAATCTCTCTTTATTGGAATAAATGCTGCTGGCATAGGAAATTCCTAGTTTAACTTTTTGTGCAGGGGAGCGGAAATTCAGTAAAAGAAGCAAAGCTGTAATTAAGGCTTTGCCTTTAAACGAATTTAGTTTTGGCATAGAAATGCGGTTTAATTTTGAATTAGTAAATCACCGTCTTTTTTTATTCTGATTACTTTGTCGATTTCCTTCTGGGCTCAGCATGTTGCTTACTCAAAATCTTCATATAGCAGGTATTTCTTTCTTATGAGTTTAAATTCCCCCAGCTTTGGTTCCCAGGTTTTCCTGATATCATCTTCAGTTTTTCCGGATCTGATCTGCTGCCACAATTCATTATTCCCTGCCAGCTTGGTAAAGAATGACTGTTCCATGTTGCCAGATTTGGGCAAAATAAAGAAACTGTCTTTTTGAGGAAATAGTTTATATGCTTCCAACAGCCACTTTATTTGCACTTTATCATCCACCAGGTTCAGCACTTCGGATGTACTGCCACTAAGATCCCATCCATAACAAACCTGTCCTTTTAATTTAGGTTGCTTGGCACCGTCATTGGGCATGGGTGTAAATGAATAAAGATCTTTTGGTAAGGAGGGGTGTCCAAATACCTGGAATTGTTTGTCAGTACCTCTTCCTTCACTTAAAACCGTTCCTTCAAAGAAGCAGGTGGAGGGGTACAGGTATATTGATTGAATGTTCGGCAGGTTGGGGGAGGGTTTGATGGGCAGCACATATTTACTCTTGTGCGTATAGTTCTGGCATTTTATAATCTGGAAATGAAATGGGGTGTCCAGGTGATGCTGTTGTACGGTTTTGAAATAATTAGCATAGGCATTGGCCTTTTCAGAAAGGAGGTTTTCACCGGTCAGCATCATGGCATATTCGGCAATGGTCATTCCATATACAATGGGGACTGGTTGCATGCCAACAAAAGATTTATACTTTTTATCCAATACCGGCCCGTCTACATAATGACCATTGGGATTAGGCCTGTCGAGTAACAGCAATGGCTTTTTCAATTCAAAGGCAGCCTCCATAAATTCTTCCAGCGACGAAATAAATGTATAGAAACGTACACCTACATCCTGTATGTCAAAAAGCAATACATCCACATCTTTTACATCTTCTGCAGAAGGCCGTCTCTTATTGCCATAGAGGGAGATGACGGGTATACCGGTTTTTTCATCAATATAATTACCAACTTTTTCGCCTGCATCAGCGGTGCCTCTAAAACCATGTTCGGGTCCAAAAATCACTTTTATATCAATGCCAAGGCTTCTTAATGTGTCAACCAGGTGAGTATTGCCCACCATCGAGGTTTGATTGGCAAAAACACCTATTTTTTTCCCTTTGATCAATGGCAGGTAAACGTTCACTCTCTCAGCTCCTGCAGTTATTTTCAACTGTACTGCCGGTGGGGGTGGTGGTGGCGGCGGAGGAGGAGGAGGTGGTGGTGGTGGTTCCGATGTTTTAGGTGTGGAGGTTGATGGTTTTTTTTGTCCCGATGTGATATCAGATAGACCTAATAGAAGAATCAGGACAAAAGCTATCTTCAAATATTTCATGCTGAACACTTTTTTAGCTTTTCAAAGTACAAAATATTCAGTTAGAAGCTACCAAAACTTTAATAGTTGCATATTGTTTATTGACCTACCTTGCGCTTTATTTATTTATCAAAAAAGCAACTAAATGGCACAAGTAAAAAGTGGTGATAAGGTAAAAGTGCATTATCACGGTAAACTGATCACAGGTGAAACGTTTGACTCTTCAGCGGGCCGGGAACCACTCGAATTTGAAGTGGGCAGTGGGATGGTTATCAAAGGTTTTGATGAAGGTGTAACAGGTATGGCGGTTGGTGAAAAAAAGACGATCAATATTCCTTTCAATGAAGCATACGGTCCCCGTAACCCGGAGATGGTTATAGATATGCCGAAAGAAAGATTCCCTGAAGACATGGAGGTAGAAGTGGGAATGCCCCTGGTGATGAGTGACGGGCAAGGACAGCAGTTCCAGGTTACTATTGTGGAGATTAAAGAAACTTCTGTTGTACTGGATGCCAATCATCCGCTGGCCGGCAAAGATCTTGTCTTTGACCTGGAACTGGTAGAGATCGTTGGCGGTAGTCCGCTGATCATTATGCCTTAATGCAG
The DNA here is from genome assembly GCA_002352145.1 of Chitinophagaceae bacterium UBA2789. Classification (GTDB taxonomy): domain Bacteria; phylum Bacteroidota; class Bacteroidia; order Chitinophagales; family Chitinophagaceae; genus JJ008. The sequence goes on from DEHX01000139.1 coordinate 94,179, forward strand.
GTACATAATTGAGATAAAAAAAGTTCAGAGCTGGCTCTGAACTTTTTTATTTACAGTTAGATGATTTTTATTTTTTGTTCAGCCACCAGCCAAGCCAGATGCCTACTAATCCCCATGCCACCAGCGAATCAATTAAATGACCCGTTAGAGTTTCAGTAGGAGTTTGAAACCAGTTATGCTGGGTATAAGGCCCCCATAAAAAAGTAACCAAACCCAACGCTACTGCCCCTGCAAAAATTCGCATGCCCTTAGGAGTTCCGCCACGGGTCAAAATGTAGATCAGGGAAAAGACTAGGAAAAGATCGACCAGGAAACCCCGTATCATCGGCCTTGCCATATCATGCTTATAGGCTGTTTTATACATGACGGTTGCCCATGGCTTGCCATCCATTTTTTGGCCCAGTTCCATTGCTTCTTTCTCCGGAGTCCCGGGTGGAACAGTAGGCAACATATAAATACCATCTTCTTTTAATGCGGAACTCAGGTAGTTCAACACACTATCCTGACCGGAAGTGTATTTTGCTTCAGCTTCATGCAGTTTTAGCATTGTCCATGACAGAAATTGCCATCCAAAGAGCAGAACAGCCCCTACCAGGGAGCCGATTAACCATTTTTTCATTGTAGTTGGTTTTTTGGTGAGGAATAAAAGGTAGTGATATTCCTTCTTTTGGTCAAGTGTTTTTCACTGACCCTCTTTTAGTCGTATATTCGATGCCCCTAATAAATAGTTATGTTTCAAAACTATAAGTTCACAGCCGCCGAAAGATTTATGCGGTATGTACAAATAGATACACAAAGCGATCCGCAATCTGATACTTATCCTTCTACTGATAAACAAAAAAACCTCAGCAGTTTACTGGCTGAAGAGCTGAAGGCCATGGGTATTGTAGATGCACACATGGATGAATATGGTTATGTATATGCCACCATTCCGGCAACTACTGATAAGAAAGTACCGGTAATATGTTTTTGCGCCCATGTGGACACAGCACCTGATTGCAGCGGTACGGGTGTAAAACCATTGCTGCATAAAAATTACAAAGGACAGGATTTCATTTTGCCCGATGATAAAACACAGGTACTTAAAATAAGTGAGTATCCTTACCTGAAAACACAGTTGGGTAATGATATCATTACTGCCTCGGGAACAACATTACTGGGAGCTGATGATAAAGCAGGTGTGGCAGAGATCATGGATTTGGCTAATTTTCTGATGAGCCACCGGGAGTTAAAACACGGGGCTATCAAAATATTGTTTACACCTGATGAAGAAGTGGGTAAGGGTACGGCAAAAGTTGACCTGAAAAAACTAGGTGCTGATTTTGGCTACACATTGGATGGAGGTGATGCCGGATCGCTGGAGGATGAAACATTCAGCGCAGACGGGGTAAAAGTGATCATCCATGGGGTGATTGCCCACCCGGGATATGCAAAAGGGAAAATGATAAATGCCTTAAAAATTGCCGGTGAGATACTGGCTGCTTTGCCCAAGGACAGGCTTTCACCAGAATCAACAGACGGCAAAAGAGGTTTTATTCACCCGGTAAGGGTGGAGGGAATAGCAGAAAAATGCACCATCGAGTTCATCATCCGGGATTTTGAAACAGATGGTCTAAAAAAGAAGGAAGATTACCTGCGGACACAGATAGAGGAAAGGATGCGAACTTATCCCAAGGCATCATTTGAATTTATTGTTACGGAACAATACCGCAATATGAAGGAAGTGCTGGATCTAAACCCGCATGTTGTGGATTATGCAAAGGAAGCTATTAACCGTGCCGGCCTAATATTGAAGATGGAAAGCATCCGTGGTGGTACAGATGGCAGCCGTCTCTCCTTTATGGGTTTGCCTTGCCCGAATCTTTTTGCCGGTGAGCAGGGTATACATTCCAAACTGGAGCATATCAGTGTACAGGATATGAATAAAGCCGTAGAAACAATGGTACACCTTGTTATGATCTGCGAGGAAAGAAGTTAATCGTAAATTGCATTAATCAAAAACACATATTATGGACTTTTCAAAATTTTTATCAGAATACTGGTGGGCCATTGTACTGGTCATCATTTTTTTCAGTGGTTTATTTACCATCAACCAGGGTTATATTGGTGTAATTACCATGTTCGGTAAATATCGCAGGGTGGCAAGACCCGGTCTGAATTTTAAAATACCGCTGCTGGAAAATGTTTTCAGAAAAGTTTCTATACAGAACCGTTCTGTTGAACTGGAGTTTCAGGCAGTAACGGCTGACCAGGCTAATGTGTATTTCAAAAGCATGCTTTTATATTCAGTACAGAATTCGGAGGAAGAGACTATCAAAAAAGTGGCATTTAAATTTATTAGTGATAAGGACCTGATGCAGGCCCTTATCAGAACTATTGAAGGAAATATCAGGGCTTATGTGGCAACCAAAAAACAGGCTGAGATATTAGGTCTCAGAAGGGAAATTGTGGAGTTTGTTAAAGAACATGTTGATCAAAGCCTGGAAGGCTGGGGTTACCACCTGCAGGATCTGCAGATCAATGATATTACCTTCGATAAGATGATCCTTGACTCTATGAGTAAGGTGGTGGCATCTAATAACCTGAAAGCTGCTGCGGAGAATGAAGGACAGGCATTACTGATCACTAAAACAAAACAAGCAGAGGCAGATGGTAATGCGATCAAGATTGCTGCAGAAGCTGAGAAAGAAGCGGCCCGCCTCCGTGGCCAGGGTGTGGCATTATTCAGAAGGGAAGTGGCACAGGGTATGACTGAAGCTGCAGAGCAAATGAAGCAGGCCAACCTCGATACCAATGTGATCCTTTTCAGTATGTGGACAGAAGCTATTAAGAACTTTGCTGAATATGGCAAGGGTAATGTGATATTCCTGGATGGAAGTCCGGATGGAATGGAAGGTACCATGAAGCAAATACAGGCTTTGATGGTGAAGCAGGCGGGTACAAAGCAATAATTAATTAGTCAATTGGTTTATGGTGCGGTCCTATATTTAAGACCGCACCATTTTTTTTGGTAGATATGCCTGTTCAACAAATAAGCCAGTTAACCAATTCCCCATCCTGTTAAATAACTCTAAAACTTCCATCAGCAGTACAACGTGGCATTATTTTTCTCGTTCTGGGTGATGTTATTCAGAACTGTTGATAAAGGCTGAATATTATTTAGTAGTCAACACCCTACTTTTACACCTAAAGAAAAAAAGCTATGATCGACCTTTTACAGATTGCTGATTCAGTACAAAAAGCCACACAATTTGCAGCAGGAGATACCAATCACGACGGACATTTAAGTTTTTTTGAATTATTGAAAATGGGAGGCTGGATCATGATTCCCCTGGCCCTAATGATGCTGCTGGCAGTTTATGTCTTTGCTGAAAGAACCATTGCTATCCGCAATGCCGGAAAGATCGACAGTAATTTCATGAATATTATCCGGGATAACATCGTAAGCGGCAACATCACCGCCGCAAGAAACTTTGCCAAAAATAATAATACACCGGTTGCCCGGATTGTAGATAAAGGAATTCAGCGGATNNATCAATAACTCCAATGAATTTGAAGTAAGTACGATTGCCGGTGGTATCTATACCAAACTGATCACCTCTATCACTGGTTTGATCATTGGTTTGGGTGCCTACCTGGCCTATAGTTACCTGAAAACTCAAATTGATAAGACAGCAAATAAAATGGAAGCAGCAGAAGCTGATTTCCTTGATGTGTTGCAGGAGCCAACCCGCTAATGGGTTTGTGTAAAATCAATTTTATCACTTCAAGCAAGTAAAATGGGTTTCAGAAGAAAACATAAAGAAGAATCAGAGGTCTTTACCGACTCCTTGAACGATATCTTGTTCATCCTGCTGATGTTCTTCCTCATCGTGGCAACGCTGGCCAATCCCAATGTAGTAAAGGTTGGTTTGCCAAGAGGTTCAAAGGACACCAAGGCGAAACAAAATATTATGGTATCCGTAGATAAAGACCAGCAATACTATATCGGCACCAAAAAGATAGACCCCGCTATTTTTGATTCATTGCTCCGCCTTGAGATCAGGAAATACAGGGCTTTTGTGGATACACCAACCGTGGTTATCAATGCGGATACTTCCGCTTATTATGGAGAAGTGTTCCGGATCATGAAGATCGCCAAGAAAGACACTGCAAAAGTTGTGGCAAGGATTGATCAGTAGGTGGCAGTTGATAGTCAATAGTCAAAAGTTCACAGTCTATAGTATTGAATAGGTGGAGAATGAATACCAAGCTTATGCAGTTATATGTGTTGACTAAAGATTATTGACTATAGACTACAGACTCAAATATGCCCTCACCATCCTGTTTTTACCCTGCATATCTTTTTTTAATTCTGTTAAGTATCCCTGTGACTCTAGCAAATTACTTACAGCTTCTCCCAGGTTTTCATGAATTTCCAGGAAAATAGTGCCGCCGGAATTCAAATGTGTTTTTCCAAATGCTGCAATGGCCTTGTAAAAACGCAGCGGGTCATTGTCAGGAACAAATAATGCTGTATGCGGTTCGTAGTTTAATACATTAGGCTGCATTTCATTTTTATCCTTTTCCGGTACGTAAGGCGGATTGCTGACAATGATATCAAAGGATGGTAATTGTGACCAGCTGTTTTGATCCAGGAAATCAAGTTGCTGCAGTTTTATTTCCGTGCCTAAGCTTTCTGCATTCTTTTTTGCAACTGCCAGGGCAGGTGAACTCACATCGCAACTCCAGACTTCCGCTTTTCGTATCCTTCGTTTTAATGAAACGGGAATACATCCGCTGCCGGTTCCTATATCCAGTATGCTGAGTGTATCAATAGGAAATTTGCAATTACTGATGATCCATTCTACCAGTTCTTCTGTTTCAGGCCTTGGAATGAGAACATTTTGGTCTACATAAAACTTAAGACCGCAAAACCAGGCTTCATTCAGTACATATTGAACTGGTTCATGATTTAGTAACCTGCTTGTTATTTCTTCCAGTTTTTTTACTTCATCCGGCTGCAGCAGCTCATTCTTATATAGCATTCGCTCTGTTTTCATGGAGCCGGTAATCTTCTCCATTACCCAGTCAGTCATAGAAGCGGCTTCACCTTCGGAATAAATGCTGCGAAGCTGGTTGAGCAGAAAATAGGTAGCCTGTTGTACTGTCATCAGGTCAATAGTGAATTGTCAATAATCAATGCATGCGAATATACCCCGACAATCGCAGTCAGCTTATATTTGACCTCTAATTCATTATTCAGCATTGACTATCGACCAATCATTTATGCATCGTTGCCTCGAACTGGCCAAACTGGGTGCCGGCCATGTGGCCCCCAACCCGATGGTGGGTGCTGTGCTGGTTCATGAAGGCAGGATAATAGGGGAGGGCTGGCATAAGGAATATGGAAAAGCACATGCAGAAGTAAACTGTATCAATGCAGTGAAGGAAAGTGACAGGCAATTTATTTCACAGTCAACCCTGTATGTGTCGCTGGAGCCCTGTGCTCATTACGGCAAAACACCACCCTGTACAGACCTGATCATACGTTATAATATTCACAGGGTGGTCATCGGGTGCCGTGACCCTTTTAAAGAAGTAGACGGAAAGGGTATTGAAAAACTGAAGGCGGCAGGTATAGAAGTGGAGACAGCAGTGTTGGAACATGAATGCAGGGAGTTGAATAAACGGTTTTTTACTTTTCATACGGAACAGCGTCCTTACATTATTCTTAAGTGGGCCCAAACTTCTGATGGATATATGGCCCCCCTAATCCCCCCTAAAGGGGGGACTTCAGAACCTCAAACGCAGAGATTGTTTATTAGCAACGAATATTCCAATATACTGGTACATCAATGGCGTAGTGAGGAAGCAGCTATTATGGTCGGAACAAATACGGCTTTGCTGGATGATCCTGAACTCACCACAAGATTATGGCCCGGGCCATCACCATTGAGGCTGGTGATAGATATGAACCTGCGACTACCCGGCTCATTAAAGGTTTTTGATTGTTCAGTAAGGACAATTGTTTTTAATACGATCAGGGAAGATGAAAAACCAAATCTTTCTTTTATTAAACTTGACAAGGAAAAGCAGTTTATCCCGCAATTGATGAATGCATTATACAGGTTACAATTGCAAAGTGTGCTGGTAGAAGGCGGCGCTGCGCTCCTCCAAACCTTTATTGAAAGTGGTGTTTGGGATGAAGCAAGGGTAATAGTGAATGGTGAATTGTCGATTGGTAATGGGCTTCAGGCCCCGGTTCTGAAAAATGAACAATTAGTTAAGGAAGAAAAAATCAGTACGGATACGATCAGTTATTTCAGGAATAGTAAAAAGTAACAACTATGAATTGGATAGTTTGGATTGGCTATATGGCAGCGGCCTTGGTGGTTATAAGTTTCCTTGTTAGCAAGAATATGCGGCTGCTGCGAACTATTAATATGCTGGGAGCGGCTTTGTTCATCCTATATGGGGTATTGCTGAATGTAAACCTTCCGGTTATCATACCCAATGCGGTTATTGTCGGCATACAGGTATATTATTTATTCATCAAAAGAGAAGAAAGTGGCCGCAGCAGTCAACCAGCCTGAGTATTTCAAAACAATTGAAACAACTGCCATGGCCGAATTTCGGGACAAGGGCAGCAAGTTCATTGCCTTTACCTTCCCTGTTTCAGATGTAAATGATTTTAAAGCAAGGCTGGCCGATATTAAAAAAGAACATCCAAAGGCTACGCATCATTGTTTCGCCTATCGCATAGGCCTGGATGGTACCAACTTCCGGGTGAGTGATGATGGTGAACCCTCCGGCTCTGCCGGGCGGCCGATACTGGGACAGATAGACAGCAAGCAGCTCACCAATGTACTCATCATCGTGGTCCGCTATTTTGGCGGCACTTTGCTGGGAGTGCCCGGCCTCATCAATGCCTATAAATCAGCAGCGGCAATGGCCCTGCAGGTAACACCGGTGCTGCAAAAACCGGTGCTGGTGAATTACCGCATACAGTTCGACTATACACAGATGAACGAAGTGATGAAAGTGGTAAAGCATTTTGACTGCCCGGTACTGAAGCAGGAAACACAATTATTCTGTTCGCTGGAAATCGGTATCCCCAAATTCAGGCTGGAAGAAGTCTTGTTCCGGTTGAAGGAGTTGAGAGGGGTGGAGATGGAGAA
>DEHX01000088.1:0-8250 GCA_002352145.1 Chitinophagaceae bacterium UBA2789
TTGATCCGCCGTCTTTCCCGGCAAAACGCAACTAAATAAACCGGTTAAACAGTTTTACCATGATACGGCGGCGACATTTTATAAAACAAACAGTTACCTTGTTAGGCGGAATGAGTTTCCCGCTGCCCTTTAAATCACTACTTGACAACATGAAACAGGAAAAAAAATACGATATAATAATAGTGGGCGGCAGCTATGCAGGACTGGCCGCTGCCATGGCATTGGGCAGGGCATTACGCAAAGTGCTGGTGATTGACAGCGGTAATCCCTGCAATCAGCAAACTCCGCATTCACACAATTTCCTGACCAATGATGGTAAAACGCCAAAGGAAATTGCCGGTATTGCCCGCCAGCAGGTGCAGCAATATAAAACGGTTGATTTTCTGAACGGGTTCGTTAGCTCTGGCAGAAAAACGGAGACCGGCTTTGTCGTGGAGACAGAAACAAATGAAACATACGCTTCTAAAAAAATAGTGTTTGCCACCGGCATTAAAGATAGTATGCCCGCCATACCCGGCTTTGCCGAATGCTGGGGCATCAGTGTGCTGCATTGTCCTTACTGTCATGGTTATGAAGTACGTCATCAAAAGACCGGAATACTGGCCAATGGCAACGATGCAGTGGAACTGGCCACACTTATTTCCAACTGGACAGATGACCTGACGGTTTACACCAACGGAAAATCAACCCTTTCTGAGGAACAGGTACAAAAACTTCAGCAGCAAAATATCCATATCAATCAAAACGAAATTGAAAAGCTGGAACATAACAAAGGCTNNCGTTCCGGGTATCTTCGCCTGCGGCGACAATACTACCCGTATGCGAACAGTTGCCAATGCAGTTGCCATGGGTACTACCACAGGAATGATGCTGAATAAAGAATTGATTGAAGAAACTTTTTAAATCTGCCAATGGAAAAATTGATTTTACATACCGGCCGTTTGCTGATCAGGAACCTGAACTTATCAGACCTGAGCAATTTTCATGCTTATCGTTCCAATCCCGAAGTGACCAAATACCAGGGCTTCGATGTGTTTACAATGGAGCAGGCGGAATCATTTATCATTTCTCAAAAAGATAAAACTTTTGGAAATGCCGGCGAATGGGTGCAGTATGGCATTGAAAACAAAACAACCGGTAAACTTATTGGCGATTGTGCAATAAAGCTTGATCAATATGATACGAGGCTTGCTGAGATCGGCATTACCATTGCACCGGAAGAGCAAAAAAAGGGATATGCCAAAGAAGTATTAAATGCAATTCTGAATTTCCTGTTTTCAATTGAAGATTTTCACAGGGTAACAGAAACCGTTGATGCAGAAAACACTGCTTCCATTCAATTGCTGAAAAGCATTGGTTTCAGACAGGAAGGACATTTTATAGAAAATATTTTTTTCAAGGGCAAATGGGGAAGCGAATACCAGTTTGCCATGCTGAAAAGGGAATGGATACAATTAAACCTTTCTTAACCGTAACAAAACAAAATGAAAGCTTTTACAAAAACAATATACGGCGGCCCGGAAGTACTGAATCTGGAAGAAGTGGAAAAACCGGAACTAAAAGATGATCATATACTGGTGAAAGTGATGGCCAACTCGGCCAATCCCGTTGACTGGCATATCATTCGGGGCAAACCCTTTTTCGCCAGGTTTACTTTCGGGTTATTCAAACCCAAAGACAAAATACCCGGGGCCGATTTTGCAGGTATTGTAGAAGCAGTTGGGAAAAATATAACCCGGTTCAAAACCGGTGACCGGGTATTTGGTGAAAGCTTAAAAGGAGGTGCTTTTGCAGAATATATTTCTGTTCCGGCTGCTGTCTGCAGCACAATGCCGGGCACAGCAAATTTTTCGGAAATGGCGGCTGTACCTGTTGCCGGGCTTACAGCATTACAGGCAATTGTTACACACGGCAAGATCCGGGAAGGTGAAACGGTACTGATTAATGGTTCTTCAGGCGGTGTCGGTCATTTTGCAGTACAGGTAGCCAAAGCGTATGGCGCTAAAGTAACAGCAGTTTGTTCTTCCAAAAACATGGAGTTCGTAAAATCATTAGGCGCTGATGAGGTACTTGCCTATGATAAAGAAAACATTCACCGGCATAATGGAAAATATGATCTTGTTGTAGATACCAATGGCAATCTTACGTTTAACGATTATACTCGAATGGGAAAGCGGGGTGTATTGACAGGATTCACAACCATGGGACACATGATTTCCGTTTTATTAAAAAAAGCTTTTAGCAAATTCCCGCTCGTTCAGTTTACCGCTGAAGCAAATACAAAAGACCTGGAAACGCTGGCACTGCTGGTGCAAAGCAGAAAGATCAAAGCCCATATCGAAAAAACATACTCCTATAAACAAATCCCGGAGGCTGTCGGTTATATCGAGGCCATGCGAACAAGAGGAAAAGTAGTGATGGTTTGGGAGGATGCCGCTGAGTGATTGGTTATACTCCCCTATCGTTCATTAATAGTTTTAATGAGCAATAAAACCTTTAACTATTCTTATAACTATCTCCATCAGTTGAGCTTCTCAAAACCAATTCAGGCTTAATTAGGAGAAATTATTTTGCTAATTTTATAATCAAACGAATTGATATGAACGAGACCATAAAACAAGAGCTTCATCAACTGGTAGACCAATGTAACAATGAACAGATATTGGAAGATGTAAGGGAATTGCTGCAATCCAATAAAGACTGGTGGGATGAATTATCCGCAGCCGACCAGCAACTTGTTAAAGAGTCAGAAGCCGAATACAATAAAGGCAACTTTATCAGTCATGAAGAATTAATGCAACGTTTTGAGCAATGGAAAAAGAAATAGTCTGGACATGCGTTGCCCAAAATGATTTCTGGGAAATAGCTGAGTACCTCAAAGCTGAATGGCCAGAAAAAGTACTTAACCAGTTTCAAAAAGCATTGGCCTTAAAGACAGCCCTTTTGAAAAAACTGCCTAATCTTGGTTTTAAAAGTCATAAATACTCGCAGTTTAGAAAAACACTGGTCACCCGCCATTACATGGTTATTTACTCCGTTTCGAAAGAACACATCATTATACACAGGATAAAACATACCCGGATGCGTTAAAGCAATACTTAGATTGATTCAAACATATAAAGAGGATCAAAGACCCATTAAACCTTTAACCCAATAACCCATCCAACCCGCCGCTAATCTTCCAACTATGAAATATATTTTTTACCTAACCGTACTGCTTACTCTTTTTTCTTGTCAAAAAGACCAACAACCGGCACCTGCCGAAGAAACGATGTACTACCCTCCTGCCGGCAGCAGCACCTGGGAAACAAAATCCGTCTCTTCACTCGGCTGGAACACTGCCGCCGTACAGCCGCTGAAAGATTACCTGCAGCAGAAAAACACCAAATCATTTATGATACTGGTGAACGGACGAATTGTGATGGAGGAATATTTCAACGGGCACACCAGCAATACCAGCTGGCAATGGAACAGTGCCGGTAAAACACTTACAGGAACCATGACAGGTATTGCGCAGCAGGAAGGCCTGTTGCAGATCAATAATAAAGTATCCGACTATATCGGCACCGGCTGGACCAGTGCACCCATCAATAAAGAAAATCTGATCACTAACCGGCACCTGCTTACTATGACATCCGGGCTTAACGATGCAAATAATCTCGTTATTCCCTCCAATCTTACTTATATAGCTGATGCGGGCACCCGCTGGTCTTACCATAATGTATTTCAAAAACTGATGGATGTAGTGGCCGCCGCCTCATCACAGAGTTATGATGCTTATTTCAACGCCAAACTGAGAGACCGGATTGGCATGGATGGCTTTTGGAACAACGGTATCATTTTTAAAATTTACCACAGCACCACCCGCAGCATGGCCCGTTTCGGCTTACTGGCACTCAATAAAGGCAAATGGAACAATGAACAGATCATCAACCAGTCCTTTTTTGAAGAAAGTATCAATACTTCGCAGTCCATCAATCCATCCTATGGCTATTTCTGGTGGCTGAATGGTAAAAGCAGCGCTATGCTTCCCGGCAGTCAAACTGTTTATCCCGGTACACTCATTCCCAATGCACCTGCTGAAATGTATGCCGCCATGGGTGCCGAAGACCAGCGGATCTACGTAGTGCCTTCCAAAAAAATGGTAGTCATCCGCATGGGCAATGCCTCCGATCCGCAAAACCCTGTTTTTGCCCTATCCGGCTTTGATAATGCACTATGGGAAAAAATAAATGCGGTAATTAATTAAATACTTCCAGGGATTAAAGAACTAAGTTGCTTTCGCTTTCTCAACCCGGAGGCATGGATGTATCTTTATATAAAGAAAGACAGCTCTTTGAGGATGTATATTACCTCACTCTCCAAATTGTAGTTTATGAAAAAGATAATCCTCTTCATATCAGCAATATTTTTTGCAATCAGCCTGCCGGGACAAACCAAAACATTTAGAGGAGCATGGTTTGATATAAAGTATCCTTATGCTTTTAAAGTAAAACCATCTTTAAAATCAGCGACAAATACCAATGGCTATGAAAGCGCCTTTTTTGAATCTCCTGATCGCCTGGTTGAGTTTTATGTATTCTCTCCCCAATGGAGAGGCGAAGCAACAGATATTGAATTAAAACCTTCTGAGAAAATCACTGGTGACAAAACGGAAACAGAAGGCAATACAAGTATAAGATGGTGGACAATCGCAGCAAAAAACGGAAGCTACACCCGGAGTTACCAGGAGAAAACATACAACATCTCAAATACGAACTGGATAATTGGCATTAAATACAAAAACCAGGCAGCATTCAATAAATACAAAAAACAATACCTGGCTTTCAAATCTTCATTGGTTCAGTATGCAGACTGAAAATTGGCAACTACCGGCTGTATCAGTTTTCCTTCTTCAGCCTGAACCCTCTAAATGAAATGATTTTTTTATTACGGTTAAATACTATTTCAATTCGTTCGTTTTGAAAACTGGTTCCGTCTAAGTATTCTTTGCCAATCACTATGGCAGTCGTGTTGCCTGTACCATCAATCAGCTTAATTGGTTCTGTAATTTCAAATTTATTCTTCGGGTGGGCTTTCCAGAATTTTCTGTCGCTTTCAGTAATTTTTTTCCTCGGCACATTTCTCAGGTACTTCATGTACACTTTTACAGTGTCTGCAAAAAATTGTTCTGCTGAATCGGCCATATGTGTATTGCGAAAGCGGTATAATTCCTTAATGATCTGAATCTCCATCCTTTCCTGATGCCAATCCTGCACCGGTTTAACTGAAGTACTCCACAACAAACTAAGAATCAGAATAAACGACATACGAGTGTTTTTGTAAAGGATACTTATTTCCATTCTTCAACTTTGCTGCCGGTATAAAACTTTAAACCCGGTATCACCCTCCAATCACAATCGCTTCACCATATCAATCCATAACCTTGTTCTAATGCGAAAGCCGATGGATTCATACAATTGTATTGCGCCGGTATTACTGGTCAGCACATGTAAAAAAGGAGTAAAAGAATTATCCAGTATCAGTTTCATCACATGCAGCATTAAGGCTTTGGCGTAGCCATGTCCGCGGTGATCCGGATGGGTACATACGGCGCTTACTTCCATATACGGAACCGGGTGCATCCGCTGGCCTGCCATCGCTACCAGTTTATTTTCCTTAAAAATGCCAAAGTAATTGCCGAATTCAATTGTACGTTCAAAGAAAGGGCCCGGCTTCGTCAGTGCAGTCAGTTCCAGCATTTGCGGAATATGCTCATCTGCCAATGATATGATCAACGGGCTTTGTGAAGTAACAAAGGAATCAACCGGCCGTTCATATACCATCTGGCAGCAATCCAAATGATGGAGCACCTGCCATTTGTTTACATCTAATTTTGACTCATTAAGATAAGAAAGGGCTACTCTCCTGCCGGAGGATAAAAGAGCATGCAGTTTATCCAGGTTTGCCTCATTCCACACTTTCATTGCGGCAAAGGGTGCAATTTCAGGACGATAAAACCCTGCGTCTCCATCTACCACAGCAATATCCTTGTTGCCGGTAGTGATAGCCTGCCAGATCATATTATCCAAAAGGTGGGACATGTTTGCTTGTAAAACTATTAAATAATCATAGTACTGACCTTACCCTTTGTCATTATAACGAACTATCCCTGCTTTCTCAAATACTTTGTCAGTATTACGATTTGCTGGCCTTCAATTCTTCCTTCAATTTGTTCTTTATTGTCCGGCACCAGGCGGATATTGCGGACAACAGTGCCTACTTTAGCATTCACCGTTGAACCTTTTACATCAAGCGATTTGGTAAGCACCACATTATCGCCGTTTTGTAATATTGCGCCATAGCAATCACGATGTAATTCTACGCTGCTGTCATTTTCATGATCACCACTTGCTTTGGCCCAGTTTAGCTTTTCATCATCAAGATAAAGCATATCAAGTTGTTCTGCCGCCCAACTTTCATTACGTAAACGGTTCAGCATGCGCCATGCCATCACCTGCACAGCAGGCTCTTCACTCCACATGCTGGTGGTCAGGCATTGCCAGTGTGCACTGTCTAATTCTTCTTTCTTCTCTATCTGTGCTAAACATTTAGGACAAACCAATATGGCATCATCCATATTGCCCGTGGCAGGAGGCACTTCATATATTTTCAATGATCCGGTTGCTTCGCAGAGTTCACATTTGTTGCCGCTTCGTTTCGCCAGCAGTTCTTCTTGTTTCATAATAATTATTAAAATGGCGGCGAATGTAAGCAAATTAACCTGCAGTAAGGGTGATCCTGAACCCGTTCAGGTCTTCAAACACTACTTCTCTTTTATTACTAAATGGTTCTTCGGTAAGTTCAATGATCTTAGCCCTTGTTTGTAATCGTTCCACCAGGTCATTCAGCGAATTCACCCGGAAAAACAACCCGGCATCTCTTACTTCATTGGTTCTTTCAGCCGGATAAGGAAAAAGCATGAAGGCTGCATCTTCCCATTCCAGTTGTGCCCACGTAAGTGCTGCACCGGGATCCCAATAGCGGTTGCTGCCCGTACACCGAAAGCCAAGGCTTTCATACCAAAGCACTGTTTGTTCAAGGTTTTGTACACCTAAAAAAGGAATGCATACTGCCATATCCTGGTTTAATTATTCAATGATCAAAGAAAGAAAATATTTTGGATACACCTGAAGTCAATTGACTGCAAACATGTTGTAAAAGGGCATAATACTAAGTATCTTTAGGTATGATAAATAAGTTGGTACATAGTTGCAGGCTTGTTTTGCTAACTATTACTTTCTGTATTTCATGCCTGAAAGTTTTTTCGCAAACTCCCAGGGGCATCACCTTGGAAAGCAATGAATCTGTGCAGCAAGGTAAAACAAGGGCACTTATTGTCGGTATTTCCCGTTACCAGTATATCGACTCCCTGGAATTCGCTGATGCAGATGCAAAAGTTTTTGCAGATTACCTTCTGTCAAACAGTTTCTGGCGAATCAGTAAAGATGACATCACATTGCTGGTAAATGATAAAGCCAAATACGGTGATCTCACCGTACACCTGCAGCAACTGGCCATGCAGTGCAAACCGGGGGATAATCTTCTATTTTATTTTTCTGGACATGGCGATGTAGAGACTAATACGCTTTTCAATAGAGGCTTTTTGCTGGCATATGATACCTACTCCAGTAATTATATGGCCAACGGACTTAGGGTGGATGACCTGAAAGACCTGTTTGTGACATTGCTTACGAACAATGTAAGAGTCATAGTAGTAACAGATGCCTGCCGATCGGGTAAACTGGCAGGCGGAATGAAAGGCGCTGAGTTTACAGCAGCATCTATCAGCGCTATGTGGAAAAATGAAATCAAAATACTAAGTACCCAGCCGGGGCAATTGTCATACGAGGATAAAAAATGGGGCAATGGTCGTGGTGTTTTTTCCTACTACCTCATCAAAGGCCTGAATGGTGAGGCAGATGCAAACAAAGACTCATCCATAACTTTATCTGAACTGGAAATGTATGTGGGAAGCAATGTAGCCCGGGAAACAGGCAATAAGCAACAACCCATTTTTGAAGGGCCTAATAAATTCTCCACAATAATTGCAAAAATCAGCGGGCCGGTAACTAACAGTAATAAGCAGGGCGGCAATGCCTTTTCCGCTTTATCTAAAGGAATTATACTGCCTTTTGACAGCTGTAATTATTATTACACGGCGATGGCAAATGCCATTGAGAAAAATAATCTCATTGGGCCAGGCAAAGA
>DEHX01000088.1:8360-9694 GCA_002352145.1 Chitinophagaceae bacterium UBA2789
AGTACATTTGAACTGGAAAAAATAATTGACTCAGCAACAGCAGAAGAGCCAGATGCAGCCTACCTTTTTACTGCTAAAGGCATTGTGGAAATGAGAAAGGAAAACTGGGAAACAGCTATTAAGCTGCTTGAGAAATCTATTGAAAAAAGTCCGGGCTGGCTGATACCAAAATATTATCTTGGCATTTGTCATTCAAAGCGATTCAATTACCGCAAAGCTCTTGAGTATTACGAGCAGGTTCTCCAAAAAGATAAATCATACAAAACATTTGAATGTACCAAATGTATACTGCTTAACATGGCGGAGTATGCTTTCCGTTCAAAACAACATGCAAAAGGTCTCCAGTACCTGTTCATGAATATTGACCAGTTCCCGGATCATTGGGAGCCATACGAGCTGCTCTATTCTTATGCTCTTGAAAAGAAGGACAGTTCAATTGCGAAAGATTTTATTAAACGGTTAAATGTATATAATGATACAGCTTCTATGCGGTTACTAAGGCTCCGGTTTGAACATGAATTTTATAAAAGACCTTTATCAATAAAAACACTGGAAGAAAGTATCCTCATACTTAATGATAATATTGACTCTGCTGATTACTTTTATACACTTGGGTTGTATTATGAACAAAAAAACAGTTATGATGCTGATTCAGCGATGATCTGCTATTTAAAAGCTGCCGATCTCGACAAAGAGGAAGTATTTTATATTACCAGCCTCGGGGATTTCATGGAAAAAGAAGGCATGATGGAAGAACTACAAGAAATACTGGAAGAAAGGATTACTCTCTTCACCGGGGAGGATAAGGGGCAGTTGCAGGAACTACTAGCCAACTCCTACCTTGCAACCAATGACTATGAGAAAGCACTGAACATTTGTAAAGAGCTTTTAAAAGTAGGTTATCTTAAATGCAGCGATATGCGAAAACTTAAAAAAGCCTTCAAGGGATTTACGGATTATGAAAAAATAATGAAGGAATGTAAAGAAGAGTAAAATTTCTTTCACAACTATCTTGTGAATTCATTATTAACACGGCGCCATATCCCTAACGGATTTCCTTCCTTTAACTCATCCGGCAATAATTCATCCGGCCAGTTTTGAAAAGCCACCGGTCTTGCAAATCGTTTAATAGCATCGGCGCCAACAGAAGTAAACCTTGCATCCGTAGTAGCAGGAAAAGGACCACCGTGCTGCATACTCGGACACACTTCCACACCGGTAGGTACACCGTTCAGAATTAATCGTCCGCAGATATTTTTAACTGCTTCCACCAGTTCTTCATTTTCTTTGATGTCATTCACCGTTGCCATCAATGTGGCGGTGAGTTGCCCTTC
>DEHX01000176.1 GCA_002352145.1 Chitinophagaceae bacterium UBA2789
GAAAAAGACGAAGTGTATTTCACGCCGTTGTATTACACCCTGGCCCATTTCAGCAAATTTATTCGTCCCGGTGCGGTGCGCATTGGTTTTGAAAATCCTGATAATGAGTTGCAGGTAACTGCTGCACAAAATCCGGATGGGTCTGTGGCGGTAGTAGTGTTTAATCCAACTGAAACAGAAAAAGCATTCAGCATTACATTGCAAAAAGAAAATGTAAAAGCAACGATAAGTGCAAAAGCCATTCAAACGATTGTAATAAAAAAATAGTTTTCTAACCAAGCTTAATTATCTGCCATATGAGTAATACAAACCGCACTTACCAGGTACCCATGTATAAAAAAGTTGCTTTTGGTGTTGGTATGCTGGCCAACCAAATGTTTCCGGCTGCTCTCGGAGTTTTCATGGTAGTGCTGGTAAACGGCTTTGGCTTTCCGGTATGGATGGTAGGTATTCTGACATTTGCCCCACGGTTACTGGACTTTATTATAGACCCGATTATGGGTTTTATTACCGATAATACAAGGTCAAAATGGGGAAGAAGAAGGCATTATGTATTTATAGGAGCCTTGCTGTTAGGCTTCAGCTTTTTTTTCATGTGGCAGATTCATAAAGAGAATGGCATTACGTTTAACTTTTTCTACTTTCTCTTTTTTAAACTATGCCTGTATGTAGGACTAACCATTTTCAGTATTCCTTTTGTGGCAATGGGATATGAAATGAGCGAGGATTTTCATGAGCGGACTCAAATCATGGCCATATCCCAATGGATTGGGCAATGGGCATGGGTTATTGTTCCCTGGTTTTGGATTATTCTTTATGATAAAAATTGGTTTGCTACACCTGAATCTGGTGCCAGAGAACTGTCGGTATGGGTAGCTGTAATTTGTATGCTTTTTGCCATGGTGCCAGCATTTTTTATTAAAGGCAAGTCAACGCTGCATGAAACTTCATTTAAACCTATTGGTATTCGTAATTTAAAAGGAATTTTCACCAGCCTTTTACATGAGTTCAAAGAACCATTTAAAATAAAAGATTTCAGAAAACTGTGCTATTCCACTTTTTTTACTTTCAATGCATTTAATACGGTTGCCCAGTTTACCTATTTTATCATTGTTTACTATCTGTTCAATGGAGACCAAAAAAACGGCAGTGTTTGGGCGGCTGTTTTTGGCAGCGGGGGTGCACTGGTAACCACCTTTATTGTAATTCCGGTAGTGGTAAAGATGTCAAAGCTGATTGGAAAGAAAAGGGCATTTTTATTATCACAAGCCATTTCAATTTTTGGTTATATTATATTGTTTTTCCTTTTTGTTCCCGGTAAGCCATGGTTGTTTACAATTGCTCTGCCGTTCTTTTCATTTGGAATAGGAGGTTTGTTTACAACCATGATGAGTATGACGGCTGATGTATGTGATGTAGATGAACTCAATTACGGACAAAGAAGGGAAGGGATTTTTGGCGCCATTTACTGGTGGGTTGTAAAATTGGGTTTTGCTTTTGCAGGTTTATTAAGCTACTTGATTTTAGCAGCAATAAATTTTGACGGCAATTTGCCAACGCAAACACCTGAAACTATTTTTTGGTTAAGATTTTTCTTTTCAGCCATACCTATTGTGGGTACATTGGTAGCTATCTATTTTATGTGGGATTATGGAATTTCTGAAGAAAAACATAAAAGCATTCAACAGGAGCTGGCAAAGAGAAAGGCACCAAAGGTTTCAGGATCTGGAATCAGCAATATTTTTTCTGGTATAAATTTAAAAGGCTTAACCAAGCAGGATTTGTTGAAAAGGTATCCTTCGTATATCAATACCGGTATTGATATTGAAACTATCACTATAGAAGGTATAAAAGAGAAGTTCAATGAGATATTTAATAAAGGTATGCATGGCATTTCCTTTACGGTATTCACCGAAGATCAAAACCCCGGCGACCAGATTTCTGAAGAACAAATAGTAAAGCGACTGAAGGTACTCGTTGGTCATACAGAATGGATTCGGATATTTTCCACAACAAGCGGTTATGAGCTCATTCCGAGTATAGCTAAAAAAATGGGTTTTAAAGTTTTAATTGGCGCTTGGATTGGCAAGGATGGTGAGCAGAATGCAAAAGAGGTTAAGACTCTGATAAAGCTTATTAATGAAGGTTCTGCAGATATGGCTGCTGTGGGCAACGAGGTTTTATTCAGGGGAGACCAAGATGAAGCTACGTTGATTAATTATATAAGCGAAGTGAAGAAGAATACAAGTGGTGTACCTGTTTGTTGCGTTGATATCTATAATGAATTTATCAACCATCCTAAGCTGGTAAATGCATGCGATAAACTATTGATTAACTGCTATCCGTTTTGGGAAGGTGCTAATATTGAACATGCAGGTATTTATTTGCAAGAAATGTACAATAAAGTAAAAGCGATAGCCAATGGAAAAGAAGTAATTATTACTGAAACCGGTTGGCCAAGTAATGGACAAGTAGTGGGTGAAGCTGTTCCATCTAAAGAAAACCTGATGTTGTATTATATGGAAGTACAGTTGTGGGCAGTGCAAGCCAACGTAAAGCTATTCTATTTCTCTTCTTTTGATGAGGCGTGGAAAATTCATTTTGAAGGTTGGGCCGGAACATCCTGGGGATTGTGGGATGGAAATGAGAATTTTAAATTAAACTAAATATAATTTTAATGTTATGTCATACAGAAAAGAACATATTCTTTCGCTCAGACCGGATTCTGAGAGCAGTTATGTGGCCGGGGAATCAGAAGAAGTATTGAAGGATCTGTTTAGAGAAATTTTAAATAATGGTGTTCACGGCTTTTGTTTCAGCTTATATGAAGAGGGACAAAAACCCGGAGACATTATTTCAGAAGCCCAGGTACGGCGAAGAATGGAAATATTAAAACCGCATACCAAATGGGTGCGTTCTTTTTCCTGTACCGAAGGAAATGAATGGATACCCAAAGTGGCAAAAGACATGGGTATTAAAACACTGGTAGGCGCCTGGCTGGGTAATGATGATGAAATTAACCAGCGGGAGGTGGAAGGGTTGATCAAACTCGCCAAAGAAGGCCTGGTGGATATTGCAGCCGTGGGTAATGAAGTAATGTATAGAAAGGACCTTAGCGAAGACCAGTTGCTGGAGTTTATAAGAAAGGTCAAAGCGGAGATTCCCGGCATACCGGTTGGTTATGTGGATGCCTATTACGAGTTTTCACACCGGCCGGCCATTACAGAATTATGTGATGTTATTCTCTGTAACTGTTATCCGTTCTGGGAGGGTTGTCCGTTTGAGAATTCCCTGGATTATATGAAGCAGATGTATTACCAGGCAAAGGCGGCTGGTAATGGCAAAGAAGTAATCATTACAGAAACAGGATGGCCCAGCATGGGTGAGAGTTTGAAAGGCGCCATACCTTCTGAGAAGAGTGCAAGAGATTATTTTATCAATACNNGCAATATGTTATTCAGGATTCAGGGATGGGCAACAGCCGGGAGCCGCTTATCCGTCTTATGATGAAATAAAAGAAGATCTGCTCATTCTTCAACCTTACTGGAAATACCTTCGTTTATACGATTGTGATCAACATGCTGAAACTGTTTTAGAGGTAATAAAAAAGGAACAGCTGGATTTCAAAATTATGCAAGGAGCCTTTATCGAAGCAGAGATGAATAATTTCGGCTGTCCCTGGGGCGGAGGGGTGTATGAAGAAGAACAGTTGGAGAAGAACAAACAGCTAAATCTTCAGAAGATTAAAAAGCTAATTCAGCTTGCCAATCAATATCCTGAAATTATTTTCTCTTTATCGGTAGGAAATGAAGCCTGTGTAGACTGGACTGATCATTATGTTCCGGTAAATAAGGTGATGGAGTATGCACAACTGGTAAAGCAATCTGCCAAACAGCCAGTTACTTTTTGTGAGAATTATGTGCCCTGGCTGAATAAACTCAAGCCGCTTGCAGGTATTGTGGATTTTATTTCAATACACACTTACCCGGTATGGGAATACAGGCATATCCATGAATCCATTGACTATACCAGGGAAAATTATGAATCAGTTTCAGGCTTATATCCCGGCAAGCCGGTAGTTATTACAGAAGCCGGTTGGGCCACCAACTCCAATGGGAGGGGGATTCATCCGGAGAATGTAAATGAAGAAAATCAAAAAATGTATTTTGAAGATTTAATGGGATGGTCTCAAAATACTAAGGTGCTCACTTTTTTCTTTGAAGCGTTTGATGAAAACTGGAAGGGTTCACCAGATCCTGATGAACCGGAGAAGCATTGGGGATTATATTATGCCAATAGAAGACCAAAATTGGCGATGCAGACAGTGAAGTGAGATTTTTAAAGAGAAATAAGGAAATTTTATTACATCCTCACTTCTACCACCTTATTCTCTTTCCGGCTTTTTTCTGCTGCGAATCCCATTACATGGCTTTCAATGGAAGCATCAATGGTTGATGTTAGTAAAGCAGGGTTCTGCTGGTCAATGGCCTGTATCCAGTCTGCCACCAACCGCCAGTCACCGCCGCCATGTCCATCGCTTTCCTGTTTCCATTCTGTTTTTTTGCCGGTACGGAAATCAGTTAATACAAATGAATTCATGTCACCAACAATATCTCCCATGCTGCCCATTACCCTGGTTCTTCTGCCTTCATAGGAAGTAAAGGCTTCCATCGAAAAACTGGCAGTAACATTACCTGCAAACTGGATGTTGCAGATATAATGATCCGGCTGATCATTTTCCATCCGGTACACACAACGGCCGTAATTAGTGGTTTTTAGTTTTTCCAGGATATGATCACCGTGTTTGTTCTTGTCTTCCGGCATATCAAATACATGCAACCAAATTCTTTTACGATGATATATCCGTAAAGCTGAGTAAGGACAATCAGCTTCTATCTTGCATCCATCGGCACAACGTTCAGTACTTCCATCCGGTGCATTTTCTTTCCGAAACCACTTGAGATCACCAAAAGCCTGTATTTTTTGAGAAGGTTTATTGATCATCCATTTCAGAATATCCAGGTCATGGCAGGATTTGGCAAGGATAATCGGAGTAGTTTGTTTGCTATTATGCCAGTTGCCCCGTACATAAGAGTGGCTCATATGTATATGGCCAATCGGTTCCAGGTGCTGCATACTGATTACTTCCCCGATAGCACCACTGTTCATGAGCTCTCTCAGCTTGATAAAATAGGGTGCATAACGCAGCACATGGCAGACTGCTACAATCCTCCCGGTTTTTTTGGCAAGTTGCAAAATATCCCGGCATTCTTTTTCACTCGGGGAGATTGGTTTTTCCAGCAGCACATCGTAACCCATCTTTAGTGCTTCCATACAAGGTCCATAGTGCAGATTATCTGGTGTGGTGATGATGATGGCATCAGCAAACTTGGGTCGCTTAAAAACATCTTCCCAGGTGTTGAACCTGTTTTGTTCAGGTATGNNATGGCGGTTACCGGCTTTTTTAATTTTTTATGCAAAGGGTTATCAGGCAGAATGATTCTTTCGCCTTTTTCATTCATTGCCCATGATGAAAGAGGAAATGAAGCTGCAGCAAAACTCAGTGCTTTTATTGCATCACGACGGGAAAGGTTAGAAGGCATAAAAAACGTTTTAGCGTTGATACATTTTTAGAACTTCAGTGGCAAACTTTTCACATTCGGCCAGTACGGTCTGATGGTCTTTTGATTTGATATAAGAACCAATCACATGATCACCGGCGTTGGGTACAGGCACCTCTCTTTTCCTATTCTCAGGTGTACCTAACTGGCGAAACATTCTTTTCATGGCTGACACTTTTACCACAGGATCCTGGTGTTCTTCATCTTTAAAATAATACAGGAGTAATACAGGTTGAGTAATTTTTTTGAAAGTTGATTCCTTCATAGTTGTTTCCAGCAACTCTTCTAACTGTACTAATGATTTTGTTACATACCGGTTGTTCCAGTATTGCGCATAAATAGCAGTGGTATCGGCTACAGTTCGGTACTTACCTGTTACCAGGTGTGCAATCTGTAAGCCCCAATGATTATTTAGCAACCAAGCGTTAGGATCGTTAATGGCAATATTCGGTGAAAGTAAAACCAGGCCGGCTATTTCAGGAAATTCTGCAGCTAGTTTCAATGCCAGTGTACCACCTGTGGAGGTGGACATGATTATCACTTTATTCCCGAGTTGTTTGGCTATAGCATAAGCTTCTTTAGCTGAGTTCCAAACACCTTCTGCTGTAAAGCTGGCCAG
>DEHX01000131.1:0-3123 GCA_002352145.1 Chitinophagaceae bacterium UBA2789
CCGTTTGATATCACCTGGTAGTGGGAGGGGGCTGTTACAATAAACTCAACCGATGCTTTATCCGATGGATCATCCACACAAGGAATCCAGTTATGGGCACGGTTGGGCCAGTTGTCGCCAAAAAAAGTTCGTTTGCCAAACTGGTTTTTGGAAATGATCAGGCCATCCGAAGGAATACCTTCGTAATTGATAATTACTGTGGCAGTATCTCCTTTATTGAAACCATTTACAGGGGTTAATGACAGTTTGCTGTTTTTGTGCTCAACCAGGGGATTTAAAGCATTACGGGAGGGGAAAGTAACGGAAGTAATACTCATGCCTTTTTTCTTAATGCCTCTTTCTGCCAAATCAAGCGTAATATTCAAAGTGGATTCAACTGTAAGAAAGGTTATTGTTGCCCTGCCTTTGATGGTATCATTGTTGTCATTCAGATCGATCTCATATTTATAATGCAGTACATCAATCTTCCGTTGAGCAAATAATGCGATGCTGAAATGCAATAAGAGCAATGAAAAAAAATATTTCACCCGTTTAAATTTTGCAAAAGTTACCTGATTGTTTCAAAACAAAAAACTAAAAACCCTGCAAAGAGGCTTTACAGGGTTTTTAGGAACTATTTAGCTGGTTTTTAATTTAGAAGTTTTAATGTTTTGGTTTTGCCGCTGGCCAGATGACGGACCCTTAATAAATAAACAGCTTTGGGATATTTCTCTACATCCAGGTTAATAAAATTTCCACCCGGGTAAACGGGCTTTTCCATTGTCTGCAATGTTTGTCCAGTGCTGGTAAACAATGTTATCTCCACACCTGAATTATCAGTACTTACAATCCAAAGAATTGGATGGCTTCCCGGATGATCGAGCAACTGAACCGAGAATCCATTATCCAGCAGGCTTTCATCCAGCACAACATTTGTTTCCTGTGCGGTTTGCCCGGAGCAGTAACCATTGCTATATGTGTAAGTAATAATATGTGATCCCAAACCCGCCACTCTTGGATAGAAATAATTATTAATAACACCATTGCCACTGAATGTTCCGCCGGCAGGAACACCGGTCAGCTGTGCGCCAAAAGCAGCATGATTATAAGTTTGTGCCAGGCCTGACATTGAAACTGCAGGTGCCGGTACTGTGTAAGCAGTAACAGGTTTTCGCTGGCCATTATTACAGGCTTCGGCAGTTGCTTCTATCTCCCAGTTATAAAAAAATGGGAAAGCTTTATCACCCAAAGAAGAACCAACAATATTGGCAACACTGTTTAGCTTATAAGGATAGCCAATATTTGTATTCACAGTAGTGCTGGTATATAATGCGGTCACAGGGCTTGAAGATGATAAGCCCAATTGATGATTTAACCCGGAAGGAACAAAGAAGTCCAGTGTTACATCCTGTACACCTGCTGCAAGTGTTAAGCTTTTTTGCTGAAGCAGATGACCGTATTGATCCCTCAACTGAAAGATCCGTGTACCAGCTGCCGATGCATCTACTTTTATCTTCTTCAGTTTGAATGGAAGGAAGGCATTAAATATGAGATACTCGGTTCTGGCGGTTGAATAATTACCCGTGCCACTGAAGGTGGTAGAGGAAGGTGCCATGTTGCCACCCAATACAGATGGCTGATCGGCTACATAAAAAGTTGTATTGTTGAAAAGGCTGCCGGTTTCATAATTGTTGCCAATAAAAACAAGATTGCCTCCGGTGGGTGCATCATACCAGTGTGCATTTCCGCTGGCATATAAATGAGCCCTTTCACCGGCACAGATCGTATCATTGTTTGTAATGGCCGGAAATGCACTGATACCTGACTGGGCAATATCCAGCGTATCACTGGTAGCCACTCCACAGGGAGTAGTGGCCCTTACCCAATATTTTCCGGGCTGACTGATGGTGATCTTTTGTGTAGTAGCACCGGTGCTCCATACATAATTACTTGCGCCGCTGGCTTCCAGTTCCAGTGTACTTCCCTGGCAAACGGTATTTCCTTTTTTACTGAAAATATAGGCATAGGGATTTGTACTGCTGGTTCGTTGTTTGGTCAGGTTAACAGGCGCAGCCAGCCAGTTGTTGTTATCATTCATTTCCAGGAAATGATTATCCGGATCCACCTGCACTACCGCATGATAAGCACCGTTACAGGCTTCATAGGGGATCTTTACAAAACTCTCATCAAGATACTGGTGATAGATATCTACTTTACCAACGCTGATACCTTGCTTCACATTATTACAACCATAACCACCACCTAACCCGTAGTTGGGAAAATTATTATTCAGTAAGGTGTTTCCGTTGGCATCCTGGCAATCGCCGGCGCTGCCACTGCAGGTAGTCAGATCGATCAGGCAAAAGCTCACTTTTACCCCGCTGTTTACCACCGGCCATTGGAGTGTATCAACGACGCTTACATCACGAAGACGAAGTGTGTATAATCCCCAGCCTTCAATATGAATATGTCCGTGTGATGGGTGATATACCATCCACCCTGCATCCCTGTCTATGAACTGGAAACTGTTGCCGTTCTTTTGATATAACCTTTGTTTGATCAGTCTTTTGGGAAAAGAACCATCAGGGCAAAGAAAACCAGATGGCGGAACGAAATTGTAGAGTGTATCTGTTCCGCATAAATAGTTATTGGTTGGAATCGTTTCTACCGGACCCCAGCCAATATTCGGAGTAGAAACATCCAGGCGAAGCAAACCTTTATTAGGGGCGGCAGCTGCCTGTGTATATTCTGTCCATCCTGTCGTGGCATTCAGTGTTTTTTTGCCGGCAGTGATATCTGGCAGCAGCAGGCAACTGGTGCCACCTCCGGGGCAGGAGCAGCCTGCCGGGTTACTATTGCTGCACTGGGCTGATATTTGCTGAAATGAAAAAAGAATGGCAATGATCAATGCAAAGCCGGATGGCCTTAACCTGTAATAACTACTCATGAGTCAGTTGTTGGTGGTGAAAGTGTCCTTAAATGTATAAATTATAATCAATACGGATGAGTAGTATTTCTACTACAACCAGTTTCCTCCATGTATACTTTTAGCTTGCTGGTACTTCAGAGTTTCTCCAGCATATCCACCACTTTTTCTCTTTTAAGAATGACATAACCAATCCGGTCGTTGCTGATACCTTCTTT
>DEHX01000131.1:3199-16388 GCA_002352145.1 Chitinophagaceae bacterium UBA2789
ATCGTATTCTTGATACGCTGTACTTCGTTAAAGAAAAAGCTCTCGCCTTTGGCAATATTGTCTACTACATTGATATTGCTCAGTAACCCGTCAAACAAAGTCAATTTCATCTTTTCAGCTGGAACACCCATGCCGATATGCGCCAGGAATACAGCCGCACCCACTGATTTAATCAGTGTACTCTTGCCTGCCATATTAGCGCCGGTCAAAAAAAGAAAATTCTGCTCAGGGCTCATGTGCAGATCATAGGCTACCGGTTGGGGAAGCAGGATATGGTATAAACCTTTTGCATCTACCAGGGGTGTATCCTGTTCAACAAATTCCGGAAAACTCAGTTGGTACGTTTTTACAGCGACGGCCATCGAATACCAGGCATCCAGCCGGCTGAAGGTATCAATCATCTCCAGGGTGTTGGTACGGTATCTGCCACGCAGGTGATAAGCGAAATAGAGGTTCTGTCGGATGGAGAAACGCTGACCGGCTTCTGTTTCGGAGAGCTTTTGCAGCGGTGGTTCTTTCAGNNATGCCCCGGAAAAAATCTGCAAAATGGGGAACGGAATACTTAATCATGGAATAATCCGCATTGTGCAGCCATTTATAAAAGATGTTGTTCAAAGAGGCCGGCGCTTCGCTGATAGGATCAAGCGGGTAATCGAGAAATTTATCAATGACCAGTACCGTGCCATTGGTGATTTCTGAAGGCCAGTGCTGGATATGTTCCATAAAAGTGCGGATCACCTTCTGTGTGCCGATGATCTTCTTCAGGTCATTATGCGGTTCACTGAAAAATTTTCGCAGCCATTCCCTGCCGCCAACGGTTCGTGTAAAATTCAGTTTATGAAAAATGGAGAACTCTTCTTCCGGGTGGAAGATAGAAATGTCGTTGAAGGATTGATGGTCTATCTGCATAGCCGATTGAAAATTGAATATGGAAGATTGAATATTTAGGAGCCAATCTTCAATCTAAAATCTTACCTCTCAAATACTAACCGTTGCCCCATTTGCGATTCGTTCCACTTGCCGTTATCATACACCAGATGGCCGTTTATAAACGTATGTGTAATAGATGCAGGAAACGTAAAATTCTCTAAAGGACTCCAGCCGCATTTATATAAAATATTGTCTTTGCTAACTGTTGAGCTGTTGTTCAGGTCCACCATCACCAGGTCGGCATGATAGCCTTCCCGGATATAACCTCTTTCCTTTACCTGGAAACATTCAGCTACTGCATGACTCATCTTCTCCACTATTTTATCCAGCGAAATCCTTCCTTCTTTGTAATAATTCAACATTAACAGCAGGGGATGCTGCACCAGCGGCAATCCGGCATGCGCCTTTTCATAAGGTTCATTTTTCTCTTCCAGGGTATGCGGCGCATGGTCTGTAGCAATTACATCCAGCCTGTCATCCAGNNTGCACACACACTTCCGAAGTGATGCGTTTATCCTTCAACGGGAACATATTGGTAAAGAGTTGCAGTTCCTTTTCTGTGGTAATATGCAGGATGTGCAGCCTCGTACCGTATTTCTTGGCGATCTGTATGGCATACAAGGAAGATTCATAACAAGCCTCCTCGTCCCGGATGATGGGATGATCAGCAGCCGTTAATATTCTGCCGCTGGCTTTGGCTGCTTCAAGGTTTCGCTTAATGATGGATTCATCTTCGCAATGTGTAGCAATCAATACTTCACTCTCACTGAAAATTTTATCCAGTGTATTCGGGTTATCCACCAGCATATTGCCGGTACTGGCTCCCATAAAGATCTTGATGCCACAGATATCATTCTTCCTGCTGTTGGTCTTCAGCGCCTCTTCTGCATTGCTGTTGCTCACTCCCATGTAAAAGGAATAATTGGCCAGCGATGTTTGTGCAGCAATAGCATATTTATCTTCCAGCAGTTCTTGTGTCAGTGCATTGGGGATGGTGTTCGGCATTTCCATGAAACTGGTTACGCCACCTGCCACAGCCGCTTTTGCTTCGGTCGCTATTGTGGCTTTATGCGTCAGCCCTGGCTCCCGGAAATGCACCTGGTCGTCAATGCAACCGGGCAACAAATATTTTCCTTCACCATTAATCTCTGTATAATTCGAGCCAATTGGTGTAATTCGTGACGCTACTTTTTCTATCCTGCCATTTGTTATCAACACATCTGCATTTCTTATCTGTCCTTCGTTGACGACCTGTATATCCTTAATCAGGTATTTTTGCATATCTTGTTTTTAGAATCAATTACCAAAGCCAATACCCATGCAATTTAATCAAAATCGCCCCCTGCGCCTAAAGAGGGGTAATCCTTTCCTTATCCTTGTTTTATTCTTTTTCACCGGCTTCGGCACACTGCATGCACAATCCACCTTTTTGCCCCAGGGCGATAAGAACAACATATTGATGGAGCGGATGGAAATACTCAGCCGCAGCGATTCTTTTTTCAATTATTCCAAAACCCGGCCCTTCAGCCGCCGCCATGTAGTAAATGCTGCCATGCACTTTGAAAAGCAATATGCCCCGTCGCTTTCCAAAGTTGACCGATACAATCTGCAAAGGTTGTATATGAACAACCTGGAGTTTGTACCCGAAGCCGACCGTTCCAAATTCAATTCCAAAAAACCTATCGGCAAACGTTTCTATACTTCTCCCGCCAACCTCTATGAAGTACATGTAAAAGATTTTGACCTGGTGGTAAACCCGGTCATCCAATACACCCTCAGCAAAGAGCAGGACAATGATGATGATCTGTTTCTCAACACCCGGGGTGTGCAGGTACGGGGCAAAATTGCTAACAAGATTGGTTTCTTCGCCTATCTAACCGACAACCAGGAAAGGGCACCGAAATATGTACAGGAATTTGTAAATACAAGAAAGGCCGTACCCGGCAATGGTTATTACAAACCTTTCAAAGCGGCGGGCGGCACCGATTATTTTGATGCAAGGGGTTATTTCACTTTCAATGTGACTAAATACATTGATGTGGCCTTTGGTTATGATAAGAATTTCATCGGCAATGGCCAGCGCAGTTTACTGCTGAGTGATTTTGGCAATAATGCCCTTTTCCTGAAACTGAATACCCGTATCTGGAAATTCAATTACCAGAATATTTTTATGGAGCTGCAAAATGCAGACGACCGCATTGGCGACAGGCTGATAGGAAAGAAGTATGCCGCCATGCACCACCTCGACATCAATATCACCAAATGGCTGAATGTTGGTTTCTTTGAAGGCGTTGTATTTGGCCGGCAGAATAAATTTGATTTCGGCTACCTGAACCCCGTGATCTTTTACCGGTCTATTGAGCAGCAGAACGGAAGTTTTGACAACTCCATAGTTGGCCTCGATGTAAAAGCCAACCTGGCCAAAAAATTCCAGGTGTACGGCCAGCTGGCATTGGATGAATTCAAGCTGTCGGAAATAAAAGCAGGTAATGGCTGGTGGGCCAATAAATGGGGCATACAGCTCGGTGCCAAATACATCAATGCCTTTGGCATCAGCAATCTCGATTTGCAGATTGAGCATAACCGGGTAAGGCCGTTCACCTATTCACACCGTGATTCGGTAGCCAACTATACGCATTACAACCAGCCGCTGGCACATCCGCTCATGGCCAATTTCCAGGAGTTTATGGGAGTGGCCCGTTACCAGCCGGCCCCCCGCTGGCTGGCCGTAGCCAAACTGCTGTATTACCAGCAGGGGCGGGACAGCAGCAGCCGCAGCTTTGGCAGCAATATCTTTTTGCCCAATGTAATACCGCCCCGTGACGGTGATTATGGCTATAGTATCGGCAGCGGCTGGAAGACCAATGTACTCTATGGTTCTTTCCTGCTCTCGTATGAGTTAAGGGAAAATCTTTTCCTGGAACTGAATGCCGTAGTGCGCCGGCAGGAAACTACTACGGCACCACTTACTACGGCCAATACTTCTATTGTTACATTCGGTGTCAGATGGAATATGCACCGCCGGGATTTTGAATTCTGATTGGCTGATTAACCATTTTCACATGCGGCGGTCGGGCGTCTTCTTATGGCCGGCCGCAGATGTAAGCCACAAAATGTGAGAGGGTTTTTAAAAACAGTTGCTGCTACGGTTTACGTATTGGCGATGGTGGGGCATTTGAAAAACGTCTGCCCAACATTTGCACAAATACCCAATAGAATTACAAATGTTGAGTTTAGTACTGTCAGCCCCACTATTGCAAATACGATGTTATAGGACGTTTTTCTTTCGCTCATTGTTAAGTCAGTTTATAAATATATTCTTCGATTTCGGTTTTTCGTGCATTTGCAAAGCCTCTGTCAGAACCAATTTTGATAAAACCACATTTTTCTAAAACTTTTTGCGAACCAAAATTGTCAAACGCAACTCGTCCAAAAATTGGTCTTGTCGTTTCAATGTCAAGAAAGTTCTTTAATGCTTTTGTCGCAATGCCTTGTCCCCAAAATTTTCTGTCAATCCAATATGTAATTTCAGCGTTGTCTTCCATAATAAACTTAGCAATGCTTCCGACGATAATATTGTCAAGAATGATTGTTTGATTATTCACGGTCGAGTCGCCTAACAATTTTGTGTATTTGTCTATGTATGCTAATTTGTCTGTGTGGTTTTTAGGCATAAATGCAGCTAGGTATCCACCTTCCTTGTCGAGTTGAAATTGAAACAAAGTGTCTAAGTCTGAAATTTTCGTAGGTCTGAGATTAATGTCAAATGTATTATTTGTCATTCTTGCCGATTAAAGTTATGTCTGTCTGAGGTCGTTATAAAATGCCCTACGGTCGGGGCTTTATGCTGTGCTGGTATTCATTGAATGTCCAGCCCGGAACCGCTGCTGAATAAAAATACAAAAGTTCATTTTTAGTTTTATTGCTCAATAGAGTTTGGTCACGCTGAAACAAAAGCAGATTAGCGATTTGTCGCAGATTGTTTGTTCTTCGCCCCGCCATATGCGCCAATGCAATGTTGGCGGTAGTTTTGATGTGAGGTCATTTCTTTTCGTAAGCGTCACGTCGTCTAAAAGTTCTAAACAATGGAAATGCAGAACTCGTCAACCCGAAACCAAATCCAATAATAAGTCCTTCAACTTGAAAATGAACAAGTCTACCAACACCCCACCCGATTAAAGTAAGTCCACCAATAATCAAGGCAACGGCACAATAAAACAATGTTTCTTTTTTCATTTTTTTTCTACTGCTCGTTTGTGTCTTTCAACATACTTGTTGTACAATTCTTTTTTCTCGATGTCTGGTATAATTCCAATTTCGCTTTCTCGTTTCGCACCTTCCCATTCCAACTTTAGTAAATACTGCGTTATTGTTATTAGTTCATTTATTGGCTCGGTTGGGTCTTTATCCGACTTTAATAAAATCTGGTCAATCAAAGCAATTATTTTAGTATCCCAATATTCGTCTTCGGGATTTAGGTATAGCCTGATAAGATAACGAAGGTTGTCAGCCTTTTTATGGAGTTCCCAAACTTCCTTGTATTCTAATTTGTAAATACGATTGGCATAACTATGGGCAAGCCCACAGAATTCTGAGATGCTTTCTCTTAACTCTTGGATGTATTTAATTCTTGCTGCTGTTACTGAATTAATAAATGCAGTCTTGCGAACATTTCTAAAGGTTATTACCAAGTTGAATACTCCTACAAAAAATGTCAGTCCAATACCTACTAATGTTACGATTTCTGCAGTTGTCATGGTTCAAATATGAGTTCTCAAGTCGACAATAATATCAATGTCAAGTTGCTTGAAAGGTTGTTTTTTCTACTTAAACAAAACCGCTTCATCAGGATTACTAATCGCAGACAAGATATTCTCGGCGACTTTATCTATCAATTTTGTTCCCCAAAATGGGTCATGCATATCATAATAAATAACCCTGATATGCTTTAAGTCAAATGGAACATCTTGTTCGTTGGAACAAACTAATACAACAGGTTTCTTTAAAGCATGAGCAAGTCCAAGTTCATAAAACACATTTGCGTTACGAGTAGTTAATTCAGCAATCAAGACCTTAGCTGCATTAATACCGCTCCAAATTTGGTCAATTATCTTTCCTGTTCCGAAAATATCATCGTCTGCTCTTACAGCTTTTAAACCTGCTTTTTCGATTGCAGGCTCATAAATTTTTGAATAGTAATCTCCCAACGGTGCACCAAATGGCATCATAACAAAACATGTGTCGCTTGATGAAACTGCTGCAGCCTTGCTCAATTTTTTTATTTCGGAATTTGTGTCAATTATAGGTGGGCCTACTTCTGAAGAAATGTCAATAATTCTTTGTTTCTCTCCAACATCTTCAATGAGTTTTGCTTTCTTTAAACTGTCAATAAAAATTTCAATGAATTCAGAAAGTTTTTCAACAGGTATTTTGAAAGTGTCTATCAAAGCATTTTCAAAGAATTTTCGGTCTGGTAAGTTTTCACCTCGATAGTGTTTATAAACTTCACTTACAACCGGTGCATTTAAAACTGCTTCTCTCAGTCCTTTTATTTCGTCGTCTGAAGATTGAGGTCTCAGTATTCTTTTTGCTAATTCAGTAGGCTTAATAAAGCCTGTTGAAGGACGTTCAAGTAGACCGAACTTCGTTGCAGAACCGACTTCAACGGCGAATGGACCTTTAATATTTGTTATTCCAAGGTAACTTGCTGCCTGAATGTCGGGTGTGTCATTGCCTGCATTCTGTTCTAAAATTGCTGCGGGCAACCGTAACGCTTTCTCCAATGAATGTCTTGGATAATTTGACGATGAACTATGAAAAGAGGCCGCCTTCGGTTTAGTGTCTTTCTTTGCTGCTTTCTTTAGTGCCGCCTTTTTTACGGCGTTTTTACTTTTTGCCATAAGCATAAATTAGTTTGGTATCGCCAAATTACCGCCAACGGACAGGTATTGCCGAAGTGCAGGAATAGAATTACGTCCGCCCCGGCTGACCGCTGCTGAGTAAAGATAAAAAAGATGAGGATATGCACATAGCTAATAGATAAGGTCAAGCTGGAAATGCAGCTCAACAGAATTACCGCAGTTGAAACACGGCTTCCGTCAGCCTGCATTTTGGCAATACCAATGTTACCTGCATACACTTCGTCGGAGTGTGTCACTTGAAACAATGTGTCAGCCAAAGTTGGGTCTGTCCACCGGAAGCGTGGGAGAAAAGCACACTCTTTTGCAAGGTTGGCTTCTGTGTCTTGCCTTTGTGTGCCTTGCAAATGGGTGTGCTTTTGTGTGTCGGCTTATTTACCTCTGTTCAGTCGTCTTGCTGATAATTTTTTCCAGATTGTATGAGCAAGTTTTATTTCCTTTTGTGTCAAACCGTAATGGTCTTTAAGTATAGTTTGATTTGTAACCTTTAGCACTTCTTCAATGTCTGCCTTGTTCCTAATTAATTTGTCAATGGTTGGAAGCAAAGTGTCATTGTCCTTGTGAAAAGGAAGTAAAACTCTTTCAGTCTCGTTGGGCATTAACTCTAATACGCCACCTCCGTGGCTACGACCACAAACTTCTGTGAAAGCAAGAGAAAGGGAGTTATAATAGCTTGCCGTAAATGCATTTAGTTCAGTTCCTGGTCTAAGAAACACTCTATGCATGGTATCTGTCGTATAAGCCTGCGCTTGATTAATGATTAATCGAGGATACAAATTATTACGTCTGATAAAAAGAGCATCGGAAATTTTCAATGAAGGAACTACAAACCAATCATCACGAATGCCTGTTTTGTAACCTTTGTGAATTCCTAAAGCTTCGCCGTGTGCAATATATTTTACTGCCCCATTTTTTCTATTTAAGTTTTTACTGTCTGGAAAAACAAGAAGGTGAGCCTTCGCTTTGGAAAACTTGTTTTTCGTCCAATCGTCCTCAGTAAATATTACGCTATTCACCTGAACGCTTCTGCCAACCATTGGCTTTGCATAATCATGTAAGTCGTATTCCTCAACAATTGTTAACGGAACAGTAAAAAAATCGTTTGAACCTGTAGTTATTCCCACTTCAACATTTGCAAATTTCCCAAGCGTAGGAACTTTTCGTTTTGTTGCGATATTCTCAAGGAAATCAATTTCTTCCTGTTCTAAGAAATAGAATGTCCATTTGTTACTTTTAAAGTCAATTTTCTTTTGAGGACTTTTCAATCTTGCAACATCAAGAGTTTGAAGTTCACTTGCATTGTGTAATTCGATATGCTCAATGTTATGTGTCTTGCTATTATTTTTTTCACATAGTAATAGAACTACTTCTTGTTGAATATCTGGAAAGACTAATTTCTCAAAGGAAATGATGTTGATTTTGTTATAAAAATGTGCAATGAAATTCCGAAGTTGCTGGGCAAATGAAACTTGTAGAATTTCTGCTGGCAAGACAAATCCAATTTTGCCACCACTTTCTTTAAGCAGAAGCGATGAGCCGACAACAAAAGAAACCCAAGCATTCGTGAGTTTTGAATAAGTTAAACCAGCCTTTATGAAAATGTCAGAAGCTTCAACTTGTTGCACTCTGTCGAAAAATTGATAACGTATATAAGGAGGATTGCCAATAACTAAGTCAAACCGTTGTAAGGTATTATTGCAGTATGTATGAAAGTCAGCATTGATAACGTGTTTGTTTTTCAATTTTATTCTCTCGGCTTTCTCTGCTTCTTGTTCGTCGAGTTCAATGGCGGTAATTGAATTGTATTTCAGCTTGTGCTTTTGAATTTGCTCCAAAAAAACTCCATCTCCACAACTTGGTTCAAGAATATCATAATTATTACTTCCATTGATGCCCCAACGTAAAACAAATTCAGCAATAGCCTCAGGAGTATAAAAACCACCTCTCAGTTTTTCAGCCGAGGCTTGTGTTATCAGTTTCATACTCAAGGTTTCTTTTTGGTTTTTAAATACTTTACTTTCTCTTCAGCCACTTTAAAAATCTCGTTGGATAAATCTTCTTCATCCAAAATTTGGTAAGCTATTTCGTCACTTAAAAATGCAACAATCAAATCATTGCCGCTCACCTTGAAATATTTAGCAATTTTGCTAATAAGTTGCTTGGTGGGCTTACGGTTGTTCTTTTCAATTTTGCCAAGCATAGAAGTATCTATTTCCAATGCCTCTGCAACTTCACGCAAAGGAAGTTGCTTTTCTTCTCGGAGCTTTTTAACGGTTTCACCAAAAGTTTTCTCGAACTTCATTTTGGACTACTTCAGTCCAAAAATACACTAAAAGACTTAGTAGCAAAATTTATTTTTTCACACACCTGATTTAAACTATCTCAATTGAAAAATTTTGACTGTCAGTATAAAGGTTCAAAGTTTTCCCAGTAATATTATTCTGCTGCAATAGGGGTACTAAAGCATTTCCCCAGTGAAGCCATGTAGGAGTATTACCCTGCCCAGCTATTCTAACAGGGTCGTGGCTTAGTTTTAAAGTGTGTACGCCTATCGAATTTCCGAGGATAGTAATATCGAATGGACAAAAAGCTTCTTCGTAGGAGTTATTATTAGGTTTTGGGGCAATCCAAGTTAGATTGTGAAAAACAATATTTCTAAAGTATGTTGTCTGGTCAATAAAAGCATTATTTACACTAAACCTTGCTTGTGAAAGCTTCAAATTTCCAGTAGGATTTGAGCCTGCAGGAACTCTTTGTGCATCACTTTGGCTTAATGAAAGTTTTTGCCATACTAAAACTTTGTTTTGAATTGG
The DNA here is from genome assembly GCA_002352145.1 of Chitinophagaceae bacterium UBA2789. Lineage (GTDB taxonomy): Bacteria > Bacteroidota > Bacteroidia > Chitinophagales > Chitinophagaceae > JJ008. The sequence continues at coordinate 12,861 of DEHX01000131.1, forward strand.
AGGTGTTACCGGCGTTTGCGGAACACTTACAATCGGCGTGATTGCAGCAGCAACAGGAGCAGCAACAGGTGGAGTGGTAGAAGAAGCGGCTGTTGGTTTTCGAGGAAAGGAATGTGGAATGGTGGCTGTCCCTCTTCTTGGTACATTAAAGCTACTTTGTTGTCCAGTTGATTGTTGAGTTGAACCGCCTGCTTTAGCATTATAATTTCTTCTCCTTGTGGTTTCATCAGGAACAATTCCTTTTGCTACAAAATCAGCAATAACGGCATCTGAAATTGGAAATAGGTTTGGGTCTGTTAAGTCGAATAGTGTTTGGTAGTATGATTTCAAATCGTTTAAAAGATTTGTTCCTTCGGGGTCATCGTTATTAAATTCTATCAATAGTGAACCTTCAACATTCACGAACAATCCTGTTCCTGTTAGATTAGAAGAACCAACAATAAGCTTTGTTTGTTGGTCACCTTCAAACAAATATATTTTTGGATGGAAAATAGGGGCTTCTGATTGGTAAAAGATATAAGATGCGACATTTAAATTTTTCAGTTCTTCTAAAGCTTCCTTTGAAGTGCCCTGCTGGTCAATGCCAACAACCAATTTAATATTTCTCGGTAATTGGAAATTTTGCTTTGCGTTAAGGATGTGCCCCGACAATCCAAAAATACCTGCTTCGCTTGCAAAAGCAGATATGCCCGTGAAGGAGTGAAAATTTGTTTGATTGAGGTAGCTTATTAGATAATTGCCGATTGCATTTGCTGATGCTGCTTCAAACCCTTGTCCTAAAAATTTAATGGTCATGCTTTAATACGTTGTAATTGGTAAGGTCACAATTTAAAACTAACTGTTGAAGTCTCGGCTTGTGTTGTGGGAAAATTTTGGCTCTTTTGAAAAGTTAGCTTCTGTGTCAAGGTTTTGTGCGCCTTGCAAATGTGCCAAAATGTGCGTCGTCTGTTGAGGGTTGCGTCCTGTCACCTCTGTGAATACCGGAATGCTTCCAATAGGGTTGCAGGTAACGGGCAGGTATTGCCGATGGTAGGAAATTAGAATTCCGTCCACTGGAACCGCTGCCAAGCTTTTTGATAAAGTTAAATATTAAGAACTAAAGCTGGGCTTTATTCGTCGAGCCCCGAACCGAAGTACCGCAGAATTACTGCTGCTGATTGTTCCAATGTCAAGCCCAACTATTGGCAATGCCAATGTTAGCAGCAGTATTACTCATCATCTAAAACTCCAAAATAGCTTAGTCGGTATGGGCTTTGCAATGAGAGTCGACCCTTCTGAATACCCCAAAAAGCTTTATCTATCTCTGCAACACAATTATCAAGATTATTAAATATCTCAATCGATGAAAATCTCATAATGTAAAAGCCTCTTTGCTGTAAATATCTATCTCTTATCCTGTCACGCATGTAAGTTGATGGATTAGAATGGAATTGTAACCCGTCGCATTCAATTGCTATTGAAATATTGTCTGAAGTTTTGATAACAAAATCAATCTTGTATCGGTGCTCTGGACTATGAGCTTGAAATTGCGGTATTGTCAAAATGCCTGCATTCTTTAAACCGTCAGACATCTTTTCTTCAATTGGGGTAGAGGGTTTGATATCATACCATTTTAGTTTGTCATAACCATACTTTAAAAGAGTGGTAAAATTGCCTTTGGTGTATGCCAACATTTTTTGGTCTGTACAATAAGGATAAATAGCATCTACAACGCTTAATAAACAATCACCATAATCACTCTTAGTTTGAGGGCAAACAAATTGCTTTTTTATGTTTACAAATTTATTAGGGCAGTGATGTGCCAAAATATAAGATAGCGAGTCTGCAGCAACACCAAAGGGAATGTTATCTAGGCTAGATTCGTAATAACCGCCTGTTTGTATATTGTTAGCAACATCATCTAATAGCTTATTAACGTTGTGATTCATGAAGCAAAATCTTTTCATCCAGCTTTGGACAACAAATGTCAAGTTGGTGAAAGATATGTAATGGCTCGGCGTATTTCTAAGCATATAATCATGAAAAAGAATTTCCCGATTGATTCTATATTCATGAGTTATATTTTGCTCATCCGGTTGGCCGTTTGTCTTTATATAATCGGTCAGCCAATGAGCATGAGTATTCCATTCACGCCATGACGACGGAAGGTCATACCAACCACTCGAAGTCAATTCGTCAAATTTGTTTGCCCACTTCCTTAAAATTTCAAGCAAAGTGCCTTTCGTCCCTTGGACAAGATAGTTGCCATTTTTATAAGCTATTACATGAACTATTTGATTTGTCTGTGAAATAGTTATTTGAACACCCTTTTCAACTTCTCTTTCTCTAATGATTATAGCATCAATTATATTGCAAAGAAGTTTTAATGAGTCGAATGAGTCTTGGGTCATAAATATATTGCTGCTAACGATTTCGGCTTGCCGTTGTGAAAGACGGTTCCGGCCTCAGCCGGAAGTAAAGTCTTGAATCAACGGTTAAAAACCTGGCTCCGTCTGTTCATGACGGCAAACCGCTTGTTGTGCGAAGTTTGCCTCAGTGAACAAAGACACTTCTTTCAGGTTTTTATGCCGAAATCGTTGAGCAAAATTTAGAGAATGAAAGACTGCCTTAGCAGTCGAAGTTCTCGGCCTTTAGGCAAATTTTGCTCAACGTTCGAGGCTTGCTGCAGGGCTGGAATTGTTGCTTTATCCGCCCGGCAACTGAAGCAAATTGAAAAACTGAAGTTGAAGTTAACAACTAAAAGCCAAATAGAATTCGGTCAAGCCCGATATTAGCTGAGAGTAGTACAACTGTCGATTGTACTTCCGTCTGCCAGCCTTGTGGCAAACCTTTTGTTGGTTGCAGTTAATACTTCCAATTCATAATTATTCCTACTTCTTTCCAAGTGTCGCCTTGCAAATGATACAAAACAATTCCACCACCACCGCCAAGCCCACTATGAGCATTGTCCCATTGAATAATTGCATATTCTTTCGAGTTGTCAAACACTGGTCTTGAAAAGTAATAAAGATTTCTATCGTAGCTGTCTGTCGAGTTGTAGCGGTTGATTTGTTTTTTATACAACTTGAGTTGGCTTTTATCTGTCAACTGTAACTTTTGAAATGCTTTTTTCTTTGAAATTGTCTCCTCTCTATTGCTTGTAACTATCAATGACTTTAACTCTGAGTCTTGCCACAAAGTTGTGTCAACAGATTTAGAGTTTTCAATGATTTGAGCAAACATAATTGTGTCGAGAACTTTATTAGCGTATTCACGGTGAAAATAAAAGTAGTTCCACATATCCGTTTTGTCGAGCTGGATTTTAGTAATGGGTTTTGAATACACAATTAATGCTCCGTGTCCACTTAATGCTGTGTCCAAAAGATTTTGGTATTGAATTGTCTGTCCAAACGAAATTGAATGAATGATAAGTGCAATTGCAAATGTTAGAAGTCTCATAAGTGTTTTAGAAGTGATGCAGTCTAATCCTACTTTGCATATTAGGGTGCGTCAAATTTAATTGCAACCAACGTTCACAGCTTTGCGGTC
>DEHX01000050.1:0-19972 GCA_002352145.1 Chitinophagaceae bacterium UBA2789
TTCGTAGCGGGTTTCCTGCTATTCTTTCAGCCCGTCTTTTCTCAATACAACTGGTCGGAACTGGATAATGAACTGGCGGCCAAACAAAAACTGCTGGGGCAGGACTTGGTGGCGATGATATGGAAAGGTGATTCCCTGGTGTATAAAAAAGAAATGGGCAGCTTCAACAGCAAGACACAGGCACCTATTGCCAGCTGCAGTAAATGGCTGACAGCGGCACTGGTGATGCAGCTGGTGGACGAGGGCAAATTGTCGCTGGATGATAAGGTGGCGAAATACATTCCTGAATTTGATAAATATTTTAAAGGTTATATCACTATCCGGCATTGCCTGAGCCATATGACGGGAATTGAAGATGATGGCAAACTGATAAAGCGATTGCTGGAACGAAGAAAGTTTGCTTCGCTGGAAGAAGAAGTGAACAGTTTTGCTGCCCGTGATATCCGGGCCAATACCGGTACTGATTTCTGGTATGGCAATATCGGGCTGAATATTGCCGGCCGTGTGGCAGAAGTGATCACCAGGAAAAAGTTTGATGTACTGATCCGGACAAAACTGTTTATTCCGCTGGGTATGACGAAGACTACATTTGCCTCACTGAACGGTGCGCCCATTAATCCATCAGGCGGGGCAAGGTCAACTGCGGATGACTATATGAAGTTTTTGGTGATGCTGCTGAACAAAGGAAAGTACAATGGTGTGCAGATCCTCAGCGAAAATGCGGTGAATGAAATGCTGCAACCGCAGAACCGTTTAGAGCAGGTGAAGTATACGCCTAAATCAGCCGAAGGTTTTCGCTATGCGCTGGGTGCCTGGGTGATAGAAGAAAAAGGGAAACAGGTTACATATGTTGACGGGAAACTTCATACTGGGCCCCTGGTACCTCCCCCCACCGGTAATGTGGAAACCAAATCCATTACAACTGCAAACGCTATAGCTTCACCGGGTCTGTTTGGTACCTGGCCCATGATTGATTACTGCCGGGGCTATACCTATATTGTATTTGTAAAAAACCTGCTGGGTGAAGAAAGGGCGGATGCACATTTACAACTTAAAAAGATCGTAGATGCACAAACCAGTAGCAGCTGTAAATAATCAGAACCCCTTCGTCTGTTCATTCTTTACCAGCACTACCCGGCTGCGGTCTGCTTTGTAAACGGTCTCGTAGAATTTTACCAGTTCATTGTAAGCCGCAGGTTCAAAGCGGCCGCTGAAGGCCTGCATGCTGCGGTAGTAGATCAGCTTATCTGCTTCCAGCTTCACTTTCGAACGGTATTTGCCAAAACGGGTATCAAGAGATACTTCCTGCGGCATGCTTTCCGCAGTGTAGCCGGCAGGAATATTTATTTCAACAGTGTCAATATCAGTGTAGGCATAGTTAAGTATAACAGGATACTTCCTGTTTTCATCCGCTGCCATTTTGCGGTGGCTTCTTGTCATTACATTGGGCAGTATGAATAAACGACGGCCACTCATGGTAGCGTAGTTGCTTACCTGTATATCCAGTTTTTCTTCAATCAACGGATTGGAGGATTTGCTTTCCTTATAATCAAAAGCAGTTACTTCATAGGTAGCAAAGTCCAGTTCCTCGTGCAGGTATTCCTTCACTTTATCTTTCGACAGGTTGTTGATCATACCATGAATATCATCCTGCTGGCTGCCGCCATACACGGTTGTTGCCTTTATGCTGAGTGTAGCCTGCTCATCCAGTGCGGCTGCTATTTTCCGGATAGCAGTGTTCTCATTTACTCCATAAACAGGTGTACGAACAAGCTGTCCGCCATTTTCATCTACCAGCAGGGCAAAACGATCGGCAGTGAAATCACTCAGGTAACCGCAGGGTAAGGTCTGGCTGGTACATTCGAGCCAAACCGTGTCTTTGGGTTGCGGTACGGCACAAAGAATAACATGGTTGAACTGCTGTGAAGGAAAATCATCGGTGATATAACCGGCATTCTCCCCGGCACGGATCAGTGAGTAATAGGATTTGATACCGGCTTCTCTTAGTAGGCTGGCCATATAATTGGTCAGTGCTTTGCAATCGCCATATGCTTTGGCTGCCACAAACTTTGCTTCGAATGGCTGCCAGCCGCCAATACCTAGCTGTATACTGATATACCTTGTGTTTTTCTGCAAATAATCATACAGCAAAGCGATCTTCTGATTTTTATCCGTCACTGCATCTGTCAGCCTGTGCACATCCTGTTTTACATTGTCAGGAAGCTGGTCTCTTCCTTGTAACAAAGTATATTGGAATTTTCCAAAATCCTGCCAGCTGCGCATATTGCCCTTATAGCTGTCCACCTGGAAGTCAGTGGGACCAAAAATAACCATGGTGGTCAGTTCATGCCACATAGGGGCAAAGGGTTCTTTTACAATGGCCGAAATATTTTTAGCGGTCCATGTAGTGATCTTTGTATCTTTTTCCGTTGTTACCACCGGTTCGCCGGGGTAATTAAAGGCTTTATAGCGGAACTGGTAACCATCTTTACATACCATGCTCATGCTGCTTGACTCGACAGCAAGATTACTTCTTGAAGCAGGTACCCAGGGAGGGAAAAAGAAAGTGCTGTTGTAGTCAATTACAATATTGTACTCTATGGTGTAAGGATATACTTTGTGATAGAAATTATGGCGCTTCACCCGGTCATCTTCCATCAGGCTAATAGCCGAAACGCCGCTGAGGTCTTCCATTTCCTTTAGTTTCATTTTCTTCAACTGGTTACCACCGGCATCGTACAAATAACCTTCAACGGATTCTATTTTCCGGTACTTATCGTAATACTCATAACATTCGGCCCAATGATCGCCGTTTTCATTGAGTATTGTAATAACATAATGATTTTTGTAAGTGGCTTTACCCGTAGCGGACACTTCAAACTTCAATTCTTCCAGCCGCAACACGGCGTTGGCATTTTTCAGCAAAAGCGGATTGATCTTTGATACTGCATATTCTCCCTCTCCTGCAAGCAGAGAAAGGACAAAAAGATTTGTTAGTATGCCAATCACCCACTTTTTCATATCACTATTTCTTTTTGAAAACAATTTGTTCGTTGTGTTTTTTCACTACCAGGTTGAAAAACTCTCTCAGCATTTCGTATTCCTCCGGTAAATAGAAAGTCCGGTTGATCACCAGCCTTGACCGGAAAGAAATATTATTGCCTGAAACAGATACCCTGTATTCAAACGTACCGTCTCCTTCTTCATTCATCTTCATCACCATTTGCTTGGGCAGTTCGTCTACCACATACCCGGTGGGTATTTCCATCTGCATATTGTAAGTTTCATCCAATGCAAAAGGCATTTCAACAGGGTAATAACGTTTAGCCGATTTAAAGGGATTTTCCTTGTAACCTTCGATCAGCATGGGGTTGAAATAAATGATATCTTCCTTTTCGCCTGTAAAATCAAAATCGAAAAAAACACCTACAGGATCATCCAGCTTAGTAAGAGAGTCGATTCTTTCATTGCTCATTTTTATTTCAGTTCCAAAACTCTTTTTCAGCTCAGCAAAATAGTTGTCCTTTCCTTTTTCTTTTACCTTACTGCGTATGCGTAAGGATTCATAATAGCCAGGTGCTTTTTGCAGGCTGCCGACAGAATTTCCTTTTTCATCATTGATGATGAACAGGGAGATAACTGATTTTTCTTTTAATGAGCCAGCGTCCATTTCAATAACGGTTGCGTCATTATCAATTACTCTTGCCTGCCCGTTGTAGCAATCATAATTCAAATGGCCGTAACCCAGTTCAGGATGACTGGCATCTAGAAATACATCCTTGCCATCAATCTTTACTTTAGCAATTACATGGTTATAGCGTTCCATAAGCGGATAGACTGCATGGGCATACCCATGCGAACGGGTACTCAGCATAACGGGATCGGCTTTCAGGTCTGCCTTCAGGAGCATGGCTGTCAACAGCAGGTTGATCTCTGCTTCATTTCCGTTTTTTGACTTTAGCAGGTTTTTCAATGGCTGCTCTAAATACTTACGGTTATAATTCGTACAGGTAAAATTATCTCTCACCCAGTTATAAATATTCCGGGCTTTATCGGCTTCACTGCCGGCACCGCCGGTTGCTGCTTTCATCACATCGTTCAGCCAGCCGTTATCTTTTCTTAATTGCAAACCAAAGTCCTCATCATTCAGCAATTGTTTAGAAACAACCGGCCATGAGTCCATGAAGTTTTTGTACTCAAACGGGTGATTGATCGATTTGAACTGGAACTCGATCTTGGAAATGTGATTATTGATGGTAGAAGTGTAGCTTTCTTCTTTCAACGCCGGCACATCTTTCATGGCCCAGCGAAAATCGGTAACACCTGCATTGAACGAAGCCCTTTCCGTAGCACCTACCCCACGGCTTTCCGCCATATAAAAATTGTCCCGGCTGTCTTTGCGGTCGTTGATGTAATATTTCTGGTAACCCTGTGTCAGCGTTACATAGGTGTAAAACTCCGGCATCCTTACATTGTATTCACTCCACAAACGGGGATAAGCACCCTGGAACTCCCATGGCTGCAGGTTGAAAATAAAATCAGATTTGACTTTGTATTCATATTCAATAATAGAACCGGCCTTGATATTGGGGAAAGTGAATTTTCTTACTACCCAGTTTTTGTTGATCCTGTCCTTAAATACTGCATTCTTAACATCCAGCTTTGTTTCCACCACTTTACCGTTCTCCAGGTTGTAGGTAACTGCTTTCAGGTTCTCCAGGTCTTCTTCCATCTGGCCGTTGGTGTATAAACTGATGGAAACATCTGCAATATCATAACCATTTTTATTCAGTATGTGTGCCCTTTTAAATTTCTTGAACTCAAGGGAAAAAGTTCCTTTCATGTTTCCCACAAAATTGGTGTGACCAATATCTGCGATGACAACCGCATCTGCGCTGCTGTCAACCGAATAAACAGTGTGCTGCAGGTCTGCCGCCGTAACATTACCAAATTTGATCTTGGGTGATTCCTGGGAATGAGCAACCGCTATTGCCAATACCAAAAAGAGGATAAGGTGAATGAATCTTTTCATAGCAGGTGTGTGTTGGTAAAATAATCAATCAATTTTACATAAAAATCCTGAATTTGCTGCTGAGCAAACACCAAAAAAATTGCAGCCCCAGAAAGGAAATACAGCCTTTATAAAACAAACAGCTCTTCAACTGGGCTTTGATCATTGCGGCATAGCCAAAGCTGTCAAACTGGATGATGATGCCAGGAGACTGGAACTATGGCTGCAAAATGGCATGCATGGAACCATGCATTACATAGAAAAATATTTTGACCTGCGAATTGACCCGACCAAACTGGTTCCCGGCGCAAAATCTGTTATCACTTTACTTAAAAATTATTTTCCGGAAAAAGAACAACAAACAGATGGCCCCAAAATTTCAAAATATGCATACGGAAAAGATTATCATGAAGTGATCAAAAAACAACTCAATGATTTTTTGTCGCTAATTAAAAATAAAGTTGGAGATATACAGGGAAGAGGATTTGTGGATTCTGCCCCGGTTCTGGAAAGAAGCTGGGCACAACGCAGCGGCATTGGCTGGATAGGAAAAAACGGCAACCTGATCACCAAACAAAGTGGCTCATTCTTTTTTATCGCCACATTGATCACAGATCTCAAACTGGAGTATGATGATCCTTTCGCCGGAGATTACTGTGGCACCTGCACCCGCTGCATAGATGCCTGTCCTACAGATGCCATCCTTCCTGAAAAACTGATTGACGGAAGTAAGTGCATCTCCTACTTTACCATTGAGCTTAAAGAAATGCTTATCCCTGGCGAAATGAAAGGGAAGTTTGATAACTGGCTTTTTGGTTGTGATACCTGCCAGGATGTTTGTCCTTGGAACCGTTTTAGCAAACCAACTACTGAAAAAGATTTTACTGCTCTGCCTGCAATATTGAACCTATCCACGAAGGAATGGAATGAGATGACAGAAGAAAATTTTAAACAACTATTTAAAGACTCGCCGATCAAAAGGGCAAAATTCAGCGGTATACAACGCAACTTGAAATTTCTCGGGAATTCTTAAAAATCGTTATTAGTCCTTACTTCCTGCAGGTTTTTTACAAAAGCTGCCCATACCTTGCGGGCATCGGGAAACTTATAATACTTATCGAAAAGTTGTTTGGTAGCCGGCAGGCTTTTGCCGAATGAATAATAAAAAACTGCCAGGTTCAGGGCCACTTCTTTGCGAAGGCCATTGTCAAAAGAGATTTCATCCTCTAAGACTTCATAAGGCTGCTCACCTAGTTTGCCAAGGTTGTCATTGATGGCGCTGCGCAGTTCCTGGTCTCCTTTTACAACTGATAATTTTCCCTTTGTATATTTCAGGTGAATGCTTCTGACTTCCAAAGGCGCTTCATCGGTTGTGTCCGTATATGCACAGGCAAAACAGGTGAAGAAATAACCAAAGTGTTCATAGAAATTGAACACAAATTGTTTATCGGCTGTAATAATAGTGTTACCAGCAAACAATTTAGCTACATGCTGGTATTTTCCTGGTACAGTATTTTTGAATATATATACTTCATCACAGCAATGGGCACCACCGGTAAAATCGTAAAGCAACAATTCTTTTTTGCCGTCATCATCCAGGTCTGCCAGCACATGATCAGCATAATCTGAAAGCTCTGTTTCCGTAAACTTTTTTAAGGAAAATGTTTTCCTTGCTTTTGTGACCAGCAGTGTTTTAGCCGGATCAATTACTTTTTCTCCCTGCTGAAAGAAAAGAATGGTAGGATCTGTTTCCGGCACTATAGCAGTATCGGCCGGTTCTTGTGCAAATGCGGTTAACCGGGATGCTACAAAAAGCAGCGATAAGAATTTTTTCATAAATGAGCAATCAAAAACTTAAGGGAACTTTCACCTGTGTCATATCCCACTCGATGATCATATTATTTTGATCATCAAATCGGATGGTTAGTTGCTCTACCACGTTATTGAGTTTTGTAACGGGCACCGTTACCTCGGCTACATTCTTTTCCTTATTTCGTTCATAACCAAATGCGCCCCATTGGCCCAGCTGGCTGTTGAGAATGATCGTCCACTCTGTTTCATTGGGAATAGCAAACATGGTATAGGTACCTGCGGGTACACCTGCCCCTGCAAACTTGGTATCACTATTAAAACTAATGGTAGTCGCTTCATTTGCGCCCAACCGCCATACTTTGCCATATTTTTCGAGGCCACCAAAAATATCCCTGTTGTTTTTAAAAGGTCTGCCATAAGTTACTTTTCCGTTCGCATAACTTACGGTATCATGCGGACTCTTCTTACCGGGCTGTGCAAATCCTGTAACAGTGGCAAAAAGAGCTGCAAACAATAATAACTTCTTCATAGCTGAATGTATTAAATGAGGTGATTCATTAAAGTTAGCAAGATTAATAAAATAGTAACCCGGTTATTTTTCCAACTGTGCTTTCAGGTTTTCCAGGCCTTTTTCAAGCGTTGGCCCATATCGTTTTTCCAGCAGGAGGCTGGAAAATTTTTCCCAAGGATACCATTTCAGGTGAATATCCATATACCACTGTACGGTAACAGTGTTGGGGATTGAAGAATTGTAAATGATCCAGCCCTGCTCCCCTTTTTTGGCATCTGTACCAACATTTCCGGCTATGACTGACGAATCGGTTACCGTTTTAATCATGAGTCCCTGCATATTCCCGGTAGTAAATCCCTTCACTTTTCCTTCAATATAAAGGTAGTCAGATGTGTCTGTGCCGGGATACCAGCTTTTCCAGTTGACCGGATCGGTCACCTGTCTCATCACTGAATCCCTGGCTGCATTAATATCTATCGCTTTTGATATCCTGACCCTGGAAGGAAAGAACAGGGAGATACCTGTGATCATCAAAGCAAACACCACAAGACTTATTATTCCCAGCTTTATGACCTTCATACTAATAACTTTTTTATTCCCACTTCAGTACTTTCACTGCAATGGCATATATCACTATCATCCAGATACCCAGAATGCCGATCTCTTTCCAGCATTCAACGATACTTTGACCTTCAAACGAAATCTTGCGGATGGAATCATTGAATTGCGTCAATGGCAAAACCCGGCATATCTCCTGCAGCCATTTAGGGAATACTTCTATGGGGAAAAAAGTTCCTGACAGCATCATTTGTGGAAAGCCAAACAGGTTAATCAACAGCGGAATTGAATTATCTGTTTTGGCAATACTGCTAAAGATCAGCCCCACCCCCATCAGCAAAAACAACATGATGATGGTCATTAATATGATCTCTAAAAAAGTAAATATGCCATTTACCAGGGTGAAGTTCATGGCAAAATAGCCAAACAAGATAAGTACCACCACACTCAACAACTGGAAGAATAAACGGCTGGCACCGATGCCCAGCAAAATATTGATACGATTTACCGGTGAAGCATAAAATCGCTTAAGTACAAGTTGTTCCCTCATACCAAAAAATGTAAATGCTACCCCAAATAAGGTAGAGAACAATATGGAAAAACCTAACTGCCCAGGAAGTATAAAATCTATTGCACGGTATTTTCTTACTTCTTTTACTTCCGGCTCTTCAATTTTTATAAGTTCCTCTCTGGGTTCAGCCAAAGCTGTTTCAATCCGTAGTTTCAGGTAATCCAAAACCGGCACAAAGGAACCAAGTGTGTTGGCACTGGCTGTTGTGGACCTGACCTGCACAGTCGTATGGGGATTATCTAATGAATCTTTTGTGGTATAAACAGACAGAATAGCAGTAAGCTTTCCTTTAATTAAGTCCTTGTTCAAAGCCACAGAATCGGGATAGCTGACAATGCGAATGACCGGTGTTTGTTTCAGTCCCTGGTAAAATTCGCTGGTAGTATCACTGTCGGGTGTCAAAGCAATACGATATGTAACGCCGCTGCCATTTCCAAAGGCACCGAATATCAACGTAAAGATGATGGGAAAAAGAATACTGAAAATAATGGCACTTGGATTCGCAAAAATGGCCTTAAAACTTGCCCGGGTAATGGCCCACAACGCCTTTGACTGACTGTAAGATTGCCTGTTTTCTTTCATCAGGCAGCAAATGTATTTAATTACTGTTTCAATCCTAAAATAAAGATATTTGAGCCCTTATATGAACACAGCCTATTTACTTACAGGTGGCAACCTTGGCAACCGGGAAGAAAACCTTGCTGCCGCCAGAAAACTGATCACTCAGCACTGTGGTACTATCGTTCATGCCTCATCATTGTATGAAACAGCAGCATGGGGAAAGACGGACCAGCCCCCATTTTTAAACCAGGCTCTGGAACTCCATACTGAACTTAATGCCCGTCAACTCATTCGAAGGATCCTAAAAATTGAGAAACAGATGGGACGTATACGGGAAGAAAAATATGGACCCCGGATCATTGATATTGATATTCTATTATTCAATGAGGAAATACATGATTACCGGTTATTAAAATTGCCGCACCCGGAAATGCAAAATCGCCGATTTGCATTGCTGCCGCTGGCTGAAATTGCACCTAATGCCCTGCACCCGGTTTTCGATAACACAGTTATTGAATTGCTGAACGAATGCAAAGACAAACTGCCGGTAAACAAGTATTCCTGATTTTTTCCACAATCTTTTAGGTTTAAGCCATACACCTTTGCATTTAAAGTATTTTGCGTCCCTGCGCATGAACTATCATTTTATCACCATAGAAGGTAATATCGGGGCCGGCAAAACCACTCTTGCCCACTTGCTGAGCAAGCATTACAATGCCCGCCTGATACTGGAAGAGTTTGCTGACAATCCCTTTTTACCCAAGTTTTATGAAAACCCCCAGCAATATGCATTCCCGGTAGAGTTATTTTTTATGGCAGAACGTTATAAGCAATTAAAAGAACTTATCCAGCAAAAGGATATGTTTCAAAGTGTGACCATTTCAGACTACCTGTTTACCAAGTGCCTGTTGTTTTCAAAAGTCACCTTGCCGGATGATGAATTCAGGCTATACCAGCGATTGTTTGATATCATTCACCAGCAACTGATACAACCTGATATACTTATTTACCTGCATGCACCGGTCTCCAAACTGCAGGCCAATATCAAAAAAAGAAACCGCTCTTACGAACAGAATATCCCTGACGATTATCTTTTTAACCTGCAGGAAACCTATACGCATTATATCAAGCAGCATAATGTAAAGACATTATTTGTCGATGCCAGCAATGCCGATTTTTTGGGTAACGAAAAACACTTGCAGGCGATCTACGATGCATTGGAAAAAGAATACCCGGATGGCCAGCATTATATTACGTTGCCATGAACGGAAAATTTTCTATAAAGAAACCTTTTAGTACCGTTATCAACCAGGAATTCACCTGGTTTATTATTTCCCGTATACTTTTTATTGCCGGATTGAGAATGACACCCGTACTGTTGGGTTGGCGGTTATACCAGATAACAGGCAGTAAACTGGCACTGGGTGTTTTGGGACTTTCTGAAGTAATCCCGGCAATATTACTGGCATTGCCAGCCGGTGTAAAAGTGGATAAGAGTAACAAGCACCGCTTGATAAGCATCTGCATCGCACTTTACTTTTTTATTATGACCGGCCTTTTGGTAGTAACCTCCGGCTGGATGCAGGAAAACTATTCGAGAGCTGTGATAGAATGGTCCATCTATTTATTGGTAGCCGGAACCGGGGCGGTAAGGGCATTTACAGGCTCAGCCTTTAATGCCTTTTTAGCACAATTAGTACCCTCTGAATCATTAGTAAGAGCTGTTTCTATAAACAGTATGGTATGGCTGATAGCAGCTGTGGCGGGGCCTGCTATAGCCGGCATTTTGATGGGCTACACTAATATAACAATTGCTTTTATACCAGTATGTGTACTGGTGGGTATTGCTTTCTTTCTTTTTCAAAAAATAAAACCTAAACCTGTTAGCTGGCAGGGTAGCAGTAAGACATGGGATGGCGTAAAGGAGGGCCTGCAATTTGTTTTCCGGCAAAAAGCATTACTGGGTGCGATGAGCCTTGATATGTTTGCAGTACTTTTTGGCGGCGCTGTTGCATTATTACCAGCTTTTGCTAATGATATTCTGCATGTAGGCCCCCAGGGATTGGGCTGGCTGGTGGCAGCCACTTATATGGGAAATTTTATCGCCATTGCCTGGCTTACCTCACATCCCTTAAAAGGCAGACAAGGTAAAACGTTATTATATGTAGTTGCCGGATTTGGACTTTGTATACTGGTATTTGCCATTTCAAGGAACTTCTGGCTAAGTTTTGCTGCATTATTTGCCAGCGGCCTTTTTGATGGGGTAAGTGTAATCATACGTGGCACCATTGTGCAGTTATTTGTACCAGACGAGATGCGGGGCCGTGTTTCATCTGTCAACTCCATCTTCATCAATTCTTCCAACGAGCTGGGGCAATTTGAAAGCGGCGTAGCTGCCACGGCAATGGGCATGGTTCCTTCAGTGATCTTTGGCGGGTGTATGACCTTACTTGTTGTAATAGTTACCTGGTTTAAAGCGCCGGGATTACGTAAATTCGAGTATTGAAAGACTACTCCATTTTCAACCCTTTCAATTAAACGATATGCGCCGCCGACAGTTCATTCAAAATACTGCTTTTGCCTTTGGAGCACTGGCAATAGCTGATCAGAAAATTTTAAAAGCACTTTTTGAAGATCCTTGGAAAATAAAAATGCTGACTGACAAGGTTGGCATATTCACCGAAAGAGGAGGAACTATTGCATTTTTTTTGTCTGATGAAGGTATTATAATAGTTGATTCGCAATTCCCTGATCAGAGCAAGCACCTGATTGATGAACTAAAAAAGAGAAGCGAAAAACCTTTCAGGCTTTTGATCAATACGCATCATCACGGCGATCATAGCGGCGGTAATATCTCATTTAAAGGTCTTGTTGAAAATGTGCTTGCGCATAACAATAGCCTGATCAACCAGGAAAAATCAGCTAAACAAAATAAAGCAGAAGACAAACAGCTATACCCTGACCTGACTTATAATTACACCTGGGCAAGAACATTTGGCAAAGAGAAAGTCCGTTTACATTATTTTGGCCCGGGACATACGAATGGCGATAGCTTTATTCATTTTGAGGATGCTAATATTGTACACTGTGGTGACCTTGTATTTAACCGCCGTCACCCTTATGTGGACAGGGGTGCAGGTGCTAATATGAAAAGCTGGATAAATGTGCTGGACGAAGCCCTTAATAAATTCGATAGCAAGACGACATTTGTTTACGGGCATGCCGGAACTGGCTACGAGATTACCGGAAAAGCCGATGATCTACGGGCATTCAGTGATTACCTGGGCAACGTATTGAAATATGTGGAAGGCGAGATAAAAGCCGGGAAAACAAAAGAGGAGATTCTAAAATCCACAGCTATTCCCGGTGCTGATCAGTGGAAAGGTGACGGAATACAAAGGCCCTTAACAGCTGCCTGGGAAGAATTGACAACAAAGTAATATTATAAATTACCCTGCACCCTTTTATCGAAAAGAATCCTTCTTTTATTTAAGATTTTTACTTTTTTAAAATCAGTATGCAGGGGATTTAAAACATAATTCAGTTCTTCCGGAATTAGCACACTGGGTACTGCAAGTACTAGGTTTTTTTTTGCCATTAAAAACTGATCGCCTGTTTTTTGAGTAAAGGGACTTATTTCAACATCACCCCATCCATGAGGCAGTTTTTTAGCCTCTAACGTCTGTATCGCTGCTGTATCAGGTACAAACAAAGTAATTAGTTGGTAAGTCTTAGCCTGCAAAAGTTTAGCTGGTGTATGCGCCAGAGTTTCCAGGAGGGCAAGTGAACGGTTACCGGAAGTATAAAGGGCAAACTGTCCTTCGCTATTCCACCGGCCCCCGAACAAACGGGCACCATTACCCGACAGATCCTCTGCATACTTCTCCTGTGCTATCCGATATAATTCCATGACTGCTGTAAAATATTCCCACCTTATTGTTATGAATAAACTCCCTGCTCTAGTCTTCCCAGAATCTTTTGGAGTAATTGTATACCAAACGATGTATCAAGAAATTCAAGAGGGCTTTTATTGTCAAGGGAAACAAGGGGGCTATGGAGCCATTCAATGAATGCTTGTTTTGATCCGACAACATCTATGCCCCGCTGGGCAAAGGCAGCCAGTTCCAGTACTTTTTCGGTTTTTAGTGTATCGAGCAATTCATCCTCATCCTTTCGTTGCATATTTCGGTGGGAACTATGCAACAAACGGCTCATCACTTCCATAGTAACCCCCAGGTGAGCGGCCAACGATTTTAATGATGATTTCTTGATACCTTCCCTGGTAAGGGCAATAAGGTCAAAATCTCCGGAAACAGGTTGGGTGATTGATTGTTTACCGCCGAGAATTACATTCAATGATTTATACTTAACAGCTGGTTCTTCTGCCATTGAAGTGATTTCTTCTTGTTTTAAAGTGTACTCCCTGCTTTTTTTTATTGTACCGGATTTTTTCATCCTTTGTGCTTTTTCCAAAAATACGACATTTTGCAAAAGAAATATCCATTTTGTCGTATTATTTTTTCTCTGCCAATAAACCCTCCAGTACATAATAGGTAATAGGGCAAAAAGTAGAATTCTTTAAGGTAAGTGCAGGACGTTTGATCACAACATCTTCATCCGTGTAGGGAAACCGCTGGCAATCAGATGGTCGCTGGTCATAAATGGAGCAATAGTTGTCTGCTCCCAGAAAGGGGCAAGGAAGCGTTTTTGCTACAAAATCTCCTTCTTCATCCACTTTCAGGTAAACATCAATAAACTCACTCTCCCGCATCCCAAGGTGTTTGCTGATGCGCTTGACATCAGGGGTTTTAAACCTGGGGGAATAATTTTTACAGCAATTGGCACACTGAAGGCAATCTATTTTTGAAACAGCTTCATCATGCAGGTCAGGAAGCTGACGCAGTACATCATTCTTTTTAGCCCTTTGCAAAAATTGCTTGTACAACTTTTGCCGCTCACCTGATTTTTTTTGCCAATTGTTAAGTATATCCTTTTGCATGGCGCAATTTACAATTTCGTCTCCCCTTAATAACAGGACAGTTGGCCAAATCGGCTATTTATTATCCACCATCCTCAACAACTCACCTGTTTTCTGAATACCACCCCGTAACTTTGCTGCGCAAAAGAAGATTTTGTTGATCGGCCATGATTCCCCAAAAGTTCATGTACCATCAACCCTATAAAAAACATTACCTTTTATGACTCTCTTTGAACAACAGGCTAACGAATTTGCCACCCGCCACATCGGTCCCAATGAACATTTTACCCGCCAGATGTTAAGAACTATTGGTGTAAAGAGTATGGATGAGCTTATCGAAAAAACCGTACCTGCTTCAATCCGGATGGAAAAAGCATTGAATGTTCCTGCTGCGATGACAGAAAATGAATACCTAAAGCATATAAAGGAAGTCTCCATGAAAAATAAAGTCTTTACGAACTATATCGGACAAGGATACTATGATACAATTACTCCATCTGTGATCCTTCGAAACATATTCGAAAATCCGGGTTGGTATACACAGTATACACCCTACCAGGCAGAGATATCACAAGGACGACTGGAAAGCCTGTTGAATTTTCAGACAATGGTCAGCGATCTTACCGGATTGCCGATAGCAAATGCCTCCCTGCTCGATGAAGCTACTGCTGCTGCCGAGGCAATGACCATGTTTTTTAATACGTTGAACAAACAAGACCACATAGAAAGACCTAAATTTTTTGTTGATAAGGAAATATTTCCTCAAACAAAGGATGTATTACTGACAAGAGCCGTACCTGTAGGAATAGAAATAATAGAGGGTGATTATAAAACAGCAACCATAAACGATAGCTTTTTTGGTGCAATTGTTCAATATCCCAATGACAAGGGATCTATTGAAGATTACCAGGATTTTATAAGTACAGTTCACGGAGCAGGGGCCTTTATTGTAATGGCAACTGACCTGCTCGCATTAACATTACTCACACCGCCTGGTGAACTTGGGGCAGACGTTGCTGTTGGTTCTGCACAACGCTTTGGTGTACCGCTTGGATATGGTGGACCACATGCAGCTTTCTTTGCTGCAAAAGATGATTTTAAGAGAAGCATGCCGGGCAGAATCATCGGAATTAGCATTGATGCACAAGGTAACCGGGCCTTAAGAATGGCGCTGCAAACAAGAGAGCAGCATATCAAAAGNNATGTATGCGGTCTATCATGGCCCTACCGGTCTTAAAAACATTGCAAAGAGAATAGCATTGTTGACTCAAACCGTGGCCGACGCCATTGAAGAAAGAGGCTTTGAATTGCTAGCAGAAAATTTCTTTGATAGCCTTACCGTAAAAGTGCCTGATATTAATGTTATCAGGCAAAAAGTAGAAAAACAACAAATCAATCTACGCTATATAAGCAATGACCTGATTGGAATCTCTTTGGATGAAACCACAGAGGTAGCCGATCTTTTTGACCTGATCAATTGTTTTGAAAATGACACAGACCCTGTTGCTTTTGATATTCCACAGGACGCTGAACTAAACCGCCTGCCGGCAGGTCTTGTCAGAACTTCAGCTTACCTAACACATCCAGTTTTCAATACCTATCATAGTGAAAGCCAGATGATGAGGTATATCAAGCACCTGGAAAATAAAGATCTTTCCTTAAATACTTCAATGATTTCACTGGGCAGCTGTACCATGAAACTGAATGCAGCGTCTGAAATGATGCCGCTAAGCTGGAATCACTGGTTCAGAATGCATCCTTTTGCCCCTGCTAGTCAGGTCGAAGGATATAAATTCATCATTGATGAATTAAGCAAATATCTCTGCGAGATCACTGGATTTGATGCCTGTAGCCTTCAGCCCAATAGTGGCGCACAGGGAGAATATGCAGGTCTTTTAACCATTCGTAATTACCATGAGGCCAATGGTGATCATCATCGTAAAGTAATGCTGATACCCATTTCAGCACATGGCACCAACCCTGCCTCAGCTGTAATGGCTGGTATGAAAGTAGTAGTAGTGAAAGCATTGGATAACGGATACATTGATATTGAAGACCTGAAAATGAAAGCTGCTCAATACAGCAACGAACTGGCAGGCATTATGATCACATATCCCAGTACCTATGGAGTGTATGAAGAAACGGTAAAAGAGATCACTGAAATTATTCATCTGCATGGCGGACAGGTTTACATGGATGGAGCCAATATGAACGCCCAGGTAGGCCTGACTGCTCCCGGTTTAATTGGTGCGGATGTATGCCACCTGAACCTGCATAAAACATTCGCTATTCCGCATGGTGGTGGTGGTCCGGGTATGGGTCCTATTTGTGTAAAGGCACATCTGGCGAAACATTTGCCAGGCCATGTGACAGGAGGAACCAGCAATGCAGTATCAGCAGCACCTTTTGGTTCTGCATCTATCCTGCTTATCAGCTACGGATACATCCGTATGTTAGGGCCTGATGGTTTGAAGTCAACTACTGAATATGCTATCCTGAATGCCAACTATATGCGGGCAAGATTGCAAGGAGCTTACGATATTCTTTACCTCGGGACAAATGGTACCTGTGCTCATGAATTCATCGTTGATCTGAGGCCATTCAAAAAATCAGCGGAAGTAGAAGCTGAAGATGTGGCAAAACGACTGATTGACTATGGCTTTCATGCACCCACAATGAGTTTTCCTGTTCCCGGAACTATTATGATTGAACCAACAGAAAGTGAAGACAAGGCAGAACTGGACAGATTCTGCGATGCCTTATTATCTATACGGGAAGAAATAAAAGAAATCGAGGAGGCAAGAGCTGACAAAAAAGATAATCCCCTGAAAAATTCACCACATACACAATTGGTAGTTACTGCAGATGAATGGAAACATAGTTATACAAGACAAACAGCTGCATTCCCTCTTTACTATATAACCCAAAATAAATTCTGGCCCTCTGTAGCAAGAGTAAATAATACCCATGGTGACAGAAACTTGATTTGTACTTGTGAACCGGTTGAGGCGTATATGGAAGCAGAGGCATAAAGTTTAGATCTAATAAAATACTAAAGGCCGTTTGAATTAAACGGCCTTTAATATTTACACAAGGACTAATTTTAAAATTAAAATCTTGACCGGCCCCTCCCACTTCCATTATTTCCGTTATTTCCTCCATTAGGCTGACCTCCACCCCGGTTGCCATTATCTCTTCTCTCAAACTGGCGACCCGGCTGTTGCTGAGGCTGCTGCCTGGTCTCCTGTCTTCTTTCCATTTGTTGTGGAGCAGGTCGCTGATAACCTCCATTATTATTTTCTCTCACTCTTGGTTCTCTTGAAGGTGGATTATAATTTCTGTTATCATTGTTAGGCCTTTCAAATCTTCTATCATTACCATTATTACCCGGGTTTTGATAAACGTTTCTATCTGGCCGTTCCATATTTCTGTTTACCCTCCTGTTATCGGCTCTGTCATCAGGATCAGGTATGCGGGAATTATTATCATTTCTGTCAAATCTTCTCCGGTCATAATTGTTCTGGGGTTGTCTTACATTATTATCGTCTCTTCTTTCAAATTCACGGCGCTGTGGCAGATTATTGTTTCGACGTTCTGTAATGTCGTTTCTGCCACCGTTTTCATTCCTGCGGAACCCATTATCAGACCTGCCATTTCTGTTGGCAGCATCTCTTCTGTCGTAGCGATCGAACTGCCTTGGGGTAAAGTTCCGGTTATCATCTCTCCGAACATTTGGACGATAAACACTTACTTCGTTATTTCTGTAAAACGTCCTGCCAGGAGTATAAGTGTCACGGAATCTAACAGGGTTAATTCTGCCAATATACCTTTCAGCATCATACCTGCGGGGGCCTGTGCGGAAAACGTTACGATTGTAACTATAATTATTGATGATTACTGTTTGGTTGATAATAGTTACATTTTGCCTCCAATCAATACAGTAAGACCCGATATTTCTGTATGCCAAATAACGTCTAGGAGCAAAATTCCAGTAACTATAAGGTGGTGAATAGCTGCCGATGTTGAAGTTTATGGAAATGTTGATTCCCGGGCGCAATGGTGCCCAGCCATAATAGTCGCCACCATCCCTCCAGGCTACCCAGGCCGGAGACCATTCATAACCGGGTACCCATACCCAGCCGTAATAATCATCCTCCAACCACCGGCCGTAATGGAATGGCGCCCATCCCCAATCATAATCTGACACCCACATCCATTCATAATCATCCGTCCATACCCAATGACCGTTGGTACTATAAGGACGAAAATCAGGATCGGCATCGGGCACCCAAACATAGCCGTACTCCGGGTACTCGATCCATCGCCCATGAGGGCTTAATTCATCATAAAAGGTCTGGTAAGTTACTTCGCCTCTGTCATCGTAATACTGGGCGGAAGCGGTTTGTCGAATAGAACTGCCCAGTACTATCGCCAGTACCAATGCAGTCATTTTAAAGATGCGTTTCATGGACATACTTTTTTTGTAATAAATTGATGCATACGGAAAA
Source organism: Chitinophagaceae bacterium UBA2789 (assembly GCA_002352145.1). Lineage (GTDB taxonomy): Bacteria > Bacteroidota > Bacteroidia > Chitinophagales > Chitinophagaceae > JJ008. Next base: position 18,511 of record DEHX01000050.1, read on the forward strand.
TTGTTAAGTGGTTTTCTTCTTTATTACATCCATATGACGCTATAACTATGCCATGATGGTTGCCCTGGAAAATACAGGATGTTGTTTTAGCAAAACATTGTATTACTGTTAACAATAAAAAAGGTGTGCATTTAGCACACCCCTTGTAAAAAAATATTGAATTTGTCACATTCGACGAACCCTGAAACTACAGACCACATTCCGGATAGTACCGGCAAAGTCCATTTGTACATTGAAATTACCCTCAACAAAACCAGTGCCTACAGGGCCAAACCCGGTAACATTAACTACGGGGCTTGCTGTAGTAACTGTCTGGGAATTCAAAGCAGCTCCCAAATAAACATTTAGGTTGTTAAGTGGTAATCCGGTAGCAGCGGCTGCATTGTTATTAAATGAAAAGGAACTATATGTCGTTGTACCAGCATTTTGTCTGAAAGCGAATATCCAGGTTTTATTAGTGTAAACACCGGCTATTGTAGAGTCTGAATAATTAAAATTATCAGGCGGGGAAACATAGTTATAAGGTGTGCCGTCAATAATTAATTCCAGAAACTGGGCTGATGAGGTACCACATGCCTGAACAGTTCCGACATTAATAGTACCGGTTGTGCCGCTTCCGCTTACGGGAACACTTTGCTGAATAGAAGTATAATCTACACCAAGTACGGTAAAATTCACAGTGCCACTGCTGCATCGCAGAACAGTAAGGCTGAATGTGCCATTCGTTACCGGCACATTGTAGTAATTTCCTCCTCCCATATAAATTACAGCAGCACCATTTGTAACATTGACATTGGAGCAGTTGGTAACAGTTCCAGTAATAATAAGGCTGTTTGCTGCCGGAATATTTACAGTAGTAACAGGCAAAGTGGTGGCAGTGCTGAACGGACCAATATTCTGACTGTAAACAACATTATAACATTGATCAAGTACTTCCAGAACAAGTGCTTCATCTTTAGGTACTTTTCCGCAAAGGTTACCAACAGAATCTGTTCTGCCATAACCATACGTATTGTTTACTGTTCTTTTAATGCGGACCTGAGCATTAATAAGCGGCAGACCATTCCCATCTTTGAATGACATACAAAGGTCAACGAGTGGAAATGGCGCATCACAGTTCCAGAAAGAGAAATGATTTACCTGTGCAATGTAGTTTGAACCAGTCTTTGTAGCTGTTCCCTCCTGCTTCCATCTTGCAGTTGCTTCATCAAAATGCCATAAATCTATTGTAGCCGGCGCATTCCCCTGCAAAGAAGCCGGAATCGGAAAAGTGAGTTCTGCTGTTTTCCCCGCTGCTATTTTCAACGGCTGCCCTCCCGTTCCGGTTAGCTCCACCCCGATCATTCCATATGTGGAAAGTCCTCTTTCCTGGTTATCAGTGGTAATTCCTCTGAGGTCACCCATCAGTACATTGGGAAGGTCATTTGAAGAAGGGTCAATCCATGCCATAGCCACATTTACG
>DEHX01000050.1:19978-58662 GCA_002352145.1 Chitinophagaceae bacterium UBA2789
TTAAAGTAACCGTTGTGTATAATCTTTACTGTTCCATTAGCTTTCGATAAACTTATATTCCTGAAACGGAAAGAACCATAGCGGTCAGTTGTCGTAGAGTTTGTACCACTTATAACAGTAGCCCCGGAAACCGGTCTGTCATTTTCATCAACCACGATACCAGTAACCCCTCCGGTCACCATTTCATTATCATTTACACCGGGGCTAACAGGTGAGCCGCCACCCGGACCGTCTATTTCCCTTTGACATGCAGTGAGATATGTTGCAGCCAGGGCAATAAAAATGACTGTCCTAACACAGTATGGGAAGTTGGTAGTTTTCATGATTGCTGGTTGTATTAAGTAAACTTGTCATAAATATACTCAGCTTTTTTCATCACAAAGCGATATTTATGCGATGATCAACGAACTATATTTTTTCTTCCCCGGATGATAGTTCTATATAACTTTAAAGACAAATAAAAAACAATGGACCAGAAAATAATCAATCTCTACGACGAGTACACACATAAACCTTTGAGCAGGCAGGAATTTATCCGTAAACTTAGCCTGTTGGCCGGAGGCACTGCAGCAGCCATGGCTTTGTTACCCCTATTGGAAGTAAACTATGCCCATGCTGCGGTGACTTCTGAAGAAGATCTTTTTACTGAAAGAATTACTTACCCGGGAATTAATGGAGATATGCAAGCCTATGTGGCAAGACCCAAAAAGGATAAAAAATATTCTGCCGTAGTAGTGATACATGAAAACAGGGGTTTGAATGCACATATAGAAGATGTAGCCAGAAGAGCTGCCAAAGCCGGTTTCCTCGCTATTGCGCCAAATGCCTTATCCTCATTGGGCGGCACACCTGAAAATGCTGATGAAGCAAGGTCTAAATTTCAGCAGCTAAAGGCAGAAGACAACCTGCAAAATTTTATTAAAGTATTTGATTACCTGCCAGGCCGGAAAGATTGCAACGGGAAATATGGATGTGTGGGCTTTTGCTGGGGAGGTGCCATGAGCAATAATTTAGCGGTAAATGTTCCTTCCCTGAAAGCAGCAGTAGCTTTTTACGGTCGACAACCGGCTGCCACAGATGTTCCAAAAATAAAGGCTGCCATACAGCTGCATTATGGTGAAATGGATGAAGGAGTAAACAAAGGAATTGCTGCTTATGAAGAAGCATTAAAAAATAATAAGATCACCTACGAATTGTATATGTACCCCGGCGCACAGCATGCTTTTCATAATGATACGGCACCCACCCGGTATAATGAAACTGCCGCCAGGTTAGCCTGGCAGAGGACAATTGATTTTTTTAATAAATACCTGGATTAGATCAGGCTGCATCAAAACGCTTTTGCACAACTTTCCAGTCCACCACATTCCACCAGGCATTGATATAATCAGGTCTCCGGTTTTGGTATTTCAAATAGTATGCATGTTCCCATACATCCAGTCCAAGCAATGGAGTTCCTTTTAATTCACTTACATCCATAAGTGGGTTGTCCTGGTTAGGTGTAGAACCTACTACCAGCTTTTTATCAGCAGTTTTTACCAGCCATGCCCAACCGCTGCCAAAACGATTTTTACCTGCTTCGGCAAATTGATTTTTAAAAGCGTCAAAAGAACCGAAATCTTTTATGAAAGCCTTCATGATAGCAGATTGCGGTGAATTGGATTCAACAGGACTTTTCATGCTTTTCCAGAAAAATTCATGGTTATAGTGCCCACCGCCATTGTTTCTCATTTTAGCTGAATATTTAGAAATCTTGCCTAATAAAGAACTAAGCTTCTCAGAGCTTTTATCAACTGATTCAGCTTTCAAAGCATCTGCCAGGTTCTTGGCATAAGCAGCTGCATGCTTAGAATAGTGGATCTCCATTGTCATCGTATCAATCACAGATTCCAGGGCATTGTAAGCATAAGGAAGTGGCTGCTGCTCAAATGGAATTTCTTCTGCAGTGAAACCTGACATGGCAGTTTTGCCCGCAGCACAAGCCCATGAAGGCAATACAAAAGCAGAAACACTGATCATACCGGTCGTTTTTAGAAACTCTCTTCTATTTTTTACACTTTTCTTCATAAACCAGATTTTTTTTTATAAAAAAACAGATGATTAAAGGTAAAGCATATTTAAACATATGTTTATTGATTTATGTTATAAGATTATAAGAAATAAACCATTCGGTTTTTTTAGAGCCGCATATCTTCGCAATTATGTTTTCCATCAAAAACTATTATGCCATTTTGCAGGTAGAACCTTCCGCAAGTATAGCAGACATAAAAAAAGCTTACCGCCGGCTTGCACTTAAATATCACCCTGACAAAAACAATAACGACTCCTACTCATCTGCGCAATTTGCTGAAATAAAAGAAGCCTATGAAGTATTAACTGACCCTGCAAAAAAAGAGTATTACCTGCAACAACGCTGGTATAACCAAAGTATGGGATATCAGAAAACGCAGGGCATCGTTACACCGGTATCGTTATTAAAACAATCCCTGGAACTTGAAAAATACGTTTCAAGGCTTGATGTTTTCAGGATGGATAAAGAAAAATTGAAGGATTACCTCATGGAAATGCTTAGCGATAACGTTATTGATAAGATAAAGGCCTTCAATGAGCACTCAACCACCAAAAGTATTATAGCAATCCTTTTAAAAACTATACAGCCGCTGTCATCAGAAATGTCAGACCCTGTTATTAGACAATTATTCAAGCTGGCTGATCAGAATGAATCTGAAATATTGCTTATAAAAAATTCCGTTGCAAACACTCAAAAAAGGGATCGTCTTGAAAAATATAAGCCACTTGTCATTCTTTTTTTCACCCTGCTGATCTGCGGACTTATCTGGCTAATGAGCCGTTAAGATTATATTTGCGACATGCATTATGTTTCTGTTGAAGGATTGACCAAAAGTTACGGAATTCAGCCACTTTTCTCTGCTATTTCATTCCATATCGAAGAAGGAGATAAAATTGCCCTTGTTGCCAGAAACGGAACAGGGAAATCTACATTACTCAGAATATTGGCTGGTAAAGAAACAGCTGATGAAGGTAAGGTTTGGATCAATAAAGATGTGGATGTAGTACTTTTTGAACAAGACCCGTCATTTGTAGAAGAGCTGTCCGTTCTGGACAACATATTCTTCCATAACCATCCGGTTATTAATGCAATAAAAGAATATGAAGCAGTCAGTGAAACAAATGATGCAGAGAAGCTCAGCTCTGCTATTATTAAAATGGATGAACTGGGTGCCTGGGACTTTGATACCAAAGTAAAACAGGTGCTTGGTAAATTAAATATTCATCATCTTTCCCAGCCGGTTAATACGCTGAGCGGAGGTCAAAGGAAAAGGGTAGCACTTGCAAAAACTTTGATTGATATCGGGTTTGACCATAAACATGTTTTACTGATCATGGATGAACCCACCAATCACCTTGATGTAGAGATGGTAGAATGGCTTGAGCACTATCTTGATAAAGAAAATGTAACCTTGTTGCTGGTGACCCACGACCGTTACTTCCTGGATGCAGTATGCAATGAGATATGGGAACTGGATGGCAGTAATATGTATGTGTATAAAGGAGATTATGAAAATTACCTGGATAAAAAAGCAGCCCGCATAGAAAGTGATGCTGCCAGTATTGACAAAGCCAGAAACCTGTACCGCAAAGAGCTGGAATGGATGCGGAAACAACCCAAAGCAAGGACTACAAAGAGTAAAAGCAGGCAGGATAACTTCTACGAAGTTGAAAAGAAAGCAAAACAGCAAGTGGCCGATGAACAAATGCAGCTTGACATGAAGATGAACAGGCTGGGCGGCAAAGTAATAGAATTGAAAAAAGTATACAAGAGTTATGGCGATAAAATCATCCTGAAAGGATTTGATTATACTTTTAAAAAGGGCGAACGGATAGGTGTTGTTGGAAAAAACGGTGTAGGGAAGTCAACTTTTATCAACCTGCTCCAGGGAATCGAAAAGGCGGACAGCGGTAAAATCAATGTGGGAGATACGGTAATTTTTGGCAACTACTCCCAGCAAGGGTTAGTCATAAAAGAAGATATGAGGGTTATTGAATTTGTAAAATCAATGGCTGAAAGCTTTCCCCTTGCCGGCGGCGGTTCATTATCTGCAGCACAATTCCTTCAGCTATTTCTTTTCGATCCTGATAAGCAATACACTTATATCAGTAAACTCAGTGGTGGGGAAAAAAGGAGATTGCACCTGCTCTCCATTTTATTTCGAAACCCAAATTTCCTGATACTGGATGAACCTACGAATGATCTTGACCTTCCTACCCTTGGTGTGCTGGAGAATTTTTTAAGTGAATTTCCGGGTTGCCTGCTCATTGTTTCGCATGACCGATATTTTATGGACAGGCTTGTTGACCATTTATTTGTATTCGAAGGAGATGGGGCTATCAGGGATTTTCCGGGCAATTATAGTCAATACCGGTTACAGCAAACAAAAGACGAACCATCAATAAAAAAGCCGGAAGAAAAACAAACCGAACAACCTGCTAAAGAAAAAAACAGACGCCAGTTAACATTCAAGGAAAAAAGAGAATTTGAATTACTTGAAAAAGAGATCAGCGACTTGTCAAAAGAAAAAGAGGTTATCACTGAAAAGCTGAATAGCGGCAGCACACCTTTTGAACAACTACAACAACTTTCTGTCAGGATCGGGGAAGTTACCCGCCTGCTTGACGAAAAAGAACTTCGTTGGCTCGAACTAAGTGAAATCGAATAACTAATCTATTATACTCCCCCAAGCATGAAATTAAAAACCTTATCCGTTTATTGTCTTCTGTTGTACATATTTATTCTCGATACAGAAAAAAGCGCTGCACAAATCGTAAATGTAGAAAGTGCCCGGATGCAATCTGATACAGTGGGATGGATGGGCAGCTTCGGCACATCTTTTACTATGAACAAAAACAAAGTAAAAATATTCGGTGCCAGTGCAGATGCCCATCTTCAGTATAAAACCAGTAACGACCAGGGCTTATGGCTGATACTGGGCAATCTTAACTTCCTGAAAATTGAAAAGAATCGGTTTCTCTCAGACGGGTTACTCCATCTCCGCTATAACAGGAAAGTGAATGAATGGCTGCGCTGGGAGTTCTTTGGTCAGTTCCAAAACAATGAAGTCACACAGATAGACTCCCGTCTTCTCTTTGGTACCGGACCCCGTTTTAAACTGGCAAAGGCTAAAACATTCAAGCTATATGCAGCCAGTTTGTTTATGTACGAGAGGGAGAAAGAAGCTACAGATCCCGTCATCAGGCATAGTGATTTCAGGAATAGCAGCTATCTTTCATTTACCTGGCTGCCTAAAGACTATCTTGAACTGATCAGCACTTCCTATTTTCAGCCACTTCTTAAAAAATTCAGTGACTATAGAATCATGAACCAATTTGTGTTTAGAGTAAAAGCCACTCCGCATTTTTCACTTACTTTAAAATGGAATTATTTACACGACCGTTTCCCAGCTGGAACTGCACCCAAAACGATCTATAATTTTTCAACTGGTTTTACCTACGATTTATAGTCTTACTCAATGAACTCGCTATAAGCACGGATTGAATAATAACGATAACGCTGAGAGTCATACTTTGTTCCGCATAAAACCGAATGAATAAACCCGTTTAATTCTACTTGCTGAGTATGATATATACCCTTGTTTAAGTTGTACTTTAAGAAGAACTGAATCTTATTACCCTTGCTGCGTGCAATTTTCATGCTGTCTGTAGTGCTGTGATGAAAAGAAAAATGGTCTTCCATATCCTTAAGCATAAGGTGTGACCTGTACCAGGTTCCGCCGGTAGCAGATACCACCGATTTGCCATTGTACAGAGCCACACTGTCATTATACGCAAAAACATTCAGTGCCGCATCGCTGTTGCGCAATAACCAGTTTTTGATTTTGGTATAATAACTACTATCGTATCCATAATTACTATCAAGAAAACTAATTCGCTTAACATACTTTGGAATAATCTTTACTCCTGCCAAATAACCAAAAATGAAACTTCCGCCACCACTATGTCCATTCAGGTAAACTTGTTTCCTTTTGGAAAAAACAGACGAAACTGAATCGATCAAACGGGGAATTGTATCCCTGTAACCGCTGTGCTTTTGCTTCCAGGCAGGCCAGCTTTTATAACTATTCTCCAGGTAAACCACAATAAAGTTTTTGTTTTTTAGCTGTTGCCTTATAAAACTTGTTTGCGCCTTAATATGCTGAATATCGAAATGCCAGTCATCCCCTGGTTGCATTTTCTTACCCATGGTTTGCTCCGTCGTATTTCCGTTGGGAAGCGCATAGAAAACTACTATCGCTTTACGGAAAGCAGAAAAATCAGATGGCTTATCAATCGTTACTTTTATATCTCCGTAAACCCAAAAAGAATCAATAATGCTTTTACCTTTTTGACCGGCAGCCTGTAATGAAAAAAATATAGTAAGTGTATAAACAAACCGCATTATTAAAGATACCCAGATAAGCCAAATTTTTTTACCCTGCATCGTAGATTTCCTATTACTGTTTAGTTGCAAATAACTTTTTTGCATTCTATTTTTACGGCAGCAATTTACTCCGCTCCTATCCTTTTGGAATACCTGTTTATCCACTCCGGAAAAACCTGATTACTCAAATCTATTTTGAAAACTAAAATCAGGTTATGAAAAAATTTCGACTCATGTTACAGAATGAAGATGTACAGGCCAGGCTGGTGATCGCAGGTTTTGTGATCATGTTTGGTTTGGTAACATTGTTCTTCTTCTAAAAACCGGCAGATTATAAACTCTGCTTCACGATTTGAATCACCTGCTCCACTTCTATTTTTTCCATGCATTTGAAGTGGCCGAGGGGGCATTTCTTATACCCTATCTTGCTGCAGGGACGGCACCATAGTTTATTAACCTGAACCATGGTGTGAGGCACCATACTCACACCGTAATAAGGTGTCATGCCGAATGAAGGAACAGTATTGCCCCATAGGGAGATAATGGGCTTTTTATATGCAGCAGCTATATGCATCAGCCCGGTATCATTGGTAACCACCAGTTTTGCTTTCCGGACCAGGTCGGCACTTTCATTCAGTTTGAATTTACCACAGGCATTGTAAACCTTTATATCATCCACTGCAGCAATTTCATTTCCTGCGGTTACATCTTCAGGGCCTCCCAATAAAATCACAGGATGATTTAATTGCAGGCAAAATTCTTTCCACTTATGCACCGGCCATTGCTTGGTACCCAGGGCGGCACCAATTACACAAGCCACAAAACCGGCAGAATGTGAGGCCGGAATATCTTCTCTTTTCGTTTCTTCCTCTTTTGAAATAAAATAATCAAGCCCGGCCCCATCGTTTTTCACTCCAAACGATTCTACGGTTTTCAGGTAACGGTCTACAATGTGCACTTTCGGTAAAATATTCAGCTTCAGACTGGTGTAGATATACTTTTCAATATTCAGCTTATAAAAGGAAAATGATTTTTTCTTCAAGGCCGATTTAACCCGCAGTGTTTTGGTGTTATGATGCAAATCAATAATGTAATCGTAGTTCTCTGATTTCAGTTCTTCGATCATTAACTCCCAACTGTGTGCCAGCAAATGTATTTTGTCAATATATGGATTGTGCTGAACAACCGGGAGAAAAGAAGATTTTGTCAAAAAATGAACCTCTGCATCGGGCACCTGTTGTTTCAGGCATCGAATGACCGGAGTGGTGAGTACAATATCACCGATAGAAGAAAACCGTATGATAAGAAATTTAGGCACTCGATATTTATGGTGTCATTTCTTCCAGCTCAAGGAAGTTCATATCCTTATTGAAAGTTTCCTGGGTAAATAGTGCTGCAATTACCGTTATCACCATAATGATAATGGCAGCTATCCATCCGGCAGTAACATAATCAGTCACCATACGCAGGCCCTGGAAAAGCGGAAGAATAAAGATGGTAAGCATACCTCTGACCATATTGGGAATGGTAGTAGCCGCTGTAGCCCGAAGATTGGTGCCAAATTGCTCAGCACCCATGGTAACGAAAATTGCCCAAAAACCTGTACCAAAGCCAAGTCCTGCACAGATCCAGTACATCATTGACGGGCTTCCGTTCCATTGTACCGTAAAAAACAAAACCATAAACACTGCAGTAATGCAATAAAAAAGATATAGTGCTTTTTTACGGCTGCGGAACCACTGGCTGACAAAGCCTATCAGGATATCTCCCACCGAAATAGCAGCATACGCATACATAATGGCCCTGCCGGGATCAATCTCCCCGTGAATACCAAAATGTTTTCCAAACTCTTTTGAAAAAGAAACCAGCACACCGATGACAAACCAGGTAGGCAGGCCAATTAGTATACCCAGGAAATATCGCTTAAACCGATCCCGGTTATTAAACAGCATCAACAAATTACCCCGCTGTACATCCATTTTTTTAACCTCATGAAACATTCCGGATTCAAAAACTGAAATACGCAGTAACAATAATCCAAGCCCCATACCACCACCGATAAAATAACAGGTCCGCCAGTCAAAATTTTGTTTCATAATAAAAGCCACCACGGCTCCAGTCAGTCCAATGCCGGCTACAAACGAAGTGGCAATTCCTCTTTTGTTTTTGGGAATTAGTTCGGATACCAGGGTAATACCGGCACCCAGTTCACCTGCAAGTCCGAGCCCGGCAATAAATCTTACTATGCGGAACTGTAAAGTGTTTTCTACAAAGCCATTGGCAATATTTGCCAGTGAATAAAGAACAATTGAACCAAAAAGAACACTTAATCGTCCCTTTTTGTCTCCCATTATTCCCCAGATAATGCCGCCAATAAGCAAACCCGCCATTTGCCACATGATGATACCTTCTCCTTCTGAAGTGATTTGTTCCGGGGTTAAATTGAATGAACGAAGGCTCTCAATCCTTGTAATGCTAAAAAGCAACAAATCATAGATATCAACAAAATAGCCAAGCGCTGCTACAATAACCGGGATAGAAAGTATGCCATAGTTTTTTTGCTGGTTCATCCTCTTTTAAACGTTTGAATTTCCGGGTGGAGGTGGCAGTGGTTTCTTTCTTCCAGAGATCATCTTGATGATTACCGGGGCAGTTGTTACTAATACAATTCCCAATACAATTATTTCCAAATGCTCCTTCAGGTCAAATCCAAACTGCTGCAATATCCATTTTTGCAGGAAGAATCCGCCCAGCACCATCGTAATAACCCAGGCAAGGCATCCAACGATATTATAAAAATGAAATTTCTTCCTGTCCATTTCCACTATACCTGCGACTATCGGAGCAAAGGTTCTGATAAAAGGTAAAAATCGGGCCCCGATCACAGCAAGACCGCCATGCTTTTCATAGAAATCATGGGCCTGGTGAAGGTATCTTTTCTTGAAAAGCATCCTGTCACGCCAATGATACATGGCCGGACCTACCTTACGGCCCGTCCAATAACCAACGGCATTGCCGGCAATACCGCAGAGGGAGATCAGGCCCACCAGCACAAATAAATCAAGCCAGTATGTGTAAGGATAATCAAAACCAAAGTATTTTAAAAACTGGTATCCTAAACCCGGACCTGTTTCACCGGTCTTGGTTGTTATTTCATGAGCAAAAATTCCTGAAACAAACAATAAAGAATCTCCCGGAAGGAAGAAGCCAACAAATAAACCTGTTTCTGCAAAAACAACAAAAAGCAGCAGCCATAAACCACCGTTTTCCACATACCACTGTGGCTGTAATAAATTTGTCCAATGAAAAGCATCTAACAATATCAAATCCATTTTTCCTCTTTTACTTTTTTTATTTAATCCCTGATGGCATCAGCTTCTCTTTCACTAAAAGCTAACGCCTTTTTATCATCAAACTCACCTTCCCACCTGGCAATAACGCAACTAGCCAGTGTATTACCAATCACATTCACAGAAGTGCGGGCCATATCCATTAATTCGTCAATTCCAAAAATGGCAGCAATCGGCCATAATGGAAGCTGAAACTGGTCAGCCGTTGCAATTAATATCACTAACGAAGCCCTGGGAACAGCTGCCACACCTTTGCTGGTTAACATCAGTACTAAGCACATTGTAATTTGTGTGCCTATACTCATATGCATATTAGCCGCTTGCGCTACAAAAACCGAAGCAAGGGAAAGGTATAATGTGGTGCCATCTAGATTGAATGTATAACCGGTCGGAATGACAAAGGATACAATTTTTCTTGGCACCCCGAATTTTTCCATATTCTCCATCGCCTTGGGAAGCGCAGAATCAGAACTGGTAGTGGCAAAAGCAATAGAAACTGGTTCCCTGATAGCCTGTACAAATTTTTTTATTGGCAGTTTTATCATTAAAGCCACCGGCAGTAATACACCAAAGAGGAAAACAATCAATGCGGCATATAATGTTAATACCAGTTGAAAAAGGTTTTTCAAAATGTCTATTCCAAGATGCCCAACGGTGAACGCCATGGCAGCACCGATACCAATGGGCGCAAAGTACATGATGATGTTAGTAAACTTAAACATGGCTTCGGACAAACTCTCACAGGCCCTGAGCATTGGTCTTTTCTTTTCCTCTTTCAACATGGCAAGGCCTATTGCGAACAGAACAGAAAAAACAACAATTTGTAAAACCTTTCCATCATAAATTGCTTTTATAAAATTGGAAGGAAAAATATCAACGATATGTTCATCCCATGATAATGGTTTGGTTTCGGGCAGCTTCTCCAGCACTTCGGGCTGTATAATGCCTGTTCCAGCCTGTGAAATATTAATGGCAACGAGGCCAATAATCAGAGCAATAGTTGTTACAATTTCAAAATAGAGCAATGATTTCCAGCCCAGCCTCCCAACCTGTTTTAAGTTAGAATGCCCGGCAATACCAACAACCAGGGTAGAGAATAATAACGGTGCCACAATTGCCTTCACCAGGTTCAGGAAAATCTGTCGCAAAAATTTTAAATCCTGTGAAAAAGCGGGGTATTCATAGCCAATAAGAACTCCTAGTACCATAGATACCATGATCCATGCGGTAAGTGATTTTTTATACCAGGCATACACACACAATGCCGCAATAAATACCCACCTGCTGACCGAAAGTGCTGTTTCCGGAACGGCAGCAATATTGTACCAATAGATTACATGCAGTATAGATACGATAGTGAATAACAGTAAGGCAAGCTGCCCGGAACGGCGTCTGTTCATAGTTTAAACTGTGAAGTTTCAAAACTAAAGGTTTACGGTCAATTGGGAAAATCCCATGAAATAACCACCGGTAATTCTTTTGCCCCGCTTTTAGCGGAAATCTGTATTTTTCCCTCTTCATATTATAGAATCAACCCAAACCAACAAATAAAATGTCCGATCAGCACACCTCTTTTAAACCCACTCTCAGCTTATTTGATGGTACTATGATCGTTGCCGGATCTATGATTGGATCTGGTATTTTCATCGTTAGTGCAGATATAGCCCGCAATACCGGCAGTGCCGGATGGCTTATTGCTGTATGGCTGATCACTGGGTTTATGACGCTTACCGCAGCACTCAGCTATGGGGAACTCAGCGGTATGTTTCCAAAAGCAGGAGGACAATATGTTTATTTGAAAGAAGCCTATAATCCGCTGATGGGATTTTTATATGGCTGGAGTTTTTTTGCTGTGATTCAAACTGCCACCATTGCAGCAGTGGGTGTTGCCTTCTCAAAATTTTTGGCTTACCTGGTTCCGGAGTTGGGCAACAGTTATTTCCTTTTTGATGCTGGTATCACTAAAATTTATTCAGGACAATTAGTGGCTATATTCATCATTTGCCTGCTAACTTATATTAATTCAAAAGGAGTCAAAGAAGGTAAGTTTATACAAACATTATTTACATCTGCCAAGCTTTTAGCATTGTTTGGTCTAATTCTCTTTGGATTTATACTGGTAAAAGAAAGTTTTTGGGCTGAAAACTGGAAAACAGGTTTCTCTGCAATGCAGGACTTTGGGCAAAAAGACGCCACCGGCCAGCTACAGCCAACTTCCTGGACTGCTATTTCTGGCAGTGTACTGATGGGTGCTATTGCAGCTGCCATGGTTGGTTCTATCTTCAGCAGCGATGCCTGGAACAATGTAACATTTATTGCCGGTGAAATGAAGAACCCGAAAAGGAATATAGGCTTAAGCCTTTTTCTGGGCACCTTGATTGTGACCATTATTTATGTATCCGTAAACCTTATGTACCTGAATGTGCTGCCGCTGGATGAACTGGCATTTGCCAAAGATGACCGGGTGGCAGTGGTGGCAGCTAATAAGATATTTCCTTCTTTTGGCACCATCCTGATAGCGTTATTGATCATGGTTTCTACATTTGGCTGTAACAACGGGCTGATACTGGCCGGCGCCCGGGTATATTATACCATGGCAAAAGACGGGTTGTTCTTCAAAAACGTAGGCGAGTTAAATAAAAATGCTGTTCCCCAACTGGCATTATGGATACAATGCATTGCAGCAAGCATCTGGAGCCTGAGTGGTAAATACGGGCAATTGCTGGATATGATCTCTTTTGTGGTAGTATTGTTTTATATGCTTACCATCGCCGGTATTTTTATCCTTCGCAAAAAAAGGCCGGATGCCGAAAGACCTTATAAAGCCTTTGGCTACCCCTTTTTGCCTGTTTTATACATATTAATGGGTGCGGCATTTTGCACTCTCCTGATCATTTACAAACCACAGTTTACCTGGCCTGGTCTCATCATTGTACTCTTAGGAGTTCCTTTGTATTACCTGGCCATTTCCGCCAATAAAAAACAATCCTAGAATTTTGGTTTCAATACTTATCTTAGTCACTTAATAAAAACTAACGCATGAGTTTATTTGTCAGAAAACCGATGGATGCTTTGATGAGCGAAGCTGCAGAAACCGGTACACATACGCTTAAAAAAACATTGGGAGCAAAGGGGTTAATAGCCCTTGGAATCGGAGCCATTATTGGAGCTGGTTTATTTTCCATTACAGGTATGGCTGCAGCCAATCATGCCGGGCCAGCAATCACAATCTCATTTGTAGTGGCAGGCCTGGGTTGTTTATTTGCTGGTTTGTGTTATGCTGAGTTTGCTTCGATGATTCCGGTTGCTGGTAGTGCCTACACCTACTCTTATGCTACCATGGGAGAATTCATGGCCTGGATCATTGGCTGGGACCTTGTGCTTGAATATGCGGTAGGCGCAGCCACGGTAGGAATTAGCTGGAGCCGATACCTTGTCAAATTTCTTGATGGGTTTGGGGTCGCATTACCAACAGAGTTAACAGCAGGTCCCTGGAGCGGGGGCATCATTAATCTTCCTGCTGTATTCATTATCGTATTAATGAGTTTACTGCTGATTAGGGGAACAAAAGAGAGTGCATTTGTGAATAGTATTATTGTAATTGTAAAAATTGCGGTGGTACTCATTTTCATTATCCTTGGATGGCAGTACATAAATAACGACAATTACACTCCTTATATCCCTGACAATACAGGCAAGTTTGGCGATTTTGGTTTCAGCGGCATCATACGGGCAGCTGCCATCGTATTTTTTGCCTATATCGGGTTTGATGCAGTTAGTACAGCAGCACAGGAAGCCAAGAATCCAAAAAAGGATATGCCTATAGGTATTTTAGGGTCGCTGCTTATTTGTACCATATTGTATATTCTTTTTGCCCATGTGATGACGGGGGTTACCAGCTATACAACATTTAAGGGGCAAGATGGAATTGCTCCTGTTGCCGTTGCGATAGAGCATATGGGATCTCCAGATGCTGCAGGTGTCTATCATGCCGACTATCCATGGTTAAACCGTGCCATTGTTGTGGCCATCTTGTTTGGTTATGCATCAGTAATATTAGTGATGCTGATGGGACAAAGCCGTGTATTCTTCAGTATGAGTAAAGATGGATTGATCCCCAAAATTTTCTCAGCAGTAAATCCAAAAACTCAAACACCGGCTAAAAACAATTTCCTGTTCATGCTATTTGTAAGTGCTTTTGCAGCATTTGTACCTGCAGATGTCGTGGGTGAGATGACAAGTATCGGAACATTGTTTGCCTTTATCCTGGTTTGTATTGGTGTGTGGGTGATGCGTAAGAAAATGCCAGATGTACCAAGAGCTTTTAAAACTCCAATGGTACCTCTTGTCCCCTTATTAGGTGTGGCAACCTGTTTATTTATGATGATATTTCTGCCGATGGATACCTGGATCCGTTTACTGGTATGGATGCTGATTGGCCTTGATATTTACCTGGTATATGGTGCTAAAAACAGTCACCTTGGAAACGGAACCAGCAGCAGGAAGGGAATGAGAATGGCCCGCTACACAGGTATTGTTCTGGCTGTTCTCTTAGCGATAGTCGGGTTTTTACATCAAAATTCTGTAGGTTTTGATACTGACAGAACATTATTCTATATCTCTGTTGCTTTTGCTGTTTTTCACGCAGGGCTTTATGCCAGCAAACTTGGAAGAGCAGAGGACAAGAGTTAATTTGTTTGCCAATAACTGGTTAAACCGTCCCGGCTTGCGGGGCGGTTTTTCTTTTACCCCCATTCCCGTAGATTTGCAGCCTCAAAAGTGAATTGAACCATGGGAAGAATTTTTGAAGTACGTAAAGCCTCGATGTTTGCACGGTGGGACCGGATGGCCAAACAATTTACCCGTATCGGTAAAGAGATCGCCATTGCGGTCAAAGCCGGTGGCCCCGACCCTTCCACCAACGCTGCCCTGCGTCGTTGTTTCCAGAATGCCAAGAGTGTGAATATGCCCAAAGACAGAGTAGAAGCAGCTATCAAAAGGGCTATGGGAAAAGAAATGGAGAACTATGATGAGATTCTCTATGAAGGATATGGACCGCATGGCGTAGCAATACTTGTTGAAACAGCTACGGATAACCATGTAAGAACAGTAGCCAATGTAAAATCACATTTTAATAAAGGCGGGGGGACGCTTGGCAATAGTGGAAGCGTTTCCTTTCAGTTCAAGAAAATGGGAGTTTTTAAATTGAAACCCGAAGGATTGAACATTGAGAACCTCGAGCTGGAACTGATCGATAATGGCCTGGAAGAGATGGGAGAAGGTACCGGTGAAAATGGTGAGGATATAATAGTACTTCGTTGTGGCTTTACGGATTTTGGTAATATGCAAAAAGCCCTGGAAGATAAAGGCCTCACTCCTATCAGTGCAGAAGTGGAATGGATACCCTCAACTACGGTACCCTTAACTGATGCACAAGCAGAAGATGTTAGCAAACTGATTGAAAAACTGGAACAGGATGATGATGTACAAAAGGTGTTTCATAATATGGGATAAACTATTAAAATAAAAAACCGGATAATGAATCCGGTTTTTTATTTAAGTCATTTTAATTACCGGCACCTAATCGAAATATCATTACCTCTGTCCATCACTTCTACAATTTGAGTAGCTCCGGGGAATCTGCTAGGCACTCTTAAAAAAGTCATTATTCCATCTGTAAGTGCAACTGATATCTGGTCTAGCGTAGCTGCCTCCCGTAATACAGATGCCAGCATGAACCGGGCATTAAAAAATGCATTTTGTACAGGATCTTTAAAAATTTCAGTACATAGAGCAGAGAGTACACCACAATCTGCACTATAATTATACCCAAAATCAACCTGAATATCCCATGGATCATACAACAATCTACTCCCCTTTACAAACGGTCTGACGTTAATCTTGATACTGAAGTTATCAAGTTGTACAGAAGGTGAACCAAACATACAACCTACATCATTCACACATTCTCCTCTGAACTCCGGGCCGTCACTTTCCCAATTTACACTTAAGCGGAGATACTGCTGATTTACATCTCCCCTTATATTCCTAAGATTAATATCATTGTAATTATATCTTCTTGGAGATATCAAGACTTCTTTCATATCAGTAAAAAACATGGTATCTCTTCTTATCTCATCTGGAAATTTTAACCAGGAATCATTGGGCTTAAACCAGGAGTCTCCCACTCTCGGACCATAGGTATTCAACCGGCCTTTTGTACCGTTTAGCTTGGCAGCTACAATAGATGAGAGTAATGATTTGGCAAGATTATACTCTCTCACTCCTGAAGGCAGCGGTTCCAATTCAACAACAAAACCGTTAAAAAAAACGCTGACATAACTATCATCATTTGTATTATTGCCGATGTCTTTACTTTCGCCATCACCATTTACAATTAAATGGCTTGCCGGTCCGATCCGGGAAGCAGGGCCTACCCTGTTCAGTCCTCCTTTTGCAAGCTTTGTATTAAACTCACTTACCAGCGGACCCGGCGTTATTATTGAACGAATTTGCTTTCCGGCTGGTGCATTATAAATAAGCCTTGTTTCATTTATTTCTGCAGCACTTCCATCACCTTCTGTTTCTTCCAGTCTCAAATTTAAAAATGCAATTATTTGTCCCTTTCCTTCTGTTACCTCAACCCTCACTGTACCGGTCACTCTTGGCCCATGTCCCCAAAAATCCCTGTCACCTCCGACCCATTGCGGAAATATTCTCTCCTGCTTGGCGGGGGCAATTAAAGTACGTTGAGCCAATAAAGAAAATGTGCAAAAAATTAACGCAGATAAAAAGGAGATGTATTTCATAACACTGGTTTTAAGGTTCTATTAAAGTTAACCAGTATTCCAATTAATTTCAACGGGAGTTTTCCACGTAAAAACTCATTCCCTTCACCATACAATCCAGTCAAACTCAATATTTTCTTTTCTTGAAACGGGCTTTTGTAAACCACCGGTAAGTTCACTTACTTTCCGGCTCACATAATTTTTAAGTTCAGATACCGTAACGACCTTGTTATTATCTCCGCCATCTTTATCGGCGAGATCTTCTTCAATACCCTTTCTTATACAATAAGTAAATACTCCATTATTCCATTTATCCGATTCAAACGCATATTCCATACCGCCGGCAGCAGAAATGATCACAGCGCCATTGCCTGAAGAAATATCTGCAAAAAGATTCTGCATCACTTCAAAAGAGCTATTGGCATCTAAAGCTGATTGTGACTTCTCAATAATAATACCACGGGATGCCACACCCGTTATCACTCCTTTATCTGCCGAAGTATCTTTTAATATAACCTGGTTATCTTCCTGCCGGGCTAATATTTCCTCTTTATCCAATGCCCCGGAATGACAGGCATCTATCAGCAGCAACTTTTTCCTCGCCGGAATTCCGTCCAGCAAGCCCTCGAGGTCTTCATACTTCAAACCACGTAGTTGTGGTTTATTAAAATCGACATCATGGGTGGCAAAGTAAAAATCAAGGCTGTCGCTTAGTAATCCATGCCCATTCACTGAAATAATCACCCGGTCATTAATCGTTGTTCCTAATAATTTTTTCCTCAATGCAGTAATATTTTCCTTTGTTGCATTGGCGTCAACCAGGGTATCAATTTCAATATTTGTAAACAACGAAGAGAACGATACGGCAAGATCCCTAACATCCTTGGCAGCATACCGTAGATTCATAGTGCTGTCTTTATAATTGGAAACAGCAATGCCTATGAAATATGTTTTCATCTTTTCTACAAGCTTATAAGTGCTATTTACAACCATATTCTCTGAAAGAGACATAGCCCCTTTTGTATTCGTACAGAAAATCTTGAGGCTGTTATTCCCCGGGGATAAGGGTATTTTCACTTCAATTTCTGTCCTGTTTACATTACCCGGAATCAATTTACCGGCTGAGCCAAATATTGAATTATTATTCACCAGTACCTGCAGCGATTGCAACGGGTATTTCGCATCATAACATTCTATAGTCAGTGTAAATTCCCTGAGTGATGTACCTGGTTTTACAGCGAACTTATCTTTCATTCTTACTACCGGTAAATGTACTTCACTACCTATTTCTGACTCATTCAGGTTTAATTTCTTCAATCGCTTTCTCCATGCCTGGTTGAATAAATTTATCAGCCCTGTGTCAGCTTTGCCCAGACCTTTTAATACAATATCCGGGCGGTTATAACGAACATCAAATTGTTCAAAACCAAATGTGCTATTGTTATAGTTAAAAGAAACTGCCTCCAGTGTATTCTTTGGAGCCAGGTAATATCCGTCAGCATTGACCAGCATAAAATCTTTCCCCCGTGGTGTATATATGCTGCTTATCAGATTTCCTGTTGCGATATTATACAAATTCACTTTACTGTCAAACCCCCCTGTTGCCAGTATTTTGTTGTCATGACTGATGCTCATAATTCCGTTCTCATATTCATGATCAAATCTCTCATATACAACTTTATCAGACTTTGCATCCAGTGTAACTAACTTATCTGCCACTTGTACAACGAGGTATTTATAATCCCATGACATTACTGAGCCATAGCAATTACTTTTACTCTTATGAACAGGTATTTTCTTTAACAGGCGTAAATTATTTGCATCATATTTATACACCAGACTGGAATCACAGGTTACAAAAAGATACTTCGGTGTTACCTCTATTGTCTGGGGAAAAGCTGCTTTAATAGACGCTATTGAGTCCCCTGTTTGCGGATGAATGATCAGTACTTCCTGGTTTTTTCCAATGGCATATAAACGGTTTCGTATACTGTCATATCGCAAGAAAATCAAACTCTCACGGTCACCCAGGTTATATTTAGCAGAAAATAATTGCCCTCCTCCCGGCAGAGAAAAACCAGCAATACTATTGTTGATTCCTCCAATAAAAATAAGGCTATTATCAGCTGACAATTCAAACCTTCGCAATTCTTCAGATTTGTCAGGAAGGCTTAGCGAAAGCTTAACTTGTTTTGAAGGTATGTCATAAAATTTCAAGCCGGGCCGAACCAGGTCATTATACAAACCTGTCTTTCCATCATTCAACAGAATGTTGTTGTTCAAAAAAAATAATGACTCATTATATAAATGAGTGGTAGCTCCGTTTCGAAGGTCAATTTTAGAAACAGCATCATGTACAATCACCAGTTCATTATCATCTTTTGTAAATTGTACAGATAATGGCAGGTTAGAATAATTCTTCAGGTCCTTTGAATTTACAGTAGCATTAGAATGAAAATCCCAGCCGGAGAAATTGAATACCCTTAATGGCCCTCCCAGGCTCATGCGGCTGGCCAATGAAGCACCATCAGGACTAAAGACCATATCATACAATCCCTGGAACTTTTCCATTTTAAAGCCATACACCTGCTCCTTTAATGTTGACAATTCAATNNTTCTCCAGTTTCCAAACCCTGATAAGCGTATCAGAAGAAACAAAACTGAGGTACTTGCCATCATTGGACACAGACACATCCATAACCCTGCCTTTTGCACCATACCAATGATCCCAGTCATTGGTGGTCAAATTCCATTTATAAACAACACTATCAGCACCGCCAGAAAAAAGATAGTCACTGTCAGAAGGCATAAAACATAAGGATGTAACCGTTCCTCTGTGTTTTTTAAGTGTTTTCAATACTTTGCCGGAGTGAATACTGATAAACTTGATAAGCGAATCTCTTCCTCCTGCTACCAAAAATTTACTGTCTGGCGAAAAAATTACATCAGACTCAGGCTTTGGCCTTTTGATCGTATATAATAATGAAAAATCATAGGCATTCCATACTTTGATAGTGCTGTCTTCAGAAGAAGTGGCTATATACCGTCCGTTAGGGCTGTATTGAACAGAATTTATCTCCAACTGGTGAGCAGTAAATGATGAAATGGTTCTACCTGTAGCCAGGTCCCAAACTTTTAATATTCTGTCATAACTACCGGCCGTGGCTATGTATTTCGAGTTGGGTGAAAAAGCCATCAGGTACTGAAAAACATTGCCGGTTTGCACATTCACACTTATCTTATTTGCCTGTTCTAAATTTTTTAAGGCATTGTCTGCCCAAGTAATACCCTCAGTATTATTCGTTTCATTAAACCTGGCAAGAGCTGCTTTGAAAAGATCTTCAGACTTACCCTTCTCCCCCAATTTTTTGTAAGTATACCCATACAAATATTCAGCCCAGCCCTGGTAAGTTTTATCAGCAAGTGCAACTGTTACATCCTGCAATAACTCAGCCATATATAAAGATGAATCAATATTATCTGAGTTGGCCATCAGCATTCCATCGTTAAACCACTTTTCAATAAGGTCATTTTCTCTTATTGTGGTTGCAAGATTTGCAGCCATATTTTTTCTTGCCTTCCGGTCACGGATATTAACCAGCCAGGGCATTACATCTTCAGGAGCAAGAGGGGTATTATTTATTACCCAGGTAGCATAAAACTCAGCAAACTTGGGTGCTGAACCTAAATATGTTCTTGGATAAGCATTTACATACGACAGAAAGAGGCGAATGTGCTCGGGCATGCTTTGGGACATTGCCCTCATCACATTATCTCCTGCAAAAATTCCTTTATCCCCTTTCACATCCACAAAATCTCCTTTGGCAGTATCTTCAGCCAGCAAAGAAACTATGTCATCTACCTGATTTTTGAAAATAGCAGCAAGGTCCCTGTTCGTAAGAGAATCTGCATAGTAATAAAGATAGCGGGGGTGAAAAATTTGTTCCCGGTAATAAGTGCTATAACTTATTGCTCTTAGCAAAGCCTTGCCTATATCCAGTTTTCTCCAAAATATCGGGACCCTTGTTTTTAGTTCCACCAAATCACCTTCCTTGATATAAAGAACTGAATCATCCCTGGCATAGGCAACACAATAGTTGTTATTGATTTCCCTGATATAACAATTCACTAATCCAAACGGTCTTTCATTCTTTTTATTAACATCATAGCGGGAAATAATGCCACCTTTTTTTACTGAATCGTCAATGCCATCATATTTTCCTCCCTGGATAATTATACGTACAGAGTCAGCGGATACTTTCTCTATTTTGCTAATCACATAAAACATCCCCAGTTCTTCAGTAGCCGGTACTGCCGGGTAATCGAATGAAAGATCAACGGTGCTTATATGCTTATGTAGTGAGTTTATTGCCAAAAAAGCAAGTTCAATATCAAGGTGTACTTTATTGGACCGGGCCAATTGTAAGGAATAAGTCATGAAGCGGTGGGCATTCTTTACATCCCCCAATTCTTTGTAACATGTACCGGTATTCAACATAACAACCGGCGACATGGCCTGGAAATAGCTATTTTCCTTTAATTTCTTTAACAGGTCTACAGCTGAAAGATTTACTTCCAGTGCAGCAGTAAAATTCTTATTCCGGCTCAGAGAATCGGCCAGACTGATCAGGCTATCAAGTTTTTTCTCGTTTTGCCCGGAAGAAACTGTGATGGAAAAAACAAATACAAAAAGTATAAAAAGGATTCTTTTAACCATACTCCTTTAAATATGAAATTTACGAAGTCTTAAGTGGTTAGCAATACCCTCCGGAAGGTATTCATAACAAACTGCCAACCGGTTTCCTAAAGGAACAGTCAACCGTTAAATGCCTGCCAGCACGGATTACGGCAAGTTGGGTTAATGGTTATTTTGTAACTTCAATGTGACATATTCGATATGAAAATTAAAAGTATTTTTTTCGTTTTAGCCACCATCATCGGCTTTGCTGTTCATGCCCAACGGGGTATTGAACTTCCCGGAGGAGATACAACAAAGCCCACCGGCACTACTTACGCTATCATCATTGGACTCAGCAAGTACAAAGAGGTTCCCTCTCTTCAATTTGCCCATAAAGATGCCCAGGCATTTGAAGACTTTCTGCTGAGTGAAGCAGGCGGAAAAGTGCCCCGCTCCAACATAGAAACATTTCTGAATGAAAATGCCACCCGTAATAATGTGGCTGATGCCATCTCCATAATGGCCCGTAAGGCAAAACCGGGTGACAGGCTTTATTTCTTCTTCGCTGGTCATGGAGATATGGAAGATCTTACCCAAATAGAAAATGGTCTGCTATTGCTATACAATAGCCCCAATGGCAATTATTTCGGCATGAAAGACGATGTGCTGGAAATATTGGATCTGAAAAGATATTTATCCCCGTTGGCAGAAAGAGGTGTAGAAATGATCTTCATAGTAGACGCCTGTCATTCGGGCAACCTGAATGGCGGTATAAAAGGAGTAGAAAAAACTGCATCAGCACTGGCTGCTTCCTGGGGCAAAGAATATAAAATTCTCTCCTGCCAGCCCAACCAGCTTTCATTAGAAAGTGAAGAATGGGGCGGAGGTCGGGGTTTGTTTTCACTCCATCTCGAAGAAGGTATGAAAGGCCTTGCTGACCGGAATAATGATGGCCGTATCAGTTTTTCAGAACTTGATCGCTACATAAGAGATAAGGTTGAAACGTTTAGTGAAGACAAACAAATACCACTCATTGTTGGTGATCTAAGTAAATCGTTTGTGAATGTTAATCCTGCTGTACTGGCAGCACTTAAGATTCAAAAAGCAAAAGAACGTCCTGCACTGGCACAGGTAAACCCAAAAGGTGTAGAAGAAAAATATGTTGATTCGCTGGATCCTGCAGGTAAAAAACTATATGCTTCTTATAAAAAGAACTTAACTGACAGAAAGCTGATCTGGCCGCTTGATACCAATGCTTTGAAGGATTATAAAGCCTTTGCAAAAAAATACAATGATAATCCGCTGACACCCCTAATGCGCCGCAACCTGGCCGCCGCACTCAACCAGCGGTTCGACTCCATTGTTTCTCCCCTGCTGAGAGGCGAAACCAGCTTTTCTACCCGTGACATGTGTTATTATGCTTCCATGGAATTAGACAGTTGTATGCAATTACTGGGTGAGCAGCATTATATGTATCAGAATTTAAAGGCAAGAAAACTATATATGGAAGCGATGTCCTATACCTGGGCATTAAATGATAACGAATATAATTTCACCTGGCGGCCTGTTGTAGATAAATCAACGAAGCTTCTGGAGGCTTCAGCCGAACTTGAGCCCAACGCCTCTTATACGATAATGGCACTGGGGATTCAATATACTTTTTTATATGAATATGAAAAGGCTAATAAAGCATTTGAAAAATTCCTCGAATTAAGGCCGTATGATCTTTATGCAAAATACTCACTGGGGCTTGTTTATTCCAAAATGAAACAGTATGATAAAGCCCAAAAAATATTTGAGGAGTTGGCAACGAAATATCCTGAATATTCTGATTTCCGGATTCAACTCGCAGATATTTTGATGAACACCGATAAAGATGTACAGTTCATGAAGCTAACTGACAAAATGATGGATGAACCGAATGAGAAATTAATAGGGAATTTTTTGAAAGGTATTTACTATTCCCGCAAGGATAACATGGATAGCGCCATTTATTTTTATAACGAATCAAAGAAATACTTCAACGGGTATTGTTCAATATGTGATAACAATATCGGGCACATTTACTTTGTCAATAACAACACAGACTCAGCAAGAAAGTATTTCAGACAGGTTTTGGCAAAAGACAGCACCTATCCATTTGCTCATTTCAACCTGGGGGTTATTGAAGATAAAGAAGGAGACCCTTCCGCTGCTATTAAAAGTTTTTATTCCACCATTGTAAATGCAAAAGGTTCTACAGAAGGTTTCATTACCAAACTTCATCTGTATCTCGGAAAATCTTACGATACCAGTAACCGTAAGGCCTTTGAAGAGTTCAGCAAGCGGACATATATCTTTAACATGGCTTATTTCTCCTATCTGTCAATTTTATATGCATACATCCGTGTGCCCGGATTGATAGACAGTACTACAGCGGTTGATTATGTGTTTGAGCAACTCTTCACCTATAAGCAATATGAGGCCACCACCTGGTTTCACCATGCCTGTTATAAGGCGATGAAAAAAGATAAAACGGGTGCTGTCGAAAGTCTTGATAAGGCACTTAAGCTTGGATTTGGAAGCTATTATCAATTAATAGGAGACAAAGACCTTGATTTTATCAGGCAAACGCCGGAATTCAATCCGTTATTGGAAAAATATTTTCCGGAGGAAACAAAAAAGACAAAGTAATTATCACTTCTTTTCCACTGGTATCAGTATAAATTCACTTTGCGGGTCATTCTGTCCAAAACCAGCGAGGTGTGGTGAAATTTTCAATGTTTCTGTTTCGTTAAGGCTTGCTTTTTGGAGCAAGGCATAGATATCTGACAATGTAACGATTCCCTCGGCACCCCCTCTTGCATTCAATATCTTAAGCAAGTAAGCTGCAAAAGGGGAATGTTTTCCGGCCCGGCCATCAAAGGCAGACTCTTTCCCAACAGAGCTCAATACTTTACGGGTTACATACTGGGATTTATCTTTCAGCAGTTCCAGCACATTCCTATTGGTAATGGCGGCTGCAGGGTTATCTCTTGTTTTGCCCAGTACATTCTCATCAAACACACCACCATGACAGATATCAAGCAGTACCAATACCTGCTTTGCCGGGATTTTATTGATCATTTTCTTCAGCTTGGTATGTTGTATATAAGTATTACGCAGTGGGTCAACTTCCGGTGATTTTGAATCTGTACAAACGATAAATCCATCATCCAGCAGACCTTCATCAAAATCACCATGACCGGCTATGTAAATAATAAATTGGTCATCTTCCCTAAGGCTACGATAATAAGTACTGAGATACTTGTAAATAGTATCCATCGGGGGATCTTTTAGTAGTGTCACATCGTAGTTGTAAAAGCTTTGCAATACTTCTGCTACTTCTGTGGCATCATAAACCGGATTTTCCAGTTTCTCCCAGTCTTTTGACCTGTAATTATCTGTACCAATTATTAAGGCATGCCTGTTACCAGAGAAAGATTTAATGGTATTAATATCTGCCCCTCCCAGGTCAAGACCTCTTTTTTTAACTTTTGCATCACCGAAAATTTCCCGGTATTGCTGCAAGAATGCTCTCTCAAAGAAAACGGAGAAGTAATCATTGTTTTCACCCGGAGGTAGTTTAAATTCTTCGGACTTTAACAAATAAGCGATTTCTGCACTTCTATGATCATTGCTGAAAATATTGTAAATGTTCTTTGTTGAATCCAGGTGAGTAAGGTAATATGCAATAGGTCCCATTCCAGTTCCTTTAAGTTCATCCAGTCCAAACCGATTAGGTACTATAATTACACGATTAATATTCAGCAGCGAGGCTATCTCAGGAGAGTTCTGCATCATTGTTTTCACAAACTCTGTTTTGAATTTTTCAGATGGACCGGCCTCTGATATAAATAACTGGTTGACACAGGGGATCAATTGTATGTATTCCTGCAGTGTTTTAAGTGAGATTAAATTTTTAGAAGGTGTAGTGGTATCTGCGGTATCACGGTTTTTAATTTCATCATCATAAATAACATTATAAGGAAAGAAATAAGTAGTGAATTTTGACGAATCCTTATTGACTGAAAATGCTTTAAAACTTTCGTCAAACAACCAGGTTCTGCCACTGAAATTAAAAATAAAATAATCATTAACTGATGCCTGCGATGCTATTGTATTCAAAACGGAAAGAATAGAATCTCTTGTTGCATGATTGCCAAGTAAAAGAAATCTTTTGATTTGTTCATCCTTAAAATAGCCCTGATAGTTCAAAAACTGTTTGGCGAAAAAAGCATCATAAGCAGTAGCATCCGACTCACAATACCGGAATACATCACCCCCGTAATCATCAATACCAATTGATAAAATCCAGACATTTCGCACACTATACTTTTCTTTGTCTATATAGGTATAAACAGTATACTTTCTGAATAATTCATCAAGCCCCTTCACTTCTTTATTTAGTTTATTGCTGTAATCCAGAACAAATTGGTCTGTTGGGTCACCCTTTTTATTAAAAATAAACAACCGGAGTTTATTCATCCCCAGGTTAACTGCTTTATCCGTTAGCCTGAATTCAGTATTAAACTGTAAAACACTGTCTACCTTCTGTCCCTTCCCATAAATTAATCGATAACCCATAATACCATAACCAAGTGAATCTGTAAAACGTTTCAGGTTGGTAATGGTATCTTTCTTCAGGAACAAACTTTCATATTTTTTTATATAAGGAGTTCCGTCAAAAAGAATATATATCTGATCCGGTCTATGTTTTTTTAATTGTTGGGGATATTGGTTAGCTGCCAATACCAAAGTTTGTTCTTGTGAGACACCAGCCGGTTCAGCAAAGGACAAAATTGATAATAGAAGAAATAGGCCGGTAAGAATAATATTTTTATACAGCGCCATGGCAAAATTTTTCAAAAGATAAAGCTACTATAAAAGCCGGCCATACCGTGCGGCTGGTATTTATCAAAAAAGGAATATTCATACCATGCCAATTGCCCCTTTTCCGAAAAATATACCCATAACAGGGTAGATTTTTCAATCTATCATGGGCTATTTTTACGTAACCTTAGCCAGATAGATAAAGTGTACAGGGAAAGTAAAAATGGCCGACTGAAAAAAAATAAGTAATATAGATGACAATTTGCAACCAATAATAATACCCGGATGTCAGTTTGAATATCCTAATCAACCGAACGACAAAAAACCAGTTATGAAGAAGACTTTCACCTTATTAACAGCGCTGCTTGCCAATTTCACATTGCTTATTGCCCAGCCTGCACAAGAGCCGGTTAAAAAGGCTTTATTAATTGGTATTGACACTTATAATCCTCCCAAAGGTGTCAAGGTATCTAACGCATCTGGCCGGCTGGAATGGCCTGACCTGAGTGGCTGTAAAAATGATGCCCTGGCAATGAAAGACATTATTACGACAAAGTTTGGGTTCAATGCAAAAGACATCTCTGAATTATACGACGCCAAAGCCACAAGGGCTGCTATTCTTAAAGGCATGGAAGATTTGCTGGCAAACACCCCCGAAAATGGCGTTGCGCTGATCTATTATGCAGGTCATGGAAGCTATATTACCAACTCATTGAGTGCAGAAGGTGACGGTTATGACGAATCGATGGTTCCTGCAGATACCTGGAAAGAAGGTGTTCCGGATATCCGTGACAAGGAAATAGCCAGGATGTTCAATCGCTTTGTTGATAAGAACATTAAACTAACTGCCATCTTCGATTGCTGCCATAGCGGCTCTATCGCCAGAGGCATTTTACCAGACCCCGGCAAATCAAGGTTCATCGCCGGCAATAACTATGATGTTAAAGATTCATCAAGAGTAACTCCACCTGAAACACGGCCTAATTCAAAATACCTGATCATTTCAGCCGCACAAGACAATGAACCTGCCAAAGAACATCGGCTTGATAATAAACAGCCAGCCCACGGGGCCTTTACCCTGGCATTAATGGAAGTTTTGAAACAGCAATCTGCAAAAACCTCCGTTCAGAATATTTTCAATAGTGTTAGGGCCATGATCAAGGCCTTTGGCAAAACCCAGGAACCTGTTTTGGCAGGTGATCCTTCCCGCTTCAATGAAACTCTGCTCGGCATTGAAAAAGGGCTTCTGTCTGATAAAATATACTTTCCGGTTTTAGATGTACAGGGAACTAAGGTATTTCTACAAGCCGGATATGCAGCGGGTATAAACCCCGGTAATGAACTTACCGGCAAAAATGACACTACTGTAAAAATCAAAATTACCAAAGTAAGCGGCCTGGCCCAAAGTGAGGCAATTGTCATCAGCGGAGATATTGCCAATGTAAAAAAGGCAGGTCCCTTTGAAGTAACCAACTGGGTCAGCTCACAGGTTCCGTTGCTGAAGATATATGTACCAGAAGGCAATTATACTTATGAAGATGTAGTGAAGCAGGCTTCTGTGAATAGTGAATTAAGAAAATCTTCCGGTGTAAAATGGTTCAATGATTTCAAAGCTCATGAACCAGATGTTACTATCAATTTTGCTGGAGGAAAAGTGATAGGTAACGACTTTATTACACCCAGCCTGAATACTTCGTTGAAAGAATTCAGTATTAATGAAGTGCAGAAGTTTGCCGGAAATAAAAACCTTTTTGTGAACCTGTCTGCTCCCAAAAAGCTGACTGATGCAATAAAATTAAAGTTCACCGAATACAAAACAATACAACTGGTATCAAACCCGGCAGAAGCACAGTACATATTGTACGGTACTATTAATGATGATAATACCATCGCATACGGGCTGGTGAAAGCAAACATCTCACTTAAAGACAGCCTTGAATCGATGCCGATAAATACAAGGGCATTTCCACTTGCCGGCAACACGGATGCTGCCTACAAAGCAATTATTGACAGCCTGTTTGATATTTCTCTGAAACTATCAAAAATCAGGGGGTGGCTCACACTTACACCTCCGCAAGAAGCAGGGTTCTTCCCCTACCGGCTGGTAATGCGAAACGCTACCAGTAAAACAGAAGTGGATAGCAACGGGGTAAAGATTGGTGACAAACTGGATCTGTCTATTGAAGCTACTGAAGATTACCTGGACAGGCCTATTGAAAAAAAGTATATCTATGTTTTCACCATTGATATCAATGGAAAGATGCAGTTGATATATCCTAACGTAGCTGAAGGCAGTGTCCAAAACAAATTTCCACTTAATACTGAGGAAGGACTGCCCAGGAAAAAAATGAATTTTTTCAATCGGCCAGCAACAGCTTCATTGCCTGTGGGAACTGACAATTATTTCCTGATTGCATCCAAAGAACCCATACAGGAACCCGGCAGATTGTTTAACCAGGATGGCGTCCGTGGTGTTGCCAGGGGAAATAAAAGTTCGCTGTCTGCCTTACTGGATATGGGCAATGAATCGAAGGCGAGAGGACTTAGTACAGCAACCCCCACTAACTGGAACCTGCTGAGGCTGGCCGTAAAAACAACACATTAATATTTTGCAATTTCTTTTATAAACCAGAATTTTATTACCTTAACATTAAACAAAACAAGTATGAAAAAAATCAAAATTTTAACCACCGCCTTTGCCCTGGCAATCTGCTCATTTGCCTTCGGACAAACAACTAAAAATGTTTCCAAAATGGAACCCGGCACTGTATTAACCACTACAGACCTGGAATTCCTGAACATTGTTAACAACACTACTGTTAGTGCATCCCGCGGGCAGGGTGAAAAGCTGACAGCAACGATCAATGGTAAAACGTATACCGAAGGTCAAACACTTACAGCTGACGATGTAAACAACCTGAAAACAGCCCTGGAGAATTTTGAAAAGAACAATAAAGGAAAGAAAAAAGCAAAAGGCAAAGTTGCCGGTGATTCAAGAGGTGCTTGCTGCTACTGGTACTACTACTGTACATATAGCGGATATTGCTACTATTACTGGCGCTGCTACTGCTAAAAGTAGTTTACCACAAAAAATGCAGAGGCTTGGCAACAAGCCTCTTTTTTTACGTTATTTGTTGCTGTTTCATTGTAATTATTTTAACACATAAACGAGTGAATTAAGGCTCCCGGAGTCGTCATTCTGGGTATACTCAAAAATCAATCTATGCGTCACATTACAACACTCTTCCTGGCATTATCGGTTACTATTTCGGCCCTTGCAGCTGATGAGATTCAATTTGTAAAAGGTATGACCTGGGCACAGGTCAAAGCAAAGGCACTGAAAGAAAAGAAAATGATCTTTTTTGATGCCTATGCTACCTGGTGCGGTCCTTGCAAATACATGGATAATTCTGTTTATACCCAGAAAGCGGCCGGCGACTATTACAATGAAAACTATATCAATGTAAAGATGGATATGGAAGCCGGGGAAGGCATCAGTTTGTCCGAGGAATTCAATATTTCAGCTTACCCAACTTTCCTTTTTTTTTCACCTGAAGGAAAGCTGGTGCACAAGTATGTAGGTGGAATGGAAGTGGAAGAATTTGTGCAACTAGGGAAAGATGCCAAAGACCCCGCAAAACAATATTTTACCCTGAAGGATAAGGCGAAAAAAGGATTATTGTCTGATGCCGATTTCACCACATGGGCATCGCTGGCTTCTGACCTGGAAGATGAGGACAGCGAGGACATATTGAATAACTACTATGCTAAAAAAACAGACATTCTTGCTAATAAAGATATAGCAACCACCGCCATTTTATATACAAGTAATCTTACTGAAAAGCAACTGAGTTATTTGTATGCTAATAAAACAAAAATAAAACAGTTGCTGGAGTGGGATGATGCCAAAACAAATAATACACTTTATAGCCTTTTATTTACCAGGGCAGTCAATGCCTACGACAGAACGAATAATAACAAAGATTCCTTTATTGCAGTAATCAGGAAATTTGATCCTTCGAATGAAAACTATGCTCTTAAAGACCTCGATTTTAAACTGGCTCTTTATGTTGATAAGGATCCGGCAAAAGCCACCAGCCTTCTGATCAGCTACCTCAAAGACAATCAAAAACCCGTAAGTGTGGAAGCTATTGGCAACTGGTTTATAAACTACGCCAGCCGATTCGAAGAAGAAAATTTTAAAACCATGAGTACAGAACTGGATCTGTTCAAATTAAGAGCTATTGACAAAGACAAGGAATATTGGCTATACCTGATGCAAATGCTTTGTTCTGCTCAGGCTGGTAACGAAGTAAAGGCCAAAGAAGCTGCTATAAAGGCTTATAAACATCCACTTATTCCTGCAGAATACAAATCCTATTTAAAAGAAACCTATAGTCTTACCGATTAAACGCTATTAAGTTGTTTAAAAAGCCGCAATAGTTACATCACTATTGCGGCTTTTTAGTTGCTCCCTGATATCACCCGGGCAATCATAACTAAACTTTGGTTAAGTCAATGTATCGGGCTTTACGACCAGTATTATTCTCTTTGAGAAGCTTTGTCTGTCCTGCTGATCTGATCGTAAAATCTTATGCTATCCCTCGCATGATTTAGCTTATTATCTATCTGGCGGTTTTGATATTAATTCGTACCCTTACCATGGTCAGAGATTCTTTTACATTTTGAAAGTAGCATGCTACAATTTCTTATTCTTTTATCCTCGACTGGTATCTACAATAAAAAGGCCGCATAAATGCGACCTTCGAAATATTGCTTATTTAGAAATAGAGATTATGGATTCAGTTTCCATGTGTACTGGTAACCGGTGTAAGTTACTTTGGGACCCCAGTAAAGGTAGCTTCCATCATCAAAAACTGCTTTTGCATACAAAGTGTTAGTACCTGGAATTGCCCATGTTACTCTTTTATCCCACGGAGAAACAGTACCACGATAGTTACCATTTACATAGATGTCGATGTAATAACCAGTCCAGTTGTCAACTACTACATCGCTATAATCAGGCCCGTAAACATTACCCCTGGATTTGTCTTCCTGTACCGGGTTGTTTTTTTGGTTTACCGCCTTTTGCAATCCGTCCACTTTTGGATCGGGGTTAGAAATGGCATTGGATACAATTGTTTCTTTTTTGTACTTACCTCTTACCTGAGCATTGGCCGTGATTCCAAAGCCAACAACAAAAAAGGTGGCTAAAAGAAGAAGATGCTTTTTCATAATGTGTGAGTTTTAATGTTTTTTGTTTTAGAAATCAATGATACAAAAGTTTTGCTTAAGGATGCATGGACTTTAAAAAATATCTTAATTTATATTATCCTGTACACCGATAATTTGATGTTACTAAGATACTACTGTAATTACCTGTTTCAACTACCGTTAAGCGGGTATTTTCAAAGAAACAATATTAAGCGTATGCTACTTACCTGGTATCCTGAATATCCACTCTCCCCGGCCCTCAATTGGCATACCAAAGGGTTCCTGCTGTTTACTCAGTTCTTTCACCTTTTCTTTGAGAAAGTCTATTAGCCTCGGCATTTTAAGGCTGGCATCATCCTCATGTTCCCTGAGGTAGTTGATCAGCACGGTGGCAAAAGGGCTGTTCTTGCCCTTCTCCCCATCAGAAACTTTGGTGGCCCTGCCCGATGTCACTATCCATTTACACGGTGCATTTTCGGCTGATTCAAGGTCTGTTCCGGAAGTAAGGGGAATACCGGAAGGGTTTACACTATTAGTTATCATCCCCGAGTAACAGGCATCCACAATCAGCAGGCAACGCTTTGCCCTTATCTTTTTGAAATTATCCACTATATCGGTTGATTTCACTGCTCCTGTAACATCATCTGCTTCGGCTTCCTGCGGAATAAAATAATAATCACCATCAGCCAGCTGGTCTTCGTTACCATGACCAGATAAATAAATGACCACATTATCATTGGGTCCTGCTTTCTTCAAAAACTCCCTGATCTTATTAATGATATTTTTCCGGGTGGCCTGCTCATCCAGTAGCAGGAAACTGCTGTCAAAACCATATTTTGACCTCAGCAGCTCAGCAAACTTAACCACATCGTTTCTGGCATTATTAAGTACGGGCCATGTTTTATAATTATCAATGCCAATTCCAAGAAAATAGTTCTTACCCTTACCTCCAGCCATTACAGCATTGTTATTTTTTAGTTCAAAATCAAGAGTACGGACGGCCGTAAACCCTTTCTCGTCGGTAGCCTCAATTATTACTTTGTTTACACCAAAAGAAAGATTAACCGTATGTTCAAAAAATTTGAGATTGGCATCATAATTAACCGGTTCATTATTGATCTTTAAGGACCTTACCGGTTTATTATCCACGGACATTGCAAACCCGTTTATTTCGTACTGCTGAGAGGGTGTCGGAATGGTTATTCCCCTGTCATTGGAGACTTTAGGGGTTATGAGTTTAATAAATATAGTTTCACCATCTCTCATGGTTGTAGTAGTTCCGGGCTGA
Source organism: Chitinophagaceae bacterium UBA2789 (assembly GCA_002352145.1). Lineage (GTDB taxonomy): Bacteria > Bacteroidota > Bacteroidia > Chitinophagales > Chitinophagaceae > JJ008. Next base: position 52,605 of record DEHX01000050.1, read on the forward strand.
AACAATGCTTGCGTTAATCCAATTTTATTCAATGCCGTTCCGCGAATGCGGCCATTTTTGGCAATCTCAGCAAAAAGGCCATTGAGTTTCCTTTCACCGGAAATTAGCCCCTCAAGATCAAAAGGCCGGTCAGCATACACTGTAATTAACTGGTCAAAAGCCTTCAATTGCTCATCAAATGAGAAATCCCGGGTAACTCCAAAATCCACATAGCAATCCTTATCCTTTAATCCTTTGCCGGGAAAAATCGTTGTATAGCCTCCATCCTCTTTCTGCAGGTACACATTAAAATATATCCTTTCGGAACTTGGGTTCCTGATAGCTATTGTCCTGCTATTTGCTTTTGGTAAATCCTTAACCATAATAGAAAGCAACTCACCATTTTGTTTTGCATTCCTCGCATACAAAGAACTTCTTGATTCAAAATCATAATCCTGTATGTTAATATCTGCAAAACCAACATTATTCTTTACTGAACGGGTAGTAGCATTTTGAAAATCACCAAGGTCAAAAGGAACATTGCTTGTGAACAATTTTATCCTCTCCTTTCCAAAAGGGGCACTGATCATAATGGGAAGTTTTAGCTCGGAGTTTGGCAAAATAAAATGATCTTCCATATCTCTTCCCGATATAACGGTAAAATTTTTATCCTGGGTAAGATCCACCAGGCTATAATAAAGTTTGTGTGGATTTGTGTTACGGATTTTAATGATAACCTCATCCCCTTCATATAGAATATCATATCCATTTTCCTTCGCCGTCAGGGGATTTCCCTGTTTATCTGTCATCTGAAAATCAACTGCCAGTTCAGGTATATAATTAGTAAGGTTTGATATATACTCATATTGTGCCAGCTTTTTGCAAAAGCCGGATACCTTATGCAACTCCTCTATTCCGTTAATTACCATTGTAGTGAGCACCTGGCTGGTCTGTGGATTTAATAATGTTATTTCATATCTCTTTCCGGGCAGACTGATGATACTTCCAACCCCGATATCGCCAGCCTGATCTGTTAGTTGGATAAATGAGTTGTTCTGGTCTTTCTTGCATTCGGCCAATACTTGTTTAAATATTTCTTTCGAACTGTTATCAATACCATTGGCCTTTTTATTGAACCTGATTACAGGGGTAAGCATTGAAAAATCATAACCGGGGATAAACGCCCAGTAACTATTTACTTCTTCCTTTACCGGCCTGCTTAAACTTACATTCGCAGTAGCTGATGAAACATCTAATACTGTACCTGTTACAAATGGCTTTTGACGGGATGTATCTGAGTAAGGCGGATAAAACTGTACTTTCAAACCCTTGGCAATATTCATTCTGATTCCCGCATTTATGATGACTGTATTATCACTCTTTTTTTCAACGATTTGATAATACCGGGGAAACTTCAATGACAGATTATTAAAAAAGCCTGTTGCCATATCTGGCGATAATAATAAAGGCGTTTGCTTCGTGGTAAAAAATAAAATATTTGATTTTACACTGCCCCAAAAACCCTCATAAGAGGCATTCAGACCGGAAATTGATTTCATTGCTTTCTCGACTGCTAAAGCAAATACTGTAGTGTTATCGCTCAAAGCCCCGAACTGACCAGGCTGACTGGCAAACAAATAATGACTGTAAAGTCTACTGCCAATTTTAGTTTCTTTTGGAATATCTGCATCCACCAAAACAAAAAACAATGAAGGATCATTATTCTTAGTACCGATTTTTTTAAATAACTCATTCATTTCCTGGAATGAAACAAAATCATCTTCCGAATAACCAAAACCTGCCTCTTGAGTAGTTTTATTGATAAAAACCGGAACATCAAAATACAAAAACACAAAATCTCCTTGCCGTATTCTTAAAGTAAGATCTGTAACAGCTTTCAAAATGTTTTGGCGGATATTGCCAGCCGTATCTTTAAATATTTTGGATGGGTTAAATCGCTGTATGGAAAGCCCATTACTAATTACCCTGATGTTATTACGATTGATCTCCTTATTGAATTCATCCTGTTTAGTCTCGTTTGTTCTGACCGGCCTTGAAAACAATAAAGCATATTTATCCTGTGCACATACCTGTAAGACAGAAAAAATTACAGCTATAAAGACAAAAGACCTTTTCATACCCCGAATTTAACCTCTTACTGATTACATAAGCCTGTGGCCAAAAGGTATTTTTCTTCAAATAAGCCTGCTTCTCAAGCAACTCCGGGTAAAATTGACACATCATAGCCGGTATATACTGAATCTGTTTCCGGCAATAAAAGCGCCAACTTTTCTTTAACTTACTAAAAAATCACTGTATGAAGCATTGGCCACTGATCGTTTTTAGTGCTTTGATACTTGCCTCCTGTCAAAAAGATAATGACTCGGCGCCTGATCCGCCATTACCTGAAAAAACAGAGCTAAATGTAGCATATGGCGCTGATGCGGCTCAAAAAATGGATGTATATCTACCGGCTGGCAGAAGTACCAACACCAAAGTCATGATCATGATCCATGGTGGCGGATGGACACAGGGAGATAAATCAGAGTTTACTGCGTATGTAGATACGCTGAAAAGAAGACTGCCCGGTTATGCCATATTCAATATTAACTACCGGCTGGCTACCGGATCGGTTAATTTCTTTCCCACCCAGGAAAATGATGTAAAAGCTGCATTGGATTTTATTTATAGTAAAAGAAATGAATATTCCATCAGCGATAAATATGTTTTGCTCGGAGCCAGTGCCGGCGGACACCTGTCATTGCTGCAAGCTTATAAATATACATCACCGGTAAAAATTAAAGCGGTTGTTGACTTTTTCGGCCCAACTGAGCTGGTGAATATGTATAATAATCCGCCCAACCCGCTGATCCCCTTACTGCTGCTACAGGTGACCGGTGGTAATCCAAGTACCCATGCTGCATTGTATCAGCAATCAAGCCCTTTAAATTTCGTCACGTCGCAAAGCCCTCCTACCATTATATTACACGGCGGTGTGGATATAGTTGTAGCCCCTTCTCAATCCGTGTTACTTCGAAACCAGTTACAGGCATTGGGTGTGGTTCATCAATATGTTTTTTATCCAACTGAAAACCATGGTTGGACCGGGACCAACCTGGCCGATTCATTTGATAAGATACAGGCCTTTATTACGGCCAATGTAAACTGACCTGTACAAATAATTATTGAAAGCATTCCCCATCAAGGAATGCTTTTTTGTTACTTTGAAGGGTGAATAAGCATATACCATTGGCAGAACGGGTACGACCGGTAACACTGGATGAATTACTCGGGCAGCAACACCTTGTTGGCAAAGGCAGTATCCTACGAACATCTATTGAAAATAGTAAAATACCCTCCATGATTTTCTGGGGGCCGCCGGGTACAGGCAAAACAACTATTGCCAATATAATTGCTCATACACTTAAGGTTCCATTCTTTCAGCTAAGTGCCATCAGCTCCGGTGTAAAAGACATCAGGGAAGTCATTGAAACCGCTAAATCACAATCCGGATCTGTTTTATTTATTGATGAGATTCATCGCTTCAATAAAAGCCAGCAGGATGCCTTGCTGGGGGCAGTAGAAAAAGGCACTATCACTTTGATTGGTGCTACCACAGAAAACCCTTCGTTCGAAGTCAATTCTGCCTTGCTAAGCCGTTGCCAGGTATATGTATTAAAGCCCCTGGAGGAAATTGACCTGGTGAAATTGATGCATACCGCTATTGAGAAAGATGAGTTTCTCCAAAAGAAAAAAGTTGAATTAAACGAAACGGCTGCACTTATCAATATCTCCGGTGGTGATGGCAGAAAACTTTTAAACCTGCTGGAAATAGTCTGTGATTCCTCCGGTGAAAAAGTTGTTATTACTGACAAGTTTGTAATGGAGGTAGCGCAAAGAAGAGTTGCTTTGTATGATAAAACCGGCGAACAGCATTATGATATTATCTCTGCTTTCATCAAATCCATCAGGGGCAGCGATCCCAATGCTGCGGTGTACTGGTTGGCCCGCATGATAGAAGGTGGTGAAGATGTAAAATTCATTGCCCGGAGAATGGTNNCACCAAAGAGTAATGCTTCTTATGCAGCCATAGACGCAGCACTTGCAGAAGTAAGAAAAAGAGGCGACCTTTCTGTGCCGCTGCATATCCGCAATGCGCCTACTGCATTAATGAAAAATTTAGACTATGGAAAAAATTATGAATACTCCCATAGCTATGAGAACAATTTCTCTCCCCAGGAATATTTACCCAAAGAATTAGCCGGCACCAAATTCTATGAACCCGGCAAAAATGCAAGAGAAGAAGAATTGCGTAAGTTTTTAAAAAATCTCTGGAAAGACAAGTACAATTATTGACTTATTACAGCCGGATCGAATAACAAAGGAAAAAACTGGCCTTGCATCTTTTCTCCTATGGGTACAGAAGGTACACCATCCAGCATAGGCTCATCAGCATCTGACCTGACACCGTCTGCAAATACATTTATCACAAATGCCCTTCGTGGCCTTGGGGACGTATTGGCACCTGAACCATGCAATGTTAGTGAATGATGAAACACAGCTTCCCCGGCCTTAACCTCAGCCAATTGAGGTTTTTCAAATTGCTGTCTTTGATCTTCATTTAAATAATCTTTGATACCCTCCAGTTCACCAGCTATTACCGGTTTTGGTAGTAAACCCCACTGATGACTTCCAGGAATATATTGCAGGCATCCGTTTTCCTTTGTTGCATCATCAAGGCCACACCAGCAGGTGAGATGAGCAATCGGCTTTGTTCTTGTCCAGTAGGAATAATCCTGGTGCCAGGCCACCACGCCGCCCTGCTTTGCAGGTTTCCAGAACAACTGGTCGTGCCAGAATCGCACCGGCACATTTCCTAACAATTGACTCGCTGCTACCAGGAACCTCGGATTCCATAAAACGTCATGCAAACCGGGAGTGATGCGCCAGGCTCCTAATGCATGGAATAATATGGTGGAAGGATCTGTTGATTCGTTGGAGTGAAATTCATAAAATAAAGNNTCCCTGAAGAATGCCACTTGCTCCTCACTCAACTTATAGCTTTCCCATTCTTTTCTTGATGATGGCCATCTGAATAATTTACCGGCAAGTTGATGAACAGTACTTAAATCTTTTACCTGCATAAAATGATTTATTTAAAATTAGTGATTTGTTTTAATGAGGATGCTGGTGGCTGCTTATTTATATTTGCATGGCATGGAATGGATATTGAAAAAATTCGAAGAGTTGACTCCGCATGAACTTTATACCATCATGCAATTGCGCAATGAAGTTTTTGTGGTAGAGCAAAATTGTGTGTACCAGGATGCAGATAATAAAGACAGGTACTCTTTTCACCTTATGGGCTGGAAAGAGGACAAGCTCATTGCCTATACCCGGTTGATTCCTGCCGGAACTGCCTATGCTGAACCATCTATTGGAAGGGTCGTAACTTCTCCTTCTGCCAGGGGTACTGGTGCAGGAAGAGAACTGATGGAACATTCAATTGATACTATATATAAGCTATTCGGAAAACAACCTATCCGTATCGGCGCACAATTATACCTGAAGAAATTTTACTCCTCAATCGGCTTCGAACCCACTGGCGATATTTACCTTGAAGATGGCATTGAACACATCGAAATGGTAAAACCATAATCCGTTTTTCGTAGAATCACTAAGTAGAACAACTTTTAAAGTGGTGAGAATCAAAAAAAGATAACAAAACGTTTGTCTTATTCTCCCGTCCCTTTTTACCTTAGTTGCGAGAATCCAATAGTCGAAAAACCAGAAATCTGATACCAATGAGAACCTTTGTACACACTGTACGATTATCCGTGCTTGTCAGCACATTTCTTAGCATCTCGCTACTTTCCACAGCACAATCGATTAGTTCACCCAATGGGAAAATTGAGGTAGGTATTGGCGTTGGGCCAATGATCTTCCTTGGTGATTTGGGCGGAAGCGAGGGAGTTGGCAAAACCTTTATTAAAGATGTCGATCTCCCAATGACCAAGATCAGCAAAGGAATTTACCTTAACATCTATCCCATGGAGTGGCTGGGCTTTCGATTAGCCGG
>DEHX01000180.1 GCA_002352145.1 Chitinophagaceae bacterium UBA2789
TGGGCAAGGCCAATGGTAAACGGATCATTAAAAAGAAATCTGCTATCACCATGCAAACACCCTTGTCAGAAAAAGAAGGTTATGGACTGGCTATTGCTACTACGGATAAACTGATCGCCGGCAAAACACTAAAAGGCCATACCGGTTCAGCCTATGGCTTGTACAGCGCCATGTACTTCGATCCCCATGAAAAATGGGGCATCGTGGTCATCACCAATGGCTGCCGCCCAAGTTATACAGAGGGGTATAATACGGTGATACGGAAAACGGTGAATGTCCTCTACAACCATATAGTGAGTGAAAAATAGTGACCGCATTCATTCCGTTTCAGCGGAATCATCTGTGCTAATCTGTGTTCATCTGTGGCCAAACACTCATTCCGCTCCAGCGGAATAATCTGTGCTAATCTGTGTTAATCCGTGGCCAAATACCTATTCACCGCAGGTGAATTATCATTCTCTCTTAATTTATTCGTGACATTAGTGTCCTGAGCTTGTCGAAGGATTCGTGGCTAACCACATTCCGCTTCAGCGGAATCTTAGTGTCCTTTGTGTCTTCGTGGGAAATCCCTCTTCGCTTCAGCGAAATCTTCTGTGTCCTTTGTGTTTTCGTGGGAAACACATTTCAGCGGCAGTCAAATCACCCCTGTTGGTTATTTTGTTTGGCTGGTTTCATGAAATGCAATAACATTGACAGATCAATCCACCCCGCAATCCGCCTCCGCTCTGAAAGCAGCAAATCCTTACCTGCATTAGATCACTGTTTAAAACCACCGAATGCGAACCAGACTGTTGCAGGCATCTCTTCTGCTTTTTGCAGGCATCATCGTTTTTACCAGCTGTGTTTCCCAAAGAAAGACGGGTTGTGATACTACCGGAAAGATCAAAAGGGAAATAAAATTCAAAGGCTTTCTTTAATAATGGCGGGATATATATGGTAGCAGGCTTCGACAAGCTCAGCCTGACATGCTGCTTTATTTAAACACTTTTCTCCTTTACTACCGGGTAATTTGTAGAGATTGTCAGGCTGTCCCGATAGCAATCGGGATTGTCGAAGCCTGTATCAATGCACTTTTCTTCTTTACCACCATGTAATATTGAAACTGTGAACCACTGTGACACCCCGGTTCAACCCAATAATAACCGGGCTTACCGCCTGACACTTATCATCGCGGTAAATACTGCCTATACATTACCTTTAACCGAAACAATTTTGCTTCATCGAATAATCAATAACCATGAGCCTTGCCCAACAATTCATTGCTGAAATACAGCAGGAAGCTGCCGCTACCAAACGATTACTGTCTATTGTTCCCTGGGAAAAAGGAGACTATAAGCCCCACGAAAAATCCATGACACTGAAACGCCTTGCATCTCATGTAGCCGAGATCAATGGCTGGTGGAAAGAATGCCTGGTGCAGGACGAACTGGACTTTGCCAAAGACAGTGGCGAAAGAAAAGAACATGCCGACACCGGAGCGATGGTGGCCTGGCATGATGAACTGGTACAGAAAGCAGTGGCTATACTTCAAAATACTCCCGATGAAGAATTTGCCAAACCCTGGACAATGCGGGCCGGTGAGCAAATCTTTTTTACACTGCCCAAAGGAGAAGTGGTGCGCACCTGGTGCCTCAATCATTTGTATCATCACCGTGGACAGCTGACCGTCTATCTCCGCTTGCTGGATATTCCGCTGCCGGGCACTTATGGTCCTTCGGCAGATTTCCATGGATAAACATAGCCGGCATCACTGCTGAAAATACACTTTGCTGATCTTNNATGAAGAGATAGTCTTTCCGCATCTGCTCCTTTCCTTTTGACAAAAGGGTATTGGGAAACTGGTAGATCTCAACATCCTCTGCATACGGCGCTAAAAAAGCTTCGAGGTTGTGGGCATTATAGGCATTCAGTTGCTGCTGCACCAAATCAACAGGCGAAATTGTAATCAATGAATCAGGATGAAACATCGCTCCCCTGTTCATCACCCATTCTACCTTTCTCCAGTTGCTCAAACTATCCAGCGGGTTGGCGGTGAGCAATAACATATTGGCCAATTTGTTTTGGGCGATACTTCCCCATTCCTTTTCCTGTCCCATAGCCTTTGCGCCATTAATGGTAGACGCTTCGAGCAGTTGCCATGTATTTAGTCCTGCAGCCTGCATGGCTTTCAGTTCTTCAAAATAAGAAGCGGCATGCTGTGTGCCGGTATTGCCGGCATCGGTACCGGTAGCAATGATGACGCCGCCATCAATTAACTTCTTCAGGTTAACGGCCATCACAGAATCTGTCTGCCGCTGCTTTTGATGCTGCGCCGGGTTTTTCAGGAAATTGATGTACATGCCGGCAAGGGCAGTATCCGGCAGCGGGTAGTCAATGATGGTGCCTGCCAGTTCAGGATGGGTGATCTTCAGTTCATCCGTCGTAAAATCATAGGTATCACCCAGCACCTTGCCATAGTTGCCGGCTACCACTAAAGTGGGGCAGAGTACTGTTTTCTTTTCCTTCAGCAGTTTTACAAAATCATCCGGCACTATTTCATCATCCACACTGTGTACCAAAAAATCGGCGCCGGCTTCCACGGCAAGTTGCGCCGTGATGCGTTCGGTGGCATGCACCGCCACCCGTTTATTGTTTTTATGTGCTTCATCAATGGCGGCTTTTACCAGTGCCAGGTTTTTTCGGGCACCTTTCTCTACATCTTTATCGGTAACGATATACCATATCTTGATAAAATCAGGATTCAGTTTCAATTGTTCCTGTACCGATTTACGGGTTCCTTCTTCTGTCAGCATTTCTTCAAAGGGAGAATCTTCCTTCAGGTTCTTGTACACTTCAGGAACATAAGTGGTCAGCAACGGACCGGTGATGCGGATCAGCGGTGCATAGCTTTTGGTGGTAAAAGAATCCCGCTGCCGCAAAAAATTATTAGTAGCGCCTACATCAATCACCGTTGTAATGCCGACTGATAAATAACGGCGCAGAAAATCTTCCATATGGTTATGCACCCATTGGATCTCTTCTGCATAGGGCCGGTATTTGCGCAGGTCTATCGCATCAGGTCTTGCATACAATCCGCCGCTTTGAAAGAAATGTATATGGGCATCAGTGAAGCCGGGCACTAAATACTTGCCGGCAGCATCAATCACCTGTGTACTACCCGGCAGTTTAAATGCTTTGTCCTTATCCACGGAGATGATCTTATCTCCCGACACCAGTACCGTATAACCGCTGAGTATTTTCTTCTTCTCCACATCTACCACATGGGCATTCTTGATGAGGACCTGTGCATGCAGCAGCTGGGAACAAAACAAAAGGGTAATAAGGTTTACTGATCGCATAAGTATAGCTTTATTCAGGTAAGTTACTTATTTACAATGATTGGGAAACAGAAGTGCCAACTTTAAGAGAAGCTTTGCTTTAATGTTACAACATTGAAATAATAATCTTGTACCTTTAACCTGCTTTATGCAGCGCAAACAATTTATTTATACAATCGGAGGGCTCATTACCATGGGAACTTTAGCTGGTTTTAAACGATACACCGATGACCTGGAAGAACAGGAAGAAAAAATGCCTGTACTTTTTATTGGTCATGGTTCACCGATGAACGGGATTGAAAACAATACATTCAGTTCACAATGGGAAAAGATGGGAAAGGAACTGCCTGCGCCCAAAGCAGTACTGGTCATCTCTGCCCACTGGCTCACCAATGGTACGCATATCACAGCCATGGATCACCCAAAAACCATTCATGATTTTGGTGGTTTTCCGCAGGAACTGTTTGAGGTGCAATACCCAGCCCCCGGTGATGCATTGCTGGCACAGCAAACGAAAGATCTCATTAAATCCACCAATGTAGGTTTGAACCACGACTGGGGATTGGATCACGGCGCATGGACTGTGGTGAGGAGAATGTACCCGGATGCAAAAATTCCTGTACTGCAGCTAAGTATTGATTACAGCAAGCCAGCACAGTATCATTACAATCTCGCCAAAGAACTGGCAGCGCTGCGTAAAAAAGGTGTACTGATCATTGGCAGCGGCAATATGGTGCACAATCTCCGCATGGTGGCATGGGATAAATTAGATACGCCGGGCTTTGGTTACGACTGGGCCATCGAAATGCATGAACTGTTCAAACAAAAGATTACTGATGGCGATCATCCCGCACTGATCAATTATGAATCTTTGAGCAAATCAGCAAAGCTGGCCATTCCCACACCGGATCATTATTACCCGCTGATGTATATACTGGGTTTGCAGGAGAAAAATGAAACCCCTTCTTTTTTCAACGACCAGTTAGTGGCCGGTTCGCTCAATATGACATCAGTGAAGTTTGGATAACCGGCGATAACTATCTTGCTGTGTAATTCAGTCTATGTTATCACATCAGCAATTGATTCAGCAATACAACCTGCTGCCGCATCCCGAAGG
>DEHX01000073.1 GCA_002352145.1 Chitinophagaceae bacterium UBA2789
ATAGCGTTCATAATCCTGATTTTTAGGGAGGGCAAAGGTAAGCGAAAAGTTGATAAGTTGGTTAGTTTTTAAGTTTAAAAGTTTATCCTTTTTGCTTTTAAACCTGGTTACCTGTTATACTTAAAACTTATCTCGCCACATTTACCGCCCTTTTCTCCCTGATGACCGTCACCTTAATCTGACCGGGGAAGGTCATTTCCGTCTGAATTTTTTGGGCTATCTCAAATGAGAGCTTATCTGAATCCTGGTCTGTCACTTTATCAGCTTCTACTATGACCCTTAGTTCACGGCCAGCCTGGATAGCATAGGCTTTTTCCACTCCATTGTAGCTCATAGCCAGGTTTTCAAGGTCTTTGATACGCTGCAGGTACTGCTGCATGATCTCTCTTCTGGCACCCGGCCTGGCGCCACTTATGGCATCACAAGCCTGTACGATAGGTGAAATAACATATTGCATTTCTACCTCATCATGGTGTGCTGCTATGGCATTCACCACCGCAGCGTTTTCTCCATATTTCTCAGCCAGTTTAGCTCCCAGTAAGGCGTGGCTCAATTCACTTTCTTCATCTGGTACTTTGCCAATATCATGCAGCAGACCGGCTCTTTTAGCCAGTTTTGGGTTCAGTCCCAGTTCGGCAGCCATTGTAGCACAAAGATTGGCTGTTTCCCGACTGTGCATTAGCAGGTTTTGGCCATAAGAGGAGCGGAACCGCATCCTTCCCACCATTCTTACCAATTCTTTATGAAGGCCATGAATGCCTAGTTCAATGACAGTTCTTTCGCCGATCTCCATTACCTGCTCTTCAATTTGCTTACGGGTCTTTTCAACAATTTCTTCGATACGGGCAGGGTGGATACGACCATCGGCCACCAGTCTCTGCAAACTCAGGCGGGCAATTTCCCGGCGCAGCGGGTCAAAGCTTGATAAAAGAATAGCTTCAGGAGTATCATCCACAATCAGGTCAACACCGGTGGCTGCTTCAATAGCCCGGATATTCCGGCCTTCACGACCAATGATCTGGCCTTTGATCTCATCACTTTCCAGGTTAAAAACAGTAATGGAGTTTTCAATTGCCTGTTCAGCTGCTGTGCGTTGTATAGTCTGAATAATGATCTTTCTTGCTTCTTTATTCGCCTTTTGCTTAGCCTCATCGATGATTTCCTGCTGCAAGGCAAGGGCCTGCGTTTGGGCTTCATGCTTCAGGCTTTCTACCAGTTGTGTTTTTGCTTCATCAGCAGAAAGATTAGCGATTTTTTCCAGCCTGCGAATATGTTCTTCCTGGTGTTTTTCCAGTTCGGTGCGTTTGATATTTACCAGCTCTATTTGCCGGTTCAGATTTTCCTTAATAGCCTCATTTTCCTTTACCTGCTTTTCAAGATTAGCCTCTTTTTGATTAATGGATTGCTCTTTCTGGCGGATACGGTTTTCTGTATCATTAATCTTTTTGTTCTTTTCAAACACCTCTTTGTCATGGGCAGACTTCATCTGCACAAAACGCTCCTTTGCCTCCAGTTCCTTTTCTTTTCTAATGGTTTCAGCTCTTAATTCGGCTTCTTTCAGGATTGTCTGGGCTTGTAATTCAGCCTCTTCTATTTTTTTTCTTGTATTCTTGGCAAAAATGAGCTTACCCACTATGAGGCCCGCAATAAGGGCAGCCACGCCAATGATGACGGAAAGTATATTCGGATCCATGAATCTTTTTGTTTAAGTGTCGCACAATGCTGACTGTTAATAATAAATTCATACTCTTGTCAGTATGTAATTAGCGAAGATACAAAACAGGGGCTTATGTTAGAAATTGTACTACTATTATGTGCCGTTCAAATAAAAATGGGTAAAACTGAGACATATGCCGCCTCTGAGCAGCGCTTTTTTGTAATCTTGCAACACTAAAACCGATTTTTTACATGAAAAAAGCCGTTCTAGCCCTGGTTATGCTGCCTTTAGCTGTTATTTCGCAGGATAAGCAAAAGTCTTTCAAAATCAGTGGTAATGTTAAAAACCTGTCTTATAAAGCAGACTGGGTTTTCCTTCAATACAGGAGCAACGGAGAGTGGAAGACTGATAGTGTGCAGGCAAAAGACGGAAAATATGAGTTTGCAGGGAAGATAGGAGAGCCTGTACAAGGAAGGCTTCGGATTAAGTATGGCCTGGGCCCCGATGGTAAAAAGGTGAATATGGTGAATACAAGGGATATGGTGTCTGTTTTTTTACAACCGGGGAAAATAAAGATTACCTCAATCGATTCTTTCAGCAATGTGCAGGTGAAAGGTTCTCCGGCACATATGGAATTTTCCAAACTGAATGCCCTGGTGAAGCCTTACCAGGAAAAAATGCAACCATTACTGGAGAAATATAGCGAATATGGAAAAGCAAAAGACACGAAGAATCAATCCAGAGTGGAAGCTGAAATTGATGCAATTGATGCAGAAAAAAATGAGAAAGTATATGGTGAATATGTAAGGAATAATCCCAACTCCCCGATTGCCTTATATGCACTGCAGCAATATGCTGGCTGGGATATAAATGCGGACAAGATAGAGCCGCTCTTTAATTCACTTTCCATTGAAAATAAAAACTATCCTTCTGCGGCGGACTTTAAAGAAAAGATTGACATAGCAAAGAAGACTGGTATTGGCAGGATAGCTATGGATTTTACCCAAAATGATACATTGGGCAAGCCGGTTTCTCTTTCCTCCTTTAAAGGTCGTTATATTCTGGTTGATTTCTGGGCAAGCTGGTGTGGTCCCTGCCGTGCTGAAAATCCCAATGTGGTGAAAGTGTTTCATAAGTATAAAGACAAGAATTTTCATATTATCGGCGTTTCACTGGACCGGCCCGGGCAAAAGGAAAGATGGATGAAGGCTATCCATGATGATAAGTTAGAGTGGACCCAACTCAGTGATCTGAAATTCTGGGATAATGAGGTGGCCAAGCAATATGGTATCAATGCTATTCCCCAAAACCTGTTGATAGATCCGGAAGGTAAAATAATTGCTAAAAACCTTAAAGGGGAGGAACTGGAACAGAAACTAGGCGAAGCACTAGAAGGAAAAAAATAATCTTAAAAGTAAAACCGGCTGTTGCCGGTTTTTTATTTTTCGTTAAGTTGATTATCAATCATTTTCTCAATAGAGAGCAGCTTTTCCGTTAGGTTCTCATTGCTTACCATAGCGGAGGCATTATTATGCTGTTCGGTAGCATACCAGATCAGTACCATGGCAATATAATCCTGCATATCTTTTCCTGCAAAATGCGTTTTGAACTCAAGTATCTTCTCGTTAATGACTTTTAAGGTCTTTCTGACTACTTCTTCATCAGCCGGGTTGATCTTAATCCGGTACGTACGGTCGCCAATAAGAGCAGAAATTGCAATTAATTCATTCATAATGCTGGTATTTTCAAAATTAGTTCTCTATATTCGGCATCCCTTTCAAACCCATCTATACTCCCTGAAAACAAGGTTAAGGACACCCAACGGAAACGGTTTAATCGTTTACGATGTTTGTTAAAGTTAAATCATCTGTTTTTATTGATGCATTGCAGTTGCAACTTAATGCACCAAAAGGAGAATGCCTGCGTGGCGTTTTAAAAGATGATTGTGGTGTAGTCTGTAGAACCCTTGAAAGAGAAATCATTACTGATAAAGAAGAATTAACATGGGAAGGCTTAAATGATCTGCCTTACGGCCGTTATACGCTGGAGCTTTCTCAAGGCGATGATGAGATGAGCTTAAATCTCGTTAAGAGGGTTTAATTATTTTCCAGCAAGGCAATACAGCGATCAATTTCTTTCAGGTAGCCATTTATTCGCTTTTCAAACTCTTTCTTTTCTGCCTCATCCATTTCGCCACTGCTGAGTTTAAGTATGCTGACCTGTTGTTTTAGTTCATCCGTTACTTTTTGTTGAGCAGAAGCTTTTTGTTGTGCATCTGTCAATTCTTCTTTGAGCTTTGCATTCTCTTTTTGCATAGCAGCATAATTCTTCAGCAACTGCTGAAGTTTGTCCTGTATGCGTTTGAGATGTTGCTCGGCAGTATTCATTTTCTTATTTCGGCCTGCAGGTCATTTTCAAGAGTGGTCATAATCTTGTTCATCCAGCCATCAATTTCCTTGTCTGTGAGGGTTTTTTCCTCATCTAAAAAAGTGAAATTGACAGCAATCGATTTCTTTCCGGTTCCTAATTTTTCACTTTCGAATATATCAAACAGTCTTATCTCTTGTAGTTTATTCAGCTTAATCTTTTGCACTGTTTTTTCTACACTTTCCCACTGCAGTTCCTTGGATACGATCATTGCCAGGTCTCTTTCAACAGAAGGGTATTTTGGAAGTTCTTTTACGGCATTTGTTTGTCCTGCGGCCATTTCTGACAGCACTGTCCAGTTCAATCCCCCAAAAAATACAGCTTGTTTTATGCCGAATTTATCTAAGACTGCCTTTTTTACTTCTCCGGCTCCGGCAATCACTTTGCCATTTCTTTTAAAAACTATGTGATTATTAAGTTTGTCAACCTGCATGGTTTCAACAGTATCAGCCTCTGTGCCTAAGGCTTTCAAGATGGACTCAATAATACCCTTCAAGAAATAAAAATCTGAATTAACAGCTTTTTGTTTCCAATTGGCATCATTCTTATTTCCGGAAATTACTACACATAGTTGTTCGTTTTCAGTGTACTTGCCTGGGCCGGAAGCACTGTAGGCTTTTCCAAATTCAAACAGGCGCAAAGAGTTATTCTTATAATTAAGATTGTGGCCCACCACTTCCAGCGCCGTTTCAAAGAGTGAATTCCGCAGTATGTTTAATTCAGCACTCAGGCTGTTCAGCATCTTTACCATGTTTTGCTGTTCCTCTTCAGCATAGTAAGCCGCATTGGTAATAGAGTTGGTCATCATTTCGTTGAATCCCAGGCCAACGAGGTAATTGGCAATTTTTTCCCTGAAAATTTCCTTGGAATAGTTTTCTTCCACAGCCGGGGTAATGGTAATGGCTTCGGGGATTTCGATATTATCAAGGCCGTCAATTCGAACGATTTCTTCTACAATGTCAGCCGGAAGACTTATATCCGGCTTGTGGTAAGGTACAGCTACCCGCAGTTCATCCACACTTTCTTTGATGATCTCAAATCCAAGGCTGACTAAAATATCTTTAACTGCATCAGGGTGATAGTTCTTGCCGCTCAGTTTTTTGATGTAGTGCCATTTTACAGCCACCTCGGACTTTACTTTTTTTGACGGGTAGACATCTACAATGTCAGAAGAAATTTCGCCGCCGCATACTTCTTTGATCAGCATTGCCGCTCTTTTCAGCACAGATACGGTAGCGGAAATATCTGTTCCTTTCTCAAAACGGCTGGCAGCATCTGTACGCAATCCATGCCGGAAAGAGGTTTTGCGGATGGTAATACTGTCGAAGCAGGCACTTTCCAGGAAGATGTTCTTTGTTTTTTCTGTAACGCCACTATGCAATCCGCCAAATACCCCTGCAATACACATGGCTTCTTTTTCATCACAGATCATCAGGTCTTCACTGCTCAGTTTTCTTTCCTTCTCATCGAGAGTAACGAATTTGCTTGCTTCCGGAAGAAATTTTACAATCACTTTTCTGCCGCCAATGGCATCTGCATCAAAAGCATGGAGTGGCTGCCCTGTTTCATGCTGTATGAAGTTGGTAATGTCTACAATATTGTTGATAGGTCGCTGACCAATGGCTTTCAGCTTCTGCTGCAGCCATTTTGGCGACTCTTTAATGGTTACTTTATCAATACTGACACCGGAATACCTGGGACAGGCTGACTCATTCTCAACCTTCACCTCAATGACGAAGGAGGTATTATCTACTTTAAAATTATTGCTGCTAGGAAGTTTTGGTTTTATATCCTTTTTGTCATGGTGTGACAGATAAGCACACACATCTCTTGCCACTCCCCAATGGCTCATGGCATCCATCCGGTTGGGGGTAAGACCGATTTCATAGACTATATCTTCGAAAGGTTGAAAATAATCGGCAGCAGGAAGGCCAACCCTGGCATCTTCCGGCAACACCATAATGCCCGCATGAGATGTACCTAAGCCAATTTCATCTTCTGCACAGATCATACCATGGCTTTCCACGCCCCTGATCTTCGCCACTTTCATTGTGAGGGAATCACCAGCAGTGGGATATATAGTTGCTCCAACCGGTGCTACCACTACTTTCTGCCCTGCTGCTACATTGGGTGCTCCGCAAACGATTTGTAAGGGTTCACCTGAACCTATATTGACTTTGGTTAGTGTTAGTTTATCGGCATTAGGGTGTTTTTCAGTACTCAGTACTTCACCAATCACTAATCCTTTCAATCCTCCTTTTACTTCTTCGTAGATACGCATACTTTCCACTTCTAAGCCAATGGAAGTAAGGATGCGGCTCAGTCTTTCGGGGTCAACGGTTACGGGTAAATATTCACTCAGCCATTTATAAGAGATCGTCATATCCGGTAGCTTCTTTTATTGCTGCGAAGATAAAGGAAAGGGGGGAAGTGCTTTTTGGACCGTATCCCGTTTATTTGTACTTCAAATTTTAATATTGAAAATAAAGGGATTTGTTATACTCGGAATAATTTTGTTTTCATTACTTCCCGTTTACATGGTGTACAAATACCTGCAACGGGTCATTAGACCTAGAGAATCTTTACAACGAATTTTCCTCTACCTGCTTGTTGTATTTATTATCATTTTCGGCTATACTTTTCTTCTGGTTTTTGTGATCAGGCTTATGTTTCCCGGAGCTTGAGAAGAAGTTCCTATTTTTACCACTACAAAATCAACTGATATGGCAAATAACTTACTGAAAGGGAAGAAAGGGATCATCTTCGGAGCCTTAGATGAAAAATCCATTGCGTGGAAAACGGCTTTACGCTGCTATGAAGAGGGTGCGCAAATTGTATTGACCAATGCGCCTGTAGCACTTAGAATGGGAGAGATAAATAAGCTGGCTGAGACCTGTGGTAATGCACCCGTAATCGGTGCTGATGTTACCAATATGGACGACCTGAAGAACCTGTTTGAAAAGTCAATGGAGCACTTTGGTGGCAAAATTGATTTTGTTTTACACTCCATCGGTATGAGCCTGAATGTGCGCAAGGGAAAGCATTATACAGAAATGAATTACGAGTGGAACCAGAAAACCCTGGATATATCGGCCATGAGCCTTCACCGGGTGCTGCGTACTGCCTGGGATATGGATGCCTTGAACGAGTGGGGAAGTGTAGTAGCACTTACCTATATAGCAGCGCAGAGAGTATTTCCCGATTACAACGAAATGGCCGATGCCAAAGCGTTGCTGGAAAGTGTAACGAGAAGTTTTGGCTACCATTATGGTGCAAAGAAGAAAGTCAGGGTGAACACTATCTCCCAGTCGCCTACCCGAACCACAGCCGGCAGCGGCGTAAAAGGGTTTGACGGGTTTATTAATTATGCGGAGGCAATGAGTCCTTTGGGCAATGCCACTGCGGAAGATTGTGCTAATTATTGTGTTACCATGTTTAGCGACCTCACCAGGTATGTGACCATGCAGAACCTCTTCCATGATGGTGGTTTCAGCTTTACAGGTGTTACTGCCGGTGTAATTGAAAAAATGGATAGCTGATAATAGGAATCAGGACCTAATTCAAAAAGCCGCTAATTCAAGCGGCTTTTTTCATACAAATCATTTTTTATCGGTATTATCAATTGTCAGTATTCATCCTCATTGAAGAGAAAATCATCTTGGGTAGGATAGTCCGGCCAAATGTCTTCGATGGTTTCATATACATCACCCTCATCTTCCAGTTCCTGCAGGTTTTCTACCACTTCTATAGGGGCGCCGCTACGAATAGCATAATCGATCAGCTCATCTTTGGTGGCTGGCCAGGGGGCATCTTCGAGGTACGAGGCTAATTCTAAAGTCCAAAACATCTTCTCAGGGTTTTAAATGGCGAATAAGGTTTTCGTTACCAATATCGAGGGGTACTACCCCCTTAATTTTCCGCAAAAGTAGTTGTATTAACGAATTTTCCAAATCCTTAGTTGTACACGGTTTTTTGAAGGATTTCTTAAAAAAAAACTCCGACAAATAAATACAGTTTTTGCCGCTGCTTTGTTTTCTGGATATTTGGATAAATTAATTGTTACAGAAGCTGCATGATAACAGGAAAAAATATATACAAACGGTTCGGAACGGTGGAAGTTTTGAAGGGAGTTGACGTAAATGTGAGCAAAGGGGAAGTTGTTTCCATTGTTGGCCCTTCCGGATCGGGAAAAAGCACTTTGTTGCATATTCTCGGAACATTAGATAAGGCGGACCAGGGATCTGTCAGTATGAATAATACAAATCTTTCATCCCTGTCTGGCAATAAACTGGCTGATTTCCGGAACAAACACATCGGATTTGTTTTTCAGTTTCATCATTTATTACCCGAATTTACCGCATTGGAAAATGTTTGTATCCCCGGCTGGCTGGCCGGCAAAAAGAAGAAAGAAGTAGAAGAAAGGGCAAAGGAACTGCTCAACTTGCTGGGGCTTTCGCATCGTATGCAAAATAAGCCCGGGGAAATGAGTGGTGGTGAGCAACAGCGGGTGGCCGTCGCAAGAGCATTGATAAATAAGCCGGATATCGTTTTTGCCGATGAGCCTACGGGCAATCTTGATTCGGCCAATGCACGGGAACTACACCAGTTGTTTTTTGATCTCAGGGAAAAATTCAGCCAAACATTTCTGATCGTTACTCATAATGAAGAACTGGCCCGGTTAAGCGACCGGATTTTGTATATGAAAGACGGTAAGATTGTAGAGAAGTCTGTAGCCTAAAGCTAGATTTGTTACAACCGTGGTTTCCAGGGTATCTCAGGTACATTCAGCAAATGGCCTATGTAGCGACTTAGCACAAACAAGTAATCACTAAGCCTGTTCAGGTATTTTAAAATGATTTCATCCACTTCGAGGCTTTCCAGTTCTAATCTTACACAACATCTTTCTGCCCTGCGGCAAATACAACGGGCAATATGCAGATGAGAAACGGTTGTGTGGCCTCCCGGCAGAATGAAATTTTGCATGGGAGGGATTGTACTATCTATCCTGTCAATTTCTTTTTCGAGCAATTGCACATCCTCTTCTTTCAGATCCGGTAATCTCATTTTTGGCTCTTTAATAGGATCACAGGCTAGCGATGAACCGATAGTAAACAATCTGTCCTGCACTTCATGAATGATCTTTTTGCTTTGTTCATCAGTCAACAAATCGAAACACAAACCCAGGTAAGAATTTAGTTCATCAATAGTTCCATAGGCTTCGATACGCATATGTGATTTGGGTACCTTGGTGCCCCCAATCAATGAAGTAGTGCCTTTATCGCCTGTTTTTGTATAAATTTTTAATGCCATGTCAAGTTCAAAGATGCCTGAAGTAACAAAAATTTCCGGTCAGGGTTCAGAAAAGGGGAAACAATTTCTTAATGATGCACAATTACTTTTTCATTTTTCCTGTCACTCTCAATCACCCCGTCTCTCAGCCTTACAATCCTGCGGGCATGATTGGCAATATCTTCTTCGTGGGTAACAATTACTATCGTATTTCCATTATTGAAAATCTGGTCAAATATTTCCATGATCTCATAGGAAGTTTTGGTATCCAGGTTACCTGTCGGCTCATCTGCCAGGATAATGGCAGGATCATTCACCAATGCCCTGGCAATAGCCACCCGCTGGCATTGTCCGCCTGATAATTCGTTGGGACGATGGTGGCTGCGGTCGGTCAGGTTTACCATATCCAGTACATGCATTGCCTTCTCTGTTCTTAGCTTCTTGCTCATGCCGGCATATACCAGTGGCAGGGCTACATTTTCGGCGGCGGTCAGCCGGGGTAAAAGATTGAACTGCTGAAATACAAACCCGATTTCTTTATTGCGTACTTCTGCCAATGCATTATCCTGCATCTGGCTAACATCATGATTGTTCAAAATGTATGTCCCTGATGTCGGTGTATCAAGGCAGCCGATAATGTTCATCAGGGTGCTCTTGCCAGAGCCGGAGGGCCCCATCAGGGCTACATATTCGTTTTTGAAAATTTCAAGGGATAGCCCTTTTAATACTTCCAGTTCATGTTTGCCCATGAAGTAGCTCTTGCGGATATTTTCGAGATGGATGATACTGTTCATGAAGTTAAATGTAGGAAACCAGAGGTCAGATGTCGTGATAAATGGAAGTATCGGACGACATACCTCAGCCTCACTTTTTTATCACTTTAGGCACTTTAAAAAATTGTTTGTCATGCAAAGGAGCATTTTTCAAAGCTTCTTCCCGGCTAACGGATCCGTTTATTTCATCTTCTCTTAAAACGTTCACTTCATCGCTCATGAAAAGCATTGGCTCTACGCCATCGAGATCTAATTCATTCAGCTTCTCAACAAAGACGATCATGTTTTGCAGGTCTTTTTTTATATCCACTTTTTCTTGCTTATTGAACTGCAAACGGGAAAGGTGGGCTAGTTTTTCGACCAATGCATCGGTTACTTCCATAGGACAAAGATAGTCAGGAGTCGGGAGTTAGGAGTCAAATTGAAGCGTAGGGAAAAATGGAAACAGCAAAATGATCGGGATTTTCCTGTCGGCTGCTGCTTAATGACTCCTTACTATTTCATTATCTTCGCCGCCTCATGGAAAAGAAGAAGGAAATAGTAATGAGCGGCATCCGGCCTACCGGGTTTTTGCACCTGGGAAACTACTTTGGTGCCGTAAGAAATTATGTGCGGATGCAGGAAGAATTTGAATGCTATTTCATGGTGGCCGATCTGCATTCGCTGACCACCCACCCGGATACCAAAGAGCTAAAAACCAATGTACACAGGGTGCTGGCTGAAAATATTGCCTGTGGCCTCGATCCGGAAAAAGTAGCCCTGTATTGCCAAAGTCATGTATATGAGACTTCGGAGCTATACCTCTACTTAAATATGCTGGCTTATAAAGGAGAGTTAGAAAAAACAGTCACTTTTAAAGACAAAGTGAGACAGCATCCTGATAATGTGAATGCGGGACTACTGACTTACCCCGTCCTGCAAACTGCTGACATTATTTTGCACAGGGCCAAATATGTGCCAGTGGGTAAGGACCAGGAGCAGCACCTGGAAATGGCTAGAAATTTTGCAAACCGGTTTAACCATCGTTATGGCGAGGTTTTTCCGGAACCGATGGCTTTTAATTATGGCGATGAGCTGATAAAAGTGCCTAGCCTTGACGGAGCCGGTAAAATGAGCAAAAGCATAAACCAGTATGCAACGTTATACTTGTCCGACGATGATAACCTGATTCGTAAAAAGGTTATGAAAGCTAAAACTGACAGCGGGCCAACCGAACCCAATTCTCCGAAACCGGATTATATCGAGAATATCTTTTTGTTGATGAAACTGGTAAGTGCGACAGATGTGGTGGAAAAATTTGAATCAGATTATAATAATTGTACCGTCCGGTACGGGGATTTGAAAAAGCAACTGGCCGAAGATATGGTTGCCTTTATTTCACCCATCAGGGAACGAGCAGAGCATATTCGTAATGATGAAAAATACCTGAGAGATGTGATGGAAAAGGGTGCAGAAAAGGCCAGGACAAGTGCTAAAGCTACCATGGAATTGGTACGACAGGCCATGGGGTTGAATTATTTTTAAAAAATCAGAATAACAAATCTCAAATTCCAAAAAAGGGTTTACTTTGAACCTTCCGCGGAGTCGGAACTTGAAATTTGTTTCTTTTGGAATCTATCCAGTTATGGCAAAAGCAAAATCTAAACCAAAACATATAGCAGTAGCCGGAAACATTGGTGCCGGTAAGACCACCTTGACAGAAATGCTGAGCAAGCATTATAAGTGGATACCCAACTTTGAGGATGTAGACCATAATCCTTATCTCATGGATTTTTATGAGGATATGCCGAGGTGGAGTTTTAACCTGCAGATTTACTTTTTGAACAGCCGTCTTCGCCAGCTTGTAGAAATACAGAAGGGAACTGAAACGGTTATCCAGGACAGAACAATATATGAGGATGCCAACATCTTTGCCCCCAACCTGCATGAAATGGGGCTGATGAGCAAAAGGGATTTTGATAACTACTTCCATTTTTTCCAGACTTTAAAAACACTGGTGCAGCCCCCAGACCTCCTGATCTATCTTAATGCTTCTGTACCTACACTGGTAGGCCAGATACAAAAAAGGGGAAGAGAATATGAAGAGAATATCCGGCTGGATTACCTGAAACGCCTCAATGAATATTATAATAAGTGGATTGCCGATTACAAAGAAGGACAGTTGCTGGTAATTGATGTGGACAAGAACAAGTTTGCTGAGAAAGATGAAGACTTTGGAGAGATCATCCGTAAAGTAGACGCACAACTGTACGGCCTGTTTTAGTAGTCTGCATAATTTTTATATTCTTCGAGCAGCTGCCGGATATTTTGCAGCCATTCTGCCTGTTTTTCTTTGTTGATGCTGTGATTAGTTTCTCTGTCGTAATCGTTTTGCATTTTTTCTTTCTCTTTTACGACTTCTTCGTAAATTTTATCCAGGTCTTTTTGATAAGTTCTTTTATTGAACCTGTATTCACTCATTTTTTTGTGCAGTTTCCGGGCAAATATTTCTGCAATATCAAAATGGCCCTGCTCATGGCTCAGAATATAATCTGTTTTGTGAAGTCCCCACGAACGGGTTTTGGAAAACCTGCACTCTATTTTGTACGTAAATCCGGTTGATGAAATATTATAAGAAATTACCAGTATGGAGGTAGTAGAAGCTGCGGCATCAGAATTTTGATCCGGCTTCGCTTTATAATCAGCCCAGGTGAGCCTTCTGTTTGCCTCCCAATCAAGCAGCTCTTCATGCCGGGATTGAGCAAATTGTTGCAGAGGAACTGATGCTAATAATATCAATATGAGACTGTACTGGGATTTCATCAATTATAATCAACGTAAAGTCGGAATAATTGTTTTGCCGGCTGCTTAATGCGGCGTTAAAAATAAAACCCCTGCAGTTGCAGGGGTTTAGCAAGCAATCGTCCGGAAAAAATTATACTCTTGGTGCTGCAGCTAATATATCAGCTGACACACCTGATGCGTATTTTTCAAAATTATTTACAAATAGGCCAGCAAGGTATTTTGCCTTTTCATCGTACGCCTGTTTGTCCTTCCAGGTGTTCCGGGGATGCAGCACTTCAGATGGTACATCAGGGCATTCAGTGGGGATAGCAACACCAAAAACGGGATCATTGTCAAAAGAAACATTATTAAGTTTTCCTTCCAGTGCTGCAGTAATCATCGCCCGGGTATATTTCAATTTCATACGGGTACCTGTTCCATAAGGGCCGCCTGTCCAACCGGTATTCACCATCCATACATTAACATTATGTTTTTTCATCTTCTCACCCAGCATTTGTGCATATTTACCGGGATGTAGTGGCAGGAACGGAGCACCAAAACAAGCACTGAAAGTAGGTTTTGGTTCTGTCACACCGGCTTCTGTGCCAGCTACTTTGGCCGTATAGCCGGAAATGAACTGGTACATAGCCTGTCCCGGGGTTAACTTAGAAATAGGAGGCAAGACACCAAATGCATCGCAGGTCAGGAAAAATATATTCTTAGGCAAATTGCCAATGGAAGGTTCCTGCGCATTACTTATAAAATGCAACGGATAAGACACCCTGGTGTTTTCTGTTATCGAAGCATCATCAAAATTTATTTTATTAGTACCGGGAAAGAAGGTCACATTCTCTACCAATGCACCGGGGCGTATGGCATGGAATATTTCCGGTTCTTTTTCTTCCGTCAGGTTGATCGTCTTGGCGTAACAGCCACCTTCGAAGTTGAAAATATTGTCCTCCGTCCAGGCATGTTCGTCATCACCAATGAGTTTACGATTAGGATCGGCGCTTAATGTTGTTTTACCAGTTCCGCTGAGACCAAAGAAGATAGTCGTGTCACCATCGTCGCCCATGTTGGCACTGCAATGCATACTCAGCACATTTTTTTCATGAGGTAAAATGTAATTGAGAATGGTGAAAATACCTTTTTTGGTCTCGCCGGTATATCCTGTGCCGGCTATGAGGATCATTTTATGTTTAAATGAAACAATAGCTGCATTGTGTTGCCGGGTACCGCATTCTTTTGGATCTAATTTCAGACCGGGAACACTAATTACATGCCATGCTGGCTCAAAATTCTCCAGTTCTTCTTCGGAAGGGCGAAGAAACATATTGTATGCAAAGAGATTGTTCCATGGCTTTTCGTTTACTACCCTGACATTGAGCCTGTAACGGGAATCGGCACAGGCAAAACAGTCACGAACCCACAACTCTGGCAGGTTTTCAATGTAATCAGTTATTTTTTTAAAGACGATATCAAAATATTTAGGCTCAATCGGGATATTAAACTCATTCCAGTGTACCGAGTTTTCAGTTGTTTCGTCTTTCACAGTGAATTTATCTTTTGGGGAGCGACCGGTAAATTCACCTGTCTTAATGACAAGGGCGCCATTTTCATCCAATACTCCCTCGCCGATACGAAGGGTGTCTTGAACCAATTCTTCCGGTGATAATTGATAATGAATGGATTCAGTGTTTTTCAGTCCCAGTTTTATAAAGTTCTTCACAGGGAATCGCATGATAGGAACAGACATAGGTGCAAATCGTTTTGTTGAAGGCACAAAGGTAAGGGGCAAAACAATTTAAAGGCAAACAAGTGTTAGTGTCACACATTGAAAAAACTTTTAAATATTTCTCCGACAATTAATATTTGTTCACTATCTCGTTTGTAGGCTTGATTTTATTGAAAAGGGGTGAATTGCCATTAGATTCCATCCATTTTAGTCACTCGCAACAGGATTTGTGATGAATGTCAGTTGCCGGAAGTATTTGCTCTTTATCTTTAGACCTATCAATAATAACCATTACAACAGCTAATCATGAAATATCTGCCACTAAACCCCGAAATATTTGTACAGAACCGTCAGCGGTTTGTAAGCCGGATGCAAAAGAATTCCATAGCCATATTTGTAAGTAATGATGAAGTGCCAAGTAACGGCGATGCTATTTATTCCTTTAAACAAAACAGCGACCTCTACTGGCTTAGCGGTATTGAGCAGGAAGATAGTTTGGTGATATTATTCCCTGATAATCCTGATCCTAAATACAAGGAAGTGCTGGTATTGGTACGCCCCAACGAATTGAAAGAAAAATGGGATGGCAAAAGACTAAGAGTGCATGAGGCGCAGGCTATCAGCGGTATAAAAACCATAGTATGGCTCGATAGCCTGGACGGTTTGCTGCAACCCTGGATTCATCTCGCAGACAATATTTACCTCGATAGTAATGAGAATGACCGGAAAGCAAGCCTGGTCCGTTCAAGGGATTACCGCTTTATTGATGAAATGAAAAGCCGATACCCATTGCATAATTATTTACGGGCTGCAAAACTGATGAAAAAACTCCGTGGTATTAAAACCGCATTGGAAGTAGAGGTGATGCAGAAGGCAATTGATATCACAGAAAATACATTTCGCAGGCTGCTAAAATTTATCAAACCAGGAGTGTGGGAGTATGAAATTGAAGCTGAAATCATGCATTCCTTCCTGAGCCAGCGGGCAACCGGACAGGCTTATGGCAGCATCATTGCCAGTGGTGACAGGGCCAGAACATTGCATTACGTTTCAAACAACGCCGAGTGTAAAGACGGAGAACTTATCTTAATGGATTTTGGAGCTGAGTATGGTGGTTATTGTGCTGACCTTACCAGAACTGTTCCGGTGAACGGAAAGTTTACCCGCAGGCAAAAAACGGTTTATAATACTTGTCTGCATTTGCATGATTATGCAAAAAGCCTGCTGAAGCCAGGCATCAGCATTATAGAATACACCGATAAAGTGGGCGAAGAAGCAACACAGCAATTTTTAAAAATTGGTTTGCTAAGAAAATCTGATGTAAAGAATGAAGACCCGGAAAACAGGGCATACCGCAAATATTTGTATCATGGTATCTCACATCATTTGGGTGTGGATGTGCATGACCTGGGTACCAGAACTGAACCTATAAAGCCCGGAATGGTATTTACAGTGGAACCTGGTATTTACATTGAAGAAGAGCAAATGGGCATCCGCATTGAGAATAATCTCTGGATAACCAGAAACGGAAATAAAGACCTGATGAAAAATATACCTATTACGGTGGAAGAGATAGAAACGTTGATGAAGAAGTAATAAGTTCACTGCAATGGTTCATAGTTCATGGTTTTTCCTATTATTGCAGGGGATCGTGGCACATCGCCAGAAACTTTGAACCATGAACAAAAAGATATGAAACAAGTCCCGAATATTTTTACCCTTCTGAACCTTATATTTGGTTGCCTCGCCATTGTGGCAACACTCCAAAACGGTATCATAATCAATGAGACGTCTGAAGGGGTGCAATTGATCGATATTCCTGAAAAAATCTGGCTGGCATCTCTTTTTATAGGGATTGCTGCTGTGATCGATTTTCTCGATGGATTTGTAGCCCGTCTTTTTAAGGCAACATCAGAAATGGGAAAGCAACTTGATTCGTTGGCCGATGTGGTGAGTTTTGGTGTTGCTCCTGGTATGATCATTTATCAGTTCCTTCGCCTCAGTTATGCACAGGATGCTGCGGGGGTAGAAATATCCATACTCTGGTTGCTGCCCGCTTTTATCCTTCCTGCTGCGGCTGCATGGCGTTTAGCAAGGTTTAATCTTGACACTAGCCAATCATATACATTTAAAGGGATGCCTGTTCCGGCGGTGGGCATTTTTGTCGCTTCACTACCGCTTATATACTGGAATGTGAATGAGATCTGGGTTCAGCAACTCCTGCTTAATAAGTGGTTTCATTACGGGTTGGTACTGGTGCTTTCCTGGCTTATGGTTTCCACTTTACCATTGATGGCATTAAAATTTAAAGATTACAGTGTAAAAAATAATTTGCCAAAATTTTTGCTGGCTGTCATTGCTATAGCAGCGTTGTTACTTCTGAAATGGATGGCCATTCCGGCAATAATAGTGGCTTATGTTGTCCTATCTTTGCTTTTCAAAAATAAAGCAGCATGACCTATACAGTTCAGATAAAAGTAATGCCACTGAAAGAATTGCTGGATCCACAGGGTAAAGCCGTTATGGGTGGTTTGGAGAACCTGGGATTAACAGGAGTGGAAGATGTAAGGGTTGGTAAAAACATCACTTTACAGGTAAATGCCGATTCTCCCGAAAAAGCCAGGGCTATTGCTGAGGAAGCAAGTAAAAAATTACTGAGCAACCCGGTGATGGAGTATTTCGAAGTCTCTGTTAATTAGTTGACTGGTTGATAGGTTGACAGGAGTTATACTTATCAACCTAGGAACAAATCAACTTTCAACTATGCTTTATTTAGTTCCCACACCAATAGGTAATTTAAAAGATATTACCCTTCGGGCACTTGAAGTGCTGAAGGAAGTTGATCTGATTTTGGCAGAGGATACCCGAACTACATCTCATTTGTTGAATCATTACAATATTACTAAACCACTTTCGCCCTATCATCAGCACAATGAACACAAAGTGCTGCAGCATTTGGTCAACCAGTTACTGGAAGGAAAAAAAATGGCTGTGGTTACGGATGCAGGCACACCCGGAATCTCTGACCCGGCATTTTTGTTGGTGAGAGAGTGTATTAAGGTTGGAATCCCCGTTGAGTGTTTACCTGGCGCTACTGCTTTTGTACCTGCCCTGGTGAACAGCGGCATACCCACAAACCGGTTTTGTTTTGAAGGGTTTTTACCGCTCAAAAAGGGAAGACAGACTTTGTTGAAGCAACTTACTGATGAAGAAAGGACCATGATTTTTTACGAATCGCCGATGCGGTTAGTGAAAACGCTGGAAGAATTCATCACTTATTTTGGTGAAGGAAGGCTATGCAGTGTTAGCCGGGAATTAACGAAGCTTTTCGAGGAAAATAAGCGAGGCACACTTCGGGATGTGGTTGATTACTTCAGCACAAAGCCTGTAAAAGGAGAAATTGTAATTGTGGTTGCAGGCAAAGATTAATACCAGCGGATAATTTTTTCTAACGGCTTTCTTTGAAGATCAGGCACCCAGCATTCGTCTGCGGGATAACCAACCGGTATTAGCAGAAAAGGTTTTTCATTTTCGGGCCTGTCTAAAATCTTACTTAAAAAATTCATGGGCGATGGAGTATGTGTCAATGCAGCAAGCCCTGCATGATGTATAGCTGCCAATAAAAAACCGCAGGCAATACCGCAACTTTCGGTAACATAATAGTTAGGGTGCTTATGGCCTTCATCTTCCAGTTCGTAGCTTCTTTTAAAAATTATTATCAGGCACGGAGCTGTTTCCAGGAATTCTTTTCTCCAATCTGTTTGTAAGGGTCTAAGGTCGTTCAGCCATTCTTCAGGCATTCGGCCATTATAGCTTTCTAGTTCTTCTTTCTCTGCTTCTTGCCTGATTCGCTTCTTTAAGGTTGGTTCGCTTACAACACAAAATGTCCAGGGTTGTTTATGGGCACCGCTTGGAGCAGTTGATGCGGTTAGAATTATATTTTCTATTACTTTTTGGGGCACTGGTTTACTTGAGAATTCCCGTACTGTTCTGCGTTGGTTCATCCATTGGCAAAATTCTTTGCTGCGTTGCATCATATCTTTAGTAGGAAACGTCTGTTTTGCATAAGTGATAAAAGGATAACCATCGATCAATTTTGTTTTTACCATAACAAGTATTTGGCGAAATTTACCAATTCAAATTGTATTAGATGAAGAAATTAATTGTATTATCTGTAACCCTTTTTCTTTTTGTTTTTAGCACTTCTGCACAACCCGACCGCTGGCAGCAACGGGTAAAGTATGTGATGGACATTGATATGAATGTGCTGACCAACCAGTTTACAGGCAAACAGAAACTGGAATATTGGAATAATTCACCTGACACCCTGACCAAACTTTTCTATCATCTTTATTTTAATGCCTTTCAACCAGGCAGTATGATGGATACCCGCAGCCGCAGGCAGGGTACAATTACTGCAGGTAGGGGGCAGGACTGGGATCCAAGAGTGAGGGATAGAATCATTAATTTAAAACCGGATGAAATCGGTTACCAGAAAATCATTTCATTAAGAATGAATGGTCGTCCGCAATTATTCAAAGTGCTGGAGACAATTCTGGAAGTAAAATTAGATAAGCCGATTCTGCCTCGGTCAAAAGTCACATTAGATATGGAGTTTGAGGCACAGGTACCGTTACAGGTTCGCCGCAGCGGAAGGGATAATCCCACCTCCAAAGTCCGTTATTCTATGAGCCAGTGGTATCCTAAGTTATGTGAATATGACTATGAAGGCTGGCACCCTACACCCTATGTGGCAAGAGAATTTTATGGAGTCTGGGGAGATTATGAAGTGAATATTACTATTGATAAGAAATACATTTTGGGAGGAACAGGTTATCTGCAGAATGCCAACCAGATTGGCTATGGATACGAAAATCCGGGTGTTAAAGTTAACCGGCCCCCTGGTGATAAGTTGACCTGGAAATTTGTTGCTCCGAATGTCCATGATTTTATGTGGGCAGCTGATCCGGAGTACAAACATGTTTCCAGAAAAATAAGGGACAGTCTTACAATTCATGTGTTGTATAAAAACACCAACGAACCGGCAAAAGATTGGGAAGACCTGCTGAATATGGCAGAAAGGGCATTACCCTATATCGAAAAGACATTTGGTGTATATCCCTATAAACAATTTTCATTTATTCATGGTGGCGATGGTGGTATGGAATATCCAATGGCAACATTATGTATTGGCCCAGGTGCTGCATTGCATGAATGGCTGCATAGCTGGTATTATGGTTTACTGGGCACTAACGAAGGATTATATCCCTGGATGGACGAGGGTTTTACCCAGTATGCTGAGGAAAGAGTAAATGCATGGATGAGCAACAGCTCCGGATTTGCACAGGCCGGTAACTACGCAGCGTATTATGCGTTGGTGAAAAGTGGTAAAGAGGAGCCTATGTCAACTCACGCCGATCATTATAACACCAACTTTGCTTACTCCATTGCTTCTTATTCAAAGGGAACAGTATTTATTGAACAGCTGGGATACATTACTGGTGCAGAAACGAGAGACAGGATATTACTGGAATATTATAAACAATGGCGGTTCAAGCATCCCAATGTGAATGATTTTATCCGTATTGCTGAGAAAGTCAGTGATATGAAGCTGGATTGGTACAAGGAATACTGGGTAAACTCCACCAAGACGATTGACTACAGTATCGACAGCTTGTGGGAGGAAGGCGGAAAAACAAAAGTTCGGTTAAACCGGATAGGTCAGATGCCAATGCCAATTGACCTCCAGTTAACTTTTAAAGACGGTTCAAAAGAAATACATTATGTGCCGATGAACCTCATGTATGGTGAAAAACCGGGTGAAGATTCAACCATAACCAGAAAAGTATACGAACCCTGGAGATGGACACACAGTACTTATACGATTGAAACAAACCGGAAACTGGCAGACTTCTCGCTGGTAGAAATTGACCCTTCGCTTCGAATGGCCGATGTAGAACGAAGAAATAATAGACTGGAACTTAAATGGTAATTATTTAAAGCAAAACCCTCCGCTGATTATCTGCGGAGGGTTTTTTGACGGTTTGAATCAAGGTCCCTGTATGCTTAATAGAGTAAGGTTTAAGGCTAACGGTCGTATCTAATAGCTTAATTATCTGAGTCAAAAATAGAAGGGGTATGCATACCAGACAATACCACATTAGTGGTATTTTTTGAAGAAAAATGAATTTTTGCCTGCAAAAACCTGCAAAAATTACCTCCCATAATATTTATTGACGGCAGCTACCCTGTTATTTACATGTAATTTTTCGTAAATATGGTAAACATGTTTCCGGACCGTTTCCGGGCTAAGGAAGAGTTGTGAAGCAATTTCTTTATACATTAAACCTTTTGAAAGGAATTCCAGAATTTCTTTTTCCCGGTTGGAAAGCATATCTAGCCTTTCAGATTCTGCCTCGACAGTAGCAGATTGCTGTTGCTGAAAAACAGCCACCACTTTTCTGGCAATCTGGCTGCTCATAGGAGCACCCCCTTCATACAATTCCCGGATGGCTTCAAGCATTCGGCCGGGATCTGTTTTCTTTAATATATATCCGCTGGCGCCTGCACTCAGGGCTTCAAAGATCTTTTCATTTTCCTCGTAAACTGTGCACATCATAAAATTTGTGTCCGGGATGCGGGGTTTTAGTACTCTCACAATATCAATTCCGCTTTCTTCTGTGCCCAGGTTAATATCCATCAGTACTACGTCTGGCCTCAGGATAGGTAATTGGTTCATTGCATCTTCCACTGTACCTATTGTGCCAAGGCACCTGTATCCTTCAGACATGCTGATAATTTCTTCAAGAGCATTTCTCAGCTCTTTATTATCATCAACGATACATACGGAGATTTCCTTCATGCAAGTAAAATTCTGTTTTAATAAGGTGGAAAACAATACCACAAAGTGGTAATTTTTTTATACAGGTACAAATAAAAGGTACTTTTCTTTGAAGAACTCTTCCGGAAAAATATCATTGATTTCCATTATTCTCGGTTTCGTACCGCTATCATGAATTTCGGCAGCAAGGTCGCCTCCTTTCAGGCAAATAAGTCCTGACTTTTGCCCAGCGGGCATTTTTGTTGAATCTTTTTTTAAAATTGGCCTGCTCCATTTCCATAAGTCTTTGAGAGGCGCCACAGCCCGGGATACAACAAAGTCAAACTTCCTGTTTTTGATATTTTCAATCCGGCTATGCTCGGTAGTTATATTTTTAAGCCCAATGCCACCGGCAACAGCCTCTACTACTTTTAGCTTTTTGGCAATACTGTCTACCAGGTGAAATTTTACTTCGGGAAAAAAAATAGCCAGGGGTATTCCCGGAAAACCACCCCCAGTCCCCAGATCGATGATCTCCGAACCGTCAGCAAAATCAAATGCTGCTGCTATACTTAATGAGTGCAAAACATGTTTTTCGTAAAGGCTGTCAATATCCTTTCGGGAAATGACATTGATCTTTTCATTCCATTCTTTATATAATCCTTCCAGTTTACTGAATTGCCCAAGCTGAGCAGGAGTAAAATCGGAGAAGTATTTTAAAATAATATCCATGATTATACTGTCAGCTCCAGCCTTTGGCGGGTTTGCGCCATAGTGCCGGGGCAAATATGAGATAATAAAAAAACATCCACATGTCAAGGAAAATAAAATAAGGCCAGAGGTCCTTTTCCCCCATTTTTTTCATTGACTTATAAAAAATAATTGCCTGTAATAATAAACGAATGCCAAATACCGCCAGGGCATATCGCCAGTCGAAAAAGATAATAGCAGCGGCCAGCAAAGGATAATATATAAACTGGGTAATGAAATAAAGTCCAAGCAGGAATTTGTGTTTGGGTTTATAATACCGGGCTGTAGTGTAATGCCGTGATTTTTGTTTTAACCAGCCGCCCCAGGTTGTTTTGGGTATGGAACGGGTGATAGCGTCTGGATCGATAACCACTGCTGTATTAGACCTGGTAGCTGTTTTATTGATGAACAAATCATCATCGCCGCTGGGAATATGATTAATGGAAGAGAAGCCTTTGTGTTTGAAGAAAAGGCTTTTCCGGTAAGAAAGATTTCTGCCTACTCCCATATAGGGTATGCCTGCAAGGGCATAAGACAGGTATTGCAAAGCGGTATGAAATGTTTCAAAC
Organism: Chitinophagaceae bacterium UBA2789; assembly: GCA_002352145.1. Classification (GTDB taxonomy): domain Bacteria; phylum Bacteroidota; class Bacteroidia; order Chitinophagales; family Chitinophagaceae; genus JJ008. Next base: position 22,784 of record DEHX01000073.1, read on the forward strand.
CGGATGAGTTTGTTCAGCAAGCCTCTTCGTTTGTGATAAGCTCCGTAGCCCAGTACAATCTCAGTATTGTCATCATAGGCCGCCTGCATTTTTTCCACCCAATGTTCGCTGGCGGGTACACAGTCGGCATCCGTCAGCAACAGTACTTCATGTTTTGCTTCCCGTATGCCGATTGACAATGGGTATTTTTTGCCGGCAATATGTACAGCCTCCTGTGTCAGTTCCACTACATTCAGGGTTTTGAATGTTTTTTTTAACTCCTGTAAGATATATTTTGAATCATCTACTGAATTATCATTTACAGCGACTACTTCATAAGTACTGTGATAGGATTGTACCAGTACACCCGGCAGGTTGCGGGCAAGGTTTTCATCCTCGTCCCGGGCACAAACAATTACAGATACAGGATGCTGCTGACTTTTTGATTTGGGTTTGGGTTTGAAAAAAGCAATACGGCTGAAAAACCATCCATAATAAAAAAGCTGGATAGCAGTGGCGGCGGAAAAAAGGTAAAAAATAATTTCTCCCCAGTTAATCGGTGGCATAGCGGCGAAGATAAAAAGTTTAAAGTTTAAGGTTTAAGTGGTTTAAGGTTATTTTGCACTGACTATGCCGCCATTAAAATTTCATCTCCAGGGTACTGATAGTACTTCTAAAGCAAGGGCCGGAAAAATAACTACGGATCATGGTGAAATTCTCACACCCATCTTTATGCCGGTAGGTACTGTGGGGAGTGTAAAAGCTGTAACCCAACAGCAGTTGCTGAACGATGTAAAGGCTCAGATCATTTTGGGAAACACCTACCATTTGTATCTGCGTCCCGGTTTGCCTGTGTTAGAGGCTGCAGGCGGGCTGCATCGTTTCAACGGATGGCCCAAACCCATACTTACAGACAGTGGAGGCTACCAGGTTTTTTCACTGGCGGGTACCCGAAAAATAAAAGAGGAAGGGGTTACTTTTCAATCACATATTGACGGCAGCAAACACCTGTTCACACCGGAAACGGTAATGGATATACAGCGTTCTATAGGCGGCGATATCATCATGGCCTTTGATGAGTGTCCTCCCGGTGGCAGTGAATATAATTATGCCAAGAAATCGATGGAGATGACACACCGCTGGCTTGACAGGTGTTTTGAACGATTTAATGCTACAGAACCCAAATATGGGTATACCCAAAATCTTTTTCCTATAGTACAAGGTGGTACATATAAGGATTTACGAAAACAATCCTGCGAATACATTGCTGCGAAACAAGCCACCGGGAATGCCATTGGCGGATTAAGTGTGGGTGAACCAGAAGAGGTGATGTATGAAATATGCGACTGGTGCTGCGATCATTTACCTGTTGAAAAACCCCGCTACCTGATGGGAGTAGGTACCCCCTGGAACATACTGGAATGTATCAGCATGGGAGTGGATATGTTTGATTGTGTGATGCCCACCCGTAATGGTCGTAATGCTATGCTGTTTACCACCAACGGGGTCATCAATATTGATAATAAAAAGTGGGAGTATGATTTTTCTCCAATTGATGAGGGCCTGCCTTGTGCCATCAGTAACTTTTACAGTAAGGCCTATCTCCGTCACCTGATGAAGGCAAAAGAAATACTGGGACTTACCATTGCCAGTGTTCATAATCTTGCCTTTTACCTGTGGTTGGTGGGTGAGGCAAGGAATCATATGCTCGCAGGTGATTTTCAGAGCTGGAAAACTGAAATGGTTCAGCGATTAAAGCAGAAACTATAGGGCCGGATCCTCCAATGCTTTCACATACCTTCAACAGTTTTTCGCCTACATTTGTCCCTCTCGATGAAAAAAATTGACTGGTACATACTGAAAAAATTTCTGGTTACTTTTTTCTTTTGCCTGCTGCTGTTTACCGTGGTGGCAGTGGCTGTTGATACCAGTGAAAAAACCGACGATTTTGTAAAAGCCAATCTTGGCACTCGGGACATCATTAATAAATATTACCTGGGGTTTGTGCCCTGGATATGGAGTCTGCTTTTCCCATTATTTGTGTTTATTGCCGTTATTTTCTTCACCAGCCGTATGGCTACCCGTTCAGAAGTAATTGCCATTCTGGCAAGTGGTACCAGCTACAACCGTTTTTTGCGGCCCTATTTAATTGGCGGAATATTGTTGGCAGCGTTACTTTGGGTGGGTAGCCGATACTGGATACCCAAGGCCAATACCATCCGAAGTAATTTTCAGAGTACATACATTGATAAAGGTGATCCTACCAAGAACCGGTATTTTGGCACCTGCGACCGATGTTTTTATAAACGAATTGATACCAATTCCTTTGTTGGTATCAGGGATTTTGATACAGCATCCAAAACAGCAAGGGGTTTTTTCATGGAGAAAATTGCCGGCAACAAGGTTAGTTATAATCTGCGGGCTGAATCCATGCAATGGGACACGGCGGTAAAAAAATGGAAGCTCATCAATGCAGTGGAAAGATTTGTTGACAGTATGGGCGAAAGAATGAAAACTCATACAGAGTACACTCTCAGCCTTAAACTGGAACCGGATGATTTACGAAAAGACGAATATCTTAAAGACAAACTCACCACACCTGAACTCGTTCAGTTTATCAGGGAAGAAGAACTACGGGGTACGGAAGGCTTGAATTCATACAAAGTAGAACGATACCGCAGAACGGCAACACCCACTGCCGTATTACTACTTACTTTAATAGGTGCCGTAATAGCCAGCAGAAAGACCCGAGGTGGAAGTGGTATGCACCTTGCACTCGGTATTACCATTGCGGCTTTGTTTATACTCTCAGACAGATTTTCCACCGTTTTTGCCACTAAGGGAAATTTTCACCCAATGCTGGCGGCCTGGGTGCCTAATATTGTTTTTGCCGGGGTGGCCTGGTGGTTGTATAGAAAGACCCCCAAATAGGACTGATTAATATCATTTTCTCAGCGTATAAACTTTAGTCTTTAAATTTTGTTGTAGCAGGTGGCATTGTGTAGCTTTGCCACTTCAATTTTTTTGATTGTTTTCCCCCTGAAAATCTGACGTTATGGGTATAATTAAAGACCGGTTCAAAGCTAAATCTGAAGCTGTTGCCGCCGAAATCAAAGACATTTTAAAAGAGCATGGAAATAAAGTTATAGGCGAAGTTACCCTGTCCCAGATATACCAGGGTATGAGGGGAATGACCGGGCTTGTTACAGAAACTTCGCTGCTCGATGCACAGGAAGGAATCCGTTTCAGGGGATATTCAATTCCGGAGCTACAACAAAAATTACCCAAAGCACCCGGCGGTGATGAACCCCTGCCTGAAGGATTATTTTACCTGATGCTTATAGGCGAATTACCAACGGAAGACGAGGCCAATCATGTTACCAATATTTTACAAAGAAGAAGCCATGTGCCCAATCATGTATTTGAAGCCATTGATGCGTTGCCATTGAATACTCATCCGATGACCATGTTTGTGGTGGGTGTGATGGCGCTGCAGACGGAAAGCTATTTTCATAAAAAGTATGCGGAGGGTATAAATAAAAAGGATTATTGGCTGCCGGTTTTTGATGACAGCATCGTATTGCTATCCCGTCTGCCAAGGATAGCTGCTTACATTTATCGCCGCAAATACAAGAACAGTGATCATATTCAACCCAATGGTTTGCTGGACTGGGCGGGCAATTTTGCCCATATGCTTGGTTTTGAGGATGAGAGCTTCAAAGAACTGATGCGCCTGTATATGACCATACACGCCGATCATGAAGGCGGAAACGTATCGGCGCACACGACTCATCTTGTTGGTTCTGCCCTCAGCGATCCTTATTTGAGCTATGCTGCCGGTATGAACGGCCTTGCCGGTCCATTACATGGTTTGGCGAATCAGGAAGTGATCAAGTGGATATTTGAAATGCAGGAGGAGTTGAAGACAGATCTGCCAACAAAAGAACAGATTGCTGATTATGTAAAGAAAACATTGAGCGAAGGGAAGGTGGTGCCGGGATACGGCCATGCTGTATTGCGCAAAACAGATCCTCGTTTCACTGCACAGATGGAATTTGGCAAAAAGCACATGCCGGATGATAAGTTAGTTCAAACCGTATGGAATATTTATGAAACGGTACCGCCAATTCTGCAAACCATTGGTAAGATCAAAAACCCGTGGCCCAATGTGGATGCACATAGTGGCGCTTTGTTGGTTCATTATGGCATGGTAGAATATGAATTTTATACTGTGCTGTTTGCCGTAAGCCGTGCATTGGGAGTATTGGCCAGTCTCTGCTGGGACAGGGCTCTTGGCTTCCCGCTTGAAAGGCCAAAATCTGTTACTACAGACCTGGTGAAACTGTGGCTGGATGGAAAAGATAATATCTGGGGAGAATAAAATTGATAGTTAGAAATGAAAAGACCTGGATAATCCAGGTCTTTTTTGTGGAGGTTACCGGAGTCGAACCGGTGACCTTTTGCATGCCATGCAAACGCTCTAGCCAGCTGAGCTAAACCCCCAAGCGGGACGCAAAAATAGGGGAAAGAAGTTTTTTGACAAATTCAACCCTGCTTAAAACAAAAAAAATGAAGTTTTGGGCATTTCGATAAAGTAGCTGATCTCTCTACCTACTCGTTCTTAAATTTGTAAGTATTATCTAAGATATATGCGTTCGCAAATTTTAATATTAACCCTTGTCTTTTTGGGCTGTGTTTACGACCCGCCTTTAAAAGGAAAGGAAATTTATATCCATAACCAAACGGATAAATATGTTTTTGTAACTAATTCACTGCCCTCCTCGGGTTTTTTGCTGGCCTATGATACTTTTCGGGTAAATTCAAGAATATTGATTGGAAAGAAAGGGCAATATATTGCCGGGTATGATGATTGGATTTATTTTTTTTCAAAAACGAGTTATGATTTTTTAAAAACGAAAAAAGTTCAAAAAGACACCTTGTATTTCATTCAGGAAACTGATATACGAAAACCTTGGAATCAGTTAAGAGATGAAATAGGCTATAAGATTTTTGAATTTGATATTGAGGAGGTTGAGAAAAGTAAATTAAACCACATTTTTTACTACGGAGATTCAATCCTATTAAGCCATGAATATAATATGACTACTTTGAAATGAGATCTGTGCAATAAAACGGTTAAATTCTCTTAAGACATTCAGATAAAATCAATAAATAGTTAAATATGACTTTAAACCATAGCATATCTTTTTTGTTATGTTAACATAAGTGTATGAAAGTCTGGAATCAAATAGCTGAATACCTCTACCTGAAGAAGAAAGACCCTAACCGGCCAAAGACCCAATGGATCGGTTATATGCATGGCATCAACCGTATCAGCTTGCTGATATTTATATTATGCTTGATCATCCTCGCAGTTAAATTACTTCGATAGAAATTGTACAATTGAAAAAGCTGCTTTTGCAGATGCATTTCCTTTTTCGCTTAAAATTTCCTTCAGGCTTGCATAATCTTTTTTTATTTGAGCCAGCCTGTCGCAGTTATGGAGAAGTTCACTTAATTCACTGGTGAGGTTTTCGGCATTCATATCATCCTGAATAAATTCCTTCACCACCAGTTTATCCATGATGAGGTTTACCAGTGAAATGTATTTTACTTTCACTACCCGTTTGCCAATCTGGTAGGAAAGCCATGAACCTTTGTAGCAAACAGCTTCCGGAACTCCAAACAGCGCCGTTTCCAGCGTTGCTGTACCGGAGGTAACCAATGCCGCTTTTGACTTCAGTAATAAGTCGTATGTTTTTCCTGAGACATAGGATACATTCGAAAAAGATTTCAGCATTTCATCGTAAAAGCTCTCTTCCACACCCGGGGCTTTGGCTACTACGAATTGAAAATCAGGAAATGATTTACTTACTTCCAGCATCACCGGTAGTTTAATTTTTATTTCCTGTTTTCTGCTTCCCGGCAGCAATGCAACAATGGGTTTTTCCGACAACTTATTTTCAACGCTTTGAGCCTTATGATTCTCTATTTCTTCTACCAACGGATGACCAACATACTCCACCTCCCAGTTCCATTTGTTTTTGTAATACTCTTTTTCAAATGGAAGGATAACAAGCATTTTGTCAATACACTCTTTCATCATTTTTACCCGACCTTCCTTCCATGCCCATACCTGCGGAGAGATGTAGTAAATGATCTTGCTGGTTTTATCGATAAACAGTGGCTGTTGTTTTGCCCATTTAGCAATACGGAGATTGAAGCCGGGATAGTCAACCAGTATCAGCGCATCAGGTTTGAATTGTAAAATATCTTCTTTGCAGAAACGGAGGTTGCGCAGAATAGTACGCAGGTTCATTAAAACTTCTGCGAATCCCATAAAAGCCAGGTCCCGGTAATGTTTTACTAATTCACCTCCTGCAGCCTGCATTTTATCTCCGCCCCAGCATCGGATAACGGCTGATGAGTCCCGCTTTATTATTTCTTTTATCAGGTTAGAACCGTGCAGGTCGCCAGATGCTTCCCCGGCAATGATGTAATACTTCATACCGGGTGCAAAATACTATAACTTNNGCACTAATTGAGGATTTTTAAAACGAGGATTGCAATGCCATAGGCAAGTGTTACAACAAAAATGCCTTTTGCCGTTTCATCACGATGGGTGTTTACATATAAAGTAAAAAGAAGCACATTGGCAAGCAGGCTGAGTGACCCGATAGAAGTAATTAGTTTATTATCGTGGATGAAATAGTCTAAAAATTCAAAGAATTTGTAAGAAGGGAATTTGATAAAATAGACTATAACCAAACCTAATAAAGGGCCTAAAAGGCCAAGAATCAATCCCAGTTTCAGCCGGTCTTTGGTTAGTATCATTGCCAGGTTTTTTCGAGTTTGGCTTTTAAAACGTAATTCGTCAGGTCAAATTGTACAGGTACTACGCTTACATAATTATTGGCTAAGGCCCATACATCGGTGTCCTTTCCTTTATCAAAATTGACGAATTCACCTGTAAGCCAGTAATAATGCCGGCCGTGGGGATCATTTCTTTCAATAAAATCCTCTTCGTATTTGGCATAGGCCTGCTTGCAAATTTTGAATCCACGAATAAGCTCCGGGGCTACCGAAGGAATGTTTACATTCAGTACAGTATGTTTATCCAACGGGGTGGATAGCATTTTTTCTACAATGACCTTTACATATTTTTTGGCGCCGGTAAAATCAGCATCAATTCGATAATCCAGCAGGGAAAAACCTGCCGAGGGTATATTTTCAATGGCAGCTTCTACAGCCGCAGACATGGTGCCTGAATAAATCACATTGATACTATGATTGGCACCATGGTTGATGCCACTCAGGCAAAGATCAGGTTTGTGTTGGAGTACTTTGTCCACTGCCAATTTTACACAATCAACAGGAGTACCGGTACATGACCATGTTTCAACATTTTCCATGGAGTGGATCTTGTGCAGCCGCAGCGGCTGACCAATGGTGATAGCATGTCCCATTCCGGACTGAGGCTTATCGGGGGCTACTACTATAATTTTTCCCAGGTCTTTTACAGCTTCTACCAGGTTCATGATACCGGGAGCAGTTACACCGTCATCGTTGGTGATCAGAATAACCGGTTTTTCTTTTTTCACTGAGGCTTTCCGGGTTTTGGCCTTCTCTGGGGCCTTTTTCTTAGGAGTTGGGTTTGATTTTTTTGCCATACGATACAAAACTCCCGGTTTTTTCCGGGTTATCCAAAATAGCCATATTATCTGTTTTGAAATTCTAAATAAATTAGTATTTTGCGGCTAATTAAATTAGTGATTATGGCAATTTCCAATCAAAACCTGAAATACCTGCGTAAACTTCGTGGCTGGACGCAGGAAGAATTTGCACAAAAACTAAGAATAAAAAGATCACTGCTCGGCGCCTATGAAGAGGAAAGGGCGGAACCACGGATTGATGTGCTGGAAGTGGTTTGTGATATGTTCAAGCTGACATTGGATGATATGTTGCGAAAAGATCTCAGTGACAATAAAAGTAATTATCTCGCCAGGCGCAGGGCTATGAAACTGGTGGGTGGCAGGGCAGATATACCTTTTGTACCTGTAAAAGCTGCTGCTGGTTATCTCGCCGGGTATGCTGATCCCGAGTTCATTGATGAGTTAAATACTTTCACCCTTCCCATGCTTACTGGCGGAAATTACAGGGCGTTTGAGATCATCGGAGATTCTATGCTGCCAACGCCCAGTGGTTCTGTAATAGTGGGAGAAAAAGTGGATAGTTTGGAAGAAGTTAAAAATAATACTCCCTGCATAGTCGTATCTCGTAATGAGGGTATCGTATATAAGAGAGTACAAAAGAACACCAAGCAGAAAAATAAACTGACTTTGATCAGTGATAATCCTACTTACCATCCTTACACGGTGAACGCCGATGAGGTATTGGAGATGTGGCAGGCCCAGGTAGTAATTTCACGTACCAGCAGCCAAAACAGATGGGATATGGCTCAATTGGCCACCGTAGTTTCTGATCTGCAGCAGCAGGTTTCTACGCTCAAAAAGAAAATGAACTAGGCTTCCAGGGTATTTATTTTATTAATTATGCGTTTTTGTGCGGCTTGTTTCTTTCCTTTCTTCCGGTAAGCTATATTTGTAAGCTGTAAACTGCTGCATGAGGCTTAAAGCTATTATCTGTTTACCCTTTTTACTGGTTTGTGTAAACCTTTATTCCCAGGTTAAAACATTGCAAGCCATAAAAATAAGTCAGGCACCAAAAATTGATGGTAACCTGGACGACGCCGCATGGATAAACGTAACTCCTGCTTCAAACTTTATCCAAAACTTTCCGACCTATGGTAAGGAAGCCTCTACTAAAACTGAAGTGAAACTGGTTTATGATAATAATGCCATTTATGTCGGGGCTTATTTATACGATGATCCCAAATTGATACGAACTCAGTTGACGGCCCGGGACGGGGAACAAAGACAGGATGTAGATTATTTTTCTGTATTTTTTGATACCTATAAAGATTTACAGAATGGCTTTCAGTTTACGGTGACGACTGCCAATGTACAATCTGATGCCCGCCTTACACCCAACCAGGAAACCGATTTCGATGAATACGGGGATAAAACATGGGAAGCGGTTTGGGAAAGCAAGGTAAGTATCAAAGAGGATGGCTGGGTTGTGGAGATGAGGATACCTTATATCTCACTTCGTTTTGCCAAGAAAGATTTGCAGGACTGGGGCCTGCAGTTTCTTCGGTTTACCAGGAGAACGAACGAAAGGGATTTCTGGAATCCTATAAATCCACAAATCAATGGATTTGTTAACCAGTTTGGTATTTATGCCGGTTTAAAAGACATTAAACCACCGCTTCGCCTTAGTTTCTCTCCCTATATATCAGGCGGCTACCGCCGCTCTCCTGAAGCCGGTGAGTTCACTGATACCTGGCTACGAAACGGAGGAATGGATGTGAAGTATGGCCTGAATGAAAGCTTTACATTGGACGCTACCTTGATTCCTGATTTTGGCCAGGTAATTTCTGATAATGTCATCAACAACCTGTCTCCATTTGAAGTAAGATTCCAGGAAAACAGGCCATTTTTTACGGAGGGAACAGAGCTATTCAATAAAGCTGGTCTTTTTTATTCAAGACGGGTTGGGAAAGTGCCTACCGGTTATAACTCCGTAAGAAATTTTGTACATAACAACAGTAGTGATTGGGAGATAATTAAAAACCCTTCTGTTACGCAGTTATATAACGGTACAAAATTCTCTGGCAGAAATAAGCAAAAGCTGGGTATCGGCATCTTTAATGCTTTGACGGCACCAATGGATGCAAAGATCAGGAATAAGATTACCGGTAAAGATTCAGTAATCCGCACGGAGCCGTTGGCTAACTATAATATTATCGTTATTGACCAAGCATTGAAAGGCCGGTCATTCGTTTCCCTGACCAACACAAATGTTCTAAGAAGCGGTGGCGACAGGGATGCCAATGTAACTGCAGTTGATTTTGCTTTATATGATAGGAAAAATATTTATGCTTTGAACGGAACAGCCCGTTATAGTAAAATATGGGGAACAAATCCTTATGATGGGTATAATACAACCTTGCGTTTTGCCAAGGTTAGTGGTAATTGGCAATACAATGTAACTGGGAATATAGAATCTGCGAATTATGATCCAAGGGACCTCGGTTTCCTGGCAGCACCTAATGAAATAACCTACAGGGGAGGACTTTCTTATCGCATGTTTACTCCTACAAAGAATTTTTTGACTTACAGTTATAGCCTGAGTTCAAGGTTGACTTACTTATACAAGCCCTATGCTTACTCCTATTTTGATGTGGCTGCAACGGGTTTTTGGGTGTTTAAAAATTTCTGGGATGTTACACTTAAGGCCGTGTGGAATCCCATGCCGGTTGATGATTATTTTGTATTGCAAACTCCGTGGAAATTTATCCATTACCCCGAGAATTATATTTTCAGCCTGGATGGAAGTTCGGACAGCAGAAGAAAACTATTTTTCCGGTATGGTGGTGTATATGCCAAGAGCCCGGAATTTGATAATACCTATACATCATTAAGTATTGGTTTCCGGTACCGTTTTAATGACAGGTTTACTCTCGATTTGCAGACTGTATCAACTTATGAAGAGAACCAATTAGGTTATGCCTTTCTGAGAGAAAGTAATGGTGATCCTATTGCTGGTTTCAGAGATAACAGGGATTTTACTTCTGTACTTTCCGGCATATATAATTTTACTCCACGGATCAATCTTACATTGAGAACAAGGCATTATTGGAACAAGGTGAATTATAAAAGCTTTCACAATGTAGATGATGATGGGTTGCTGAGCAGCCGTCCATTTATTAATGGAAATGATGATAATGTGAACTTCTTCAATTTAGATGCATTCCTTACCTGGGATTTCAGATTAGGCAGCCGTTTGATACTTGGCTATAAAAACTGGCTGGGTGAGGATGAATATGTGACGCCTACAGGTAAAAACACTTATTTACAAAATCTTGGAGATGTTTTTGATCTTAGGCATGGAAACGAATTCACACTCCGCTTTATTTATTTCCTGGATTACAATCAACTTCGCAGGAAACGTTAACCAATCTTCAGTAGCTCTGCCCCGGTAATTGCATATACCACATCGCCCTTTTTCGGCTCAACTAAAAAAGTGCCTGTAAAGCGACTAAAAGCAGGCAGTATACAGTGATATTTTCCAAAAAAATAGCAAGGAAATTTCAGGCTTTGTTTTCCTTGTCCCTTGAGTTTAAAACCGGGATGCAGATGGCCTGAGAAAGTATATTTCGCATTCTCAACTTCCGGTCTCTTGTAACGTTTATCCTCATGTTTGAAAAGGTATCCGTTGATCAATAATTCCCATTCATGCAAAATTACATTTGCCTCTTTGTACCAGGCATCTTCCAAAATGTCATGATTGCCTTTGACAAGATCAATCTGTAGCGCAGAGAAATCTTTTCTCCATTTCAGGAAAAGTTCCAGTTCTTTATTGGCAGTACTGTGTGTGAAATCGCCTACTACAATCAGTCTTTCTGCCTTAAAAAGGTACAGCATGGCCATTAATCGTTGCAGGTCTGCTTTGTAAATGGATTGAGGAACGGCAATCCCGGCTTTACGAAAGTGGCCTGTTTTTCCCAAATGAAGGTCTGCTACAATCAGTGTGTTTTCTTCTTCCCAGAAAATACATCTTTCCGGGGTTATCCAAAATATCTGGTCGTGGATGATATGGGGAACAGGGTTTTGCATGGATGCCGGCAAATATAAAGCAAGATGAATTGGTTTAATCATCAGGCTGTTTACTAACTACTTTCCAGTTGCTGTTGCATTCTTTTTACACGGTCCTCCAGTTTTTCTGAGCTGAGATCTTCCCGCATACTGTCAACTTTTATCGGGAAACAAAACGGTGTTAGTTGTTCAGGAAATTTTATAATGATGTCAGAGTGTTGAATTCTCTCCAGCATATCCCTTAGCCGGGATTCTTCCATCTGCTGATCCAGTACTTCCTGGTAAGATTGTCTTAACAAGAGGTTTTGCGGGTCATACTCATTAAAAACATTGAAAAGGAGGGATGCAGAAGATTGCAGGTGACGGGCCTTTTTTTTCTCCCCGGGCATGCCCTGAAAAATTAATCCGCCTATAACAGCAATATCCCGGAATTTCCGCTTAGCCATCTCAGTACTGTTTACGCTCCGCTGAATATCATTCAGCAGGTCATCGGGTGAAAAGAGTTCGTAAACATTAGTGTCATCAACAGGGATGGGCTGATCACTGAGTAATTCAAACCCATAATCGTTCATGACAAAAGAAAATGTTATAGGCCTGATCCGGCTGATGCGCCAGGCAAGAATAGCCGCCATAGCTTCGTGTACCAGTCTTCCCTCAAAAGGATAAACAAAAAGGTGAAATCCGTCTTTTGTTTCAATATGCTCAATCAGTAACTCGTTTTCATTGGGAACATGAGAGAGCTGCTTTTGCAGGTTGAAAAGTGGCCATAATGCATTCAATTCATCGTTGTTTGATAACTTGTTTTGCATAGCAGTAATATCTAGCATCTGCCGGAGTTTTTTTCCCAGGTTAGCACTTAGGGGCATTCTGCCACCTGTCCAGCTTGGAACGATAGATTTTTTAGCGTTGCTCTTTCGTACCAGGACTGTCATATCCTTGATCATTACAAATTCAAGGTTTCGGCCGGCAAGGGTAAACACATCTCCCGGGTCTAGCCTGGAAATAAAATACTCCTCGATCACCCCGACATAACCACCCGTCATAAATTTTACTTTCAGCATGGCATCGCTTACTATAGTGCCAATATGCATACGATGTCGCATGGCCACTTTGCGGCTGTTGATCTTGTAAATGCCATCTGTTAATTCTACTTTTTTGAAATCATCATACTGCTGCATGGCATTACCACCTTCAGTAATGAAATGCAGCATATGCTGCCATTCATCTAATGAAAGGTCCTTATAACAGAAAGTTGATACGACTTCACGGTAAGTTTCTTCAGACCTAAACCCATCAGAGATGGCAATTGTATTCATGTATTGAAGCAACACATCATAACACAGTATCATGGGTGGCCTGCTTTCAATCATATTTTCACTGACGGCTGATTTAAGTGCAGCCGCTTCCATAAGTTCGAGGGAGTGAGTGGGAAGAAAATAAATCTTGCTTACTGCGTCCGGGCTATGGCCACTGCGTCCGGCCCGTTGTAAAAACCGGGCAACACCTTTGGGTGAACCTACCTGTATAACCGTTTCTACAGGCCGGAAATCAACGCCGAGGTCAAGGCTTGCCGTGCAAACGACTGCTTTTAGATTTCCGGAGTGTAAATTTTCTTCAATCCAGGTTCTTAATTCCCGGTCAATAGAACTGTGGTGCAGCGCAATGGAACCTGCCAGGTCGGGACAAACATCCAGCAATGTCTGGTACCATGTTTCACTCATGCCCCTCGTGTTGATGAATATGAGTGTTGTCTTGCTTTTTTGAATAATGGGGATTAGTTTTTTCGCCAGTTTTATTCCCAGGTGGCCTGCCCAGGGATATTTTTCAATCTCGTCCGGAAAAATTGATTCAACCTCTATCTGTTTCTGAAGATTTGCTTTTATGGTAACCCCCTTTATGTCTAATGGTGAAAGCAGCACTTCTTGTGCTTCAGCCAGGTTTCCAATGGTGGCTGAAATGCCCCAGACAGAAGGTTTCTTGTTGGCTAATTTCCACTGACAATTAATGATCCTGGATAAAGCCAGTTCTACCTGTACCCCTCTTTTGCTGCCGAGTAATTCATGCCATTCATCAACGGCTATGATTTCAAGATGCCTGAAAATGTCCGGGTAGCTTTTTTGTGCGAGCAGCAAATGCAAACTTTCCGGTGTAATGATCAATACTTCGGGCATCTGTTTTTTTTGATTGGCCCTTTCTGTTGTATTGGTATCTCCATTGCGTATGCCGATCTTCCATTGTATTCCAAGCTCAGTTATCACTTCTTCCATCGCTCTTCCAATATCCTTTGCCAAAGCTCTGAGCGGGGTAATCCAGAGTAATTGAAGGCCTGAATTTTTTACTTTTTTATAATTGTCGCCTTGCTGATTAATGAAATGGATAAGAGCTCCTAAAAGGACAGAAAATGTTTTGCCACAACCTGTGGGGGCATTCACCAATCCGCTTTCCTTTTCGGTAATATGCTGCCAGGTGGCTTCCTGGAATGAAAAAGGCCTGAAACCTTTGGCTTCAAGCCAGGCTGAGATTATTTTGTATCCTTTTGTATCCTGAACATTCACAGTTACAAAAATAAGGGGAGCATTTGGAGACAGCTGAAATTAGTAAATGCTTTTGATCACCCCATCCTGCCACTTCAGGAAGTACAATTTTCTGTTTTCAAAGTATTCCAGCGACATATTTTCTTTATTCACCACAGGCTGAATATCAAAATCGGTAAATACTTTGTGGCTTTTGTTAGAAAGATTGGAAGAGAGGTCTTTTCCGTATTGTAATAGTAACCTTGCATACTTCCAGGTTACTTCATAGCCCCGGAAAACCATATCGCTTGGCCGTGCATACATTACGTTATTAAAATGATTAATGATAGACTGGCTAAATTTATCAAGCTTGGCATTATAAAATGGGTTACTGTATGTGATCTCAAGTCCTTTATACTCTGGTTTATTGAAGTCTTTAATATTATCCCAGGTAGGCATTCCAACTACGGAGGACAGGTACTTTTGTTTTTTTAGATAGGCTAATTGTTGTGTCAGTCTTCTTCCAAAATTTTCATCCAGGCTACCGGCCACACATAATGTTTGGTTAGTAGTATCAAGATAGGGTTTCAATTGGTTAACAGTGAAACTGTCGGTGAGGTCAACATATTTCATTTTTAACGGTACCCCAACGGTGTTTTTGCCAAATTCATCAAAGTATAATTTTATCCTGTCTTCCAACTGGCCTTTTTTGCGGAAGACTATTATAGGATTTATAGAGTAAAACTTCTGGATATGCCTGTAAATGCCTTCACATTGGGTTCTTAAGGTTGGGTTAAGAAGTACAAAAAAAGGATTACCATTTGTTCCGCCATCATTGGGCAGGTTTGCATTTATCACCGGGATATTTCTTTTCAACCCGGCATCTGCAAATTGCTTAACCTCAGAAGTATTGCAATGTGCTATTATCAACGCCATGCTATCCATTTCCGGTTTATTTAGCTGTTCGGCCAGGCTTTCTTTGGCAGACCGGGTGTCGTAAACAAAAACTTCCAGTTGTGCATATTCTTTATTCAACGAATCGAGAGCCAGTTGAGCACCTTCATAAAACTCGAGGCCGGGATTAATGAATTTTGGAAATACATTTTTGGCATAACGGTACTCGTCAAGTTCATTGAAAGCGGAATCAAGGTACAAAGGAGCGAAAATGGCTATTCTATGTCTGGCAGTGCCATTTTGTGCCTGAACCAGTTGAAAAGCTGAAATGAACAATAATAAGGTAAGGATGAATTTCTTCATATAAGGTCTGTTCAATGGTTTTCTTTTTATTTATTCCCATTCAATCGTTGCCGGCGGTTTACTGCTGATGTCATAAACTACACGGTTAATACCTCTTACACTATTTATGATCTCGTTAGAGATATTCGCCAGGAATTCATAGGGGAGATGAGCCCAATCCGCTGTCATACCATCTACACTGGTAACAGCCCGTAAAGCCACTGTGTACTCGTATGTTCTTTCGTCTCCCATAACACCAACACTTTTTACTGGCAGTAAGATAGCACCTGCCTGCCAAACCGTTGCATATAAATTGTTATCCTTAAGGGCTTTTATATACAGGTGATCTGCTTCCTGCAACAACTGTACCTTTTCCTCTGTAATCTCTCCTAAAATACGAATGGCCAGGCCCGGCCCGGGGAAGGGATGACGGTCGATCATTTCAGCAGGAATTCCCAATTCTCTTCCTACTTTTCTTACTTCATCTTTGAAGAGAGAACGTAATGGTTCTACCAGTTCAAGATGCAAATGATCCGGAAGACCACCCACATTATGGTGTGATTTGATGGTTACCGAAGGGCCGTGTACTGACACACTTTCTATTACATCCGGGTAAATCGTTCCCTGGCCCAATAACTCAACACCCTCAATTTTTTTAGATTCTTCCTGGAATACATCAATGAAAGAGCTTCCTATAATCTTTCTTTTTTCTTCAGGGTCTGTTTTGCCAGCTAATTTGGTATAAAAATGTTCCCGGGCATCAATACCTTTAACATTCAATCCAATTTTTGCATAGGTATCCAGTACGTTTTGAAACTCGTCTTTTCGCAGTACTCCATTATCTACAAAAATTCCAAAGAGATTTTTGCCGATTGCCCTATGTATCAATGTTGCTGCAACAGTTGAGTCAACACCGCCACTTAATGCCATGATCACTTTCCGGTCTCCGATCTGTTTTTTTAATGTTTCAACAGTATCAGTGATGAAATGAGCCGGGGTCCAGTCCTGTGTACAGCCACAGATTCTCACCAGGAAATTATTAATGACCCTTTTACCTTCTTTGGAGTGATAGACTTCTGGATGAAATTGTACTCCATAAAGATTTTCATTGGTTTTTCTGAATGCCGCAACAGGTATACTTT
The DNA here is from genome assembly GCA_002352145.1 of Chitinophagaceae bacterium UBA2789. Classification (GTDB taxonomy): domain Bacteria; phylum Bacteroidota; class Bacteroidia; order Chitinophagales; family Chitinophagaceae; genus JJ008. The sequence continues at coordinate 39,371 of DEHX01000073.1, forward strand.
CCGTGTCGGCCAATAATTCAAAACCTGCCGGTAATTCTTTGATGGTGTCGCTATGGCTCATCCATACCTGGCTTTGTGATGAAACACCTTCCACTAATACATCTTCTTTTTTTCGTTGCAATATGGCCCGGCCATATTCTCTTTTATTGCTTTTTGCCACCAGCCCGCCAAAGCGTTTCGCTGTCAGCTGCGCACCATAGCAAATACCCAGTACCGGTACTTTGCTGATAAAGTCCTGTATATCAACATCCGGTGCATTTTCCTCATTTACAGAACAGGGCGAACCGGATAAAATAATGCCTTTGAGGCCGGGTTCAAATTCAAAAGATTTATGAAAAGGAATGATCTCGCAATAAACATTAGCCTCTCTGACTGCACGGGCTATCAATTGAGTATATTGGGAACCAAAATCGAGAATGAGTATTTTTTCTGCCATATTCCTGCGAAGGTAAAAAAAGCCGGTTAGTTTACTGATAATTGGCTAAAAGGCAAGCCTGGTTTGAATTTTAGGATCATTCAGATTGTTCCCTATTCCTGTAACCCGAAATGAAAGAATAGCGTCAAAGCTGGTAAATCATCGATTTTTGAACTTAATTTTAAATAGTAAAAATTTACCACATGAAACGGGTATTGTTTTTTTTAGTACTGATAGTTTTGGTTTTTAGTTCCTGCCGCCAGATTTTGGGCAAAAGAATCCGCGGAAATGGTACGGTAAAAACAGAAACAAGGAGTATTGGCGAATTCAAGGGAATAGAAGTAAATGGCGCTATAGATGTTTATTATAAACAAGATTCTGTTATCTCTGTAAAAGTGGAAACAGATGAGAACCTCCTGGAGTATGTTGAAGTGTACGTTGATAATAATACTGTAGTGGTAGAACCTAAGGATGGATCAAACTTAAGGCCATCAAAATCGGTAAAAGTATATATTAGCAGCCCCACAGTTGAATCATTAGAAGCCAGTGGTGCCAGCAGCATCGTTACAGAAAGCAAAATAACCGTGGGCGAACTTACTGTAAGTCTCAGTGGTGCCAGTGATGCGGAAATAAATGCAAAATCACCCAAGGTGAATGTTGATCTTTCCGGTGCAAGTACTGCAATCCTTTCGGGTGAAACAAAGGATTTAAAAATAGAATGCAGTGGTGCATCAAAAGCAAAGTGCTATGAACTGCTCTCTGAAAATGTCACTGCTGATCTATCCGGGGCAAGTGATGCACAGGTTTTTGCCAGTGTAAAAATTGATGCCCATGTATCAGGTGCATCTGATCTGAAGTATAAAGGAAATGCAACGGTCAGCCAGGAGACAAGCGGAGCAGCAAGTGTAAAAAAGGCCGAATAACTAACCTCTTTGTGGTATTTTTTTCTACGGGAAATTCCTGAATTTCACAGGAACCAAAAACCAACTATATGTACTCCCGTAGAAAATTTATTAAAGACGGCTCTCTGGCAGCCGGTGGATTATTATTGGCTTCTTCTTCTTTCAGTAATTTCTTTATTCCAAGGGCACCCAAAGTTGTAATAATTGGTGCAGGGTTTGCCGGTTTATCTGCCGCTTATTATTTGTATAAAAAGAAAATAGATTTTGTGATACTGGAGGCCCGCAACCGTATTGGTGGCAGGGTTTTTTCCCATATAATGGATCAAAAGGAAAACCTGGTGATAGAATTAGGCGCTGAATGGGTGGGTAATTCTCATGAAAGACTGCAAAACCTCTGTAATGTGTTTGGCCTAGAACTTCAGAAAAACCAGTTTGATTCCCACCTGATTTACCAGGGCAGGTATTACAAAAACGGTGAATGGGATTATAGTGAAGGCTGGAAGAAAAAATTTCAGTCAATTATTGATAGCTATTCTAAACTGACACATGCGGATAAGCTGAAGCTAGATAAAATGGATTGGTGGCGCTTCCTGGTGAATAATGGTTGCGAAGGCAGAGATCTTGATCTCAGGGAATTGCTTGACAGTACCGATTTTGGGGAAACTATTCGCAGTGTTTCCGCATTTGCTGCTCTGGCAGAGTATGCGGAAAGCAGTGAGAAAAATGAAATGGATTTGAAAATTAAAGGTGGCAACAGTATGCTGGCAAAAAAGATAGCAGCAGCAATTGGAGAGGAGAAAATAAAACTTCAGCATAAAGTAAACCGTATCACACAGAATGCAAAAACTGGTGTTACGGTTTATTGCGAGAACGGCCAGGTATTTAAAGCCGACAAGATCATTTGTACAGCGCCGACTTTTGCGGTGAAAAATATTAAGTGGGAGCCAGGCTTGCCGGCAGACCAGATAAACGCCATGAATGAATTACAATATGCCCGCATCAATAAAAATCCTCTATTGTTCAAAAAACGGTTTTGGAAAGATGAGAGTTTTGATATGGTGACTGATCAGTCACCCCATTATTTTTATCATGCTACCAAGAATCAAAATTCGAAGAAGGGGGTACTTATCTCTTATACAATTGGTGAAAAAGCGGCTGTGGTGGCCAACCAGACCGATGACTGGCGGGAAAACATGGTGATGCAAACCCTCAAGCCGCATTTTAATGATGCTAAAGAAGAATTTGAGCGAATGACCAATTATTACTGGGGCAATGATATGTATTCGCATGGTGCTTATGCGGTGTATGGCAAAGGTCAATGGTTCCGAGTGATGCCTATATTAAAGCGTTCCCATATTCATACCCATTTTGCAGGTGAACACCTGGCAGAATGGCAAGGTTTTATGGAAGGTGCAATCAACACCGGGGAAGAAGCAGCCGCAAAGATAAGATAAGCTAAACAGCAGTTGCGGGAATTAAAGGGAAACGTATTTAACAAGTATTTTAATATTCCTGTTTCTTCCTTTATCATCAGTGCAGGAAATTTTTACTGGTCCTTCTTCCGGTACAAAGAATTGTTTCTCGCCGGCATTACAGCTTTTAAAGAATTTATTGTTGATGTACCAGTACACCTTGATTACATCATTGGCAGTTTTACATGTCAGCTGCAGTGGTTCAGGGTCTCTTTTATTGATAAGGTATTCAGTTCCGTTTACAGGCGAAGTTATAACCGGAGCTGCGCCTTTGAATATTAGTTCACACTCAGGATTGTGTTGTGGGATCTTTTCATAAGCAATTCTGTTTTCTTCAAGCCATGCCTGCATATCAGGCTCTGTTATTTTATACCATTTCTTTTTATAGCCACTTGCCGGTGCACAACTTTTGCAATAAGCTATTTTCTCATCCGGGCTGATCATTATTTCCTGCCTGTTTTCACAGGTTTTGGTAGAGGATATCAAGGGAATGAAATAATCAGTAGTAATACTGCTGCAATGGGCAGATGGTAGTAGACCTGTTTCGCTGCATATTTGCCTGATGTCGCAGTCCTGGGGTTGTGTAAACCATTCTTCATCGCTGTCGTAATCAATAGTGTTGAAGATTTTAAAAAGAAGCGGTGTGGCGGTATTGGCACCGCTAAGATCTGCTGATCCTGCACCAGAAAAATTTCCACACCAAACACCTACTGTGTAGTTTTTATTGTAGCCAATGCTCCAGGCATCTTTTCGGCCATAGCTTGTACCTGTCTTCCAGGCAATTTTGGGCATCTTTTCAGTGGCTGTCCAGTTAACTGGAAAATCCGGCCTGTTTACTTTCGACAAGATTTCATTTATCATGAATGTGGCAGCAGGACTTATTACGATCACTTCTTGCTGTACTGTGTCAGTTTGAATGAAAGTAGGCTTGACATAAATTCCGTTGTTAGCAAACGAAGAAAACAAGGCAGTAAGTTCTTCGAGGGTGGTACCACAGCCGCCTAGAATCATTGAAAGACCCAGCTTTCGCCTGTCTTTTTGAACCTGCCTGAAATTGCAGTTGGATAATTTCTGAATCATTTTTTCATGACCTAGAAAGCGAAGGCCTTTTACAGCAGGAATGTTCAATGAATGTTCCAGCGAGTATTCAACTGATACATAACCATTGAATTTATCATCATAATTTTCAGGGGCATAACCATCAAAGTTGACTGCCACATCTGTCATCACTGTTTTTGGTGTAAGCAAACCTTCATCGAAGCACATGCCATAAAGCAGTGGTTTCAGCGTACTCCCTGGCTGCCGGACTGCAGCGGCACCATTTACCTGTCCTCCGTCAGTAGTATCATAAAAACCTGATGAACCCACATAGGTAATTACTTTATGCGTTTTATTATCAATGATCACTACGGCAGCGTTTCTGATATTTTTCAACCGCTGGATGCGGATATAATCCTCCACCAGTTTTTCTGTTTTCAATTGTGTATTCAGAATGATATTCGTTTTGATTATATCAGATCCTGTCTTTTTGAGTTTATAAGAAAGATGCGGGATGTAATGAGGCACTGTTCCTCTGGTGGCCGTTAATGGTTCAGCCAGGGCATCTTCTATTTCTTTTTGGGAAAATACTTTTCTGTCCGCAAATCTTTCGAGCCAGCGGTTTCTTTCTTTTACAATGAAGTCATTGTTTCTGCCCGGCACCATCACCCCCGGTTTGTTGGGGATAATGCTCAGCGCTGTTATTTCAGCCAGTGAAAGATGATCCGGGTTTTTCTTGAAGTAAAGCAGCGATGCTGCTTTTACCCCTTCAATATTACCACCATAAGGAACGAGGTTCAGGTATAGTTGTAAAATTTCTTTCTTACTGTATTTAAGTTCCAGTTGTAATGCCCTGAACATCTCCCTTGTCTTGCTCCAGATATTTCTTTTGCCCGGTTCCAGCATTTTGGCTACCTGCATGGTAATGGTGCTGGCGCCGGACATCCTCCGCATATGAAAGATATTGCTGAAAAAAGCCCTGATAACAGCGAACGGATTTACACCGGGATGAGAATAGAAATGCCTGTCTTCTTTAGCTACAATTGTCTTTTGCAACAAAGGGGAAATCTCCTCCAGCTCTGTTTTCATACGCCATTTTTGATCGTTGGTCAGGAAGGCATTAATTACTTCACCTTTATCATCGGTTATTATGGTAGAATATTCCACTTTGTCGGGTAAGGGAAATATCCAGTTCAGGATAAAAAAGAGGAGGATCAAACTTATAATCCCTATGCCAGTTCTTTTCAGAAAACGAAGTATGCCCCGGCGGGTAAAATACTTTCGGGCCGGCACCTGTTCTTTTTTTGGGAACCAGGGAAATTGCAAATGGAGGCGTTTCTTCATCAGATAGGGATGCTTGATGGCTCCGTTGCCACTTAACAAATATTTATCTTCTTTAAACTTGACATTCTGAATTGCTGTGCTTTACCTTTACTATGCAATTATTCACATCCATTATGGATTCTTCAGACCCATCCTCTTCCTCACGGGCAGATAGGCGTTCCACCCGGGATATTCCCCCTTAGCTTTCCATACGCTAATTTCAGTTATTTCCGTCATTACGGCTAAGCCAATTGTGCATAACAAAGCAATAGCTTAATTTTTTAACTAATCAATCTTTTCTAACTTCTCACTCATAACCACACTGCCGGCCCTGACAGCCGGCTAGCCTTAAACCTACATCTTTATGCGTATCAAGTTTCTTATAGTTCCGCTAATAGCAGCCGGAGCTATTTTTTTATCTTCCTGTAAGAAGAATTCCGTCAGCCTCAGTTTTACCAATGCAAAAAATGAAGTACCTGAACTGGGAAATCTAGTTTTCCGTTTCAGTCATTCCCTGGCCACTGATTCCATGCTGAATGTATGGGATTCTACCGAGTACATTTCATTTGAACCGGCTATACCCGGCCGCTTTCGCTGGCAAAGCCCGGATGAATTGGTTTTCTCTCCCTCACAGCCGCTTAACCCGGCCACTAATTACAAGGCAAAGATCAAAAGTGCTGTGCTTCGTTTCAGTAAATATAATTCTGTAAAGAACGGAGATAAGATCAGTTTTCACACACCAGAACTTACGTTAAACAATTACCAGGTGTTATGGGTGGGAGAAAGCAGTACATCAGCTATTCCACAGATTGATCTGTTTTTCAACTACAGGATAAATCCGGAAATACTAAAAGATAGGTTGAAGTTAGAAGTAGAAGGAAAGAAAGCAGATTTTAATATGATCACCATCTCACCGGACAATAAGATATCTGTCCGCATCAACGGATTGAAATCAGAGGATAAAGATAGTGACGTTAAAGTGGTAATTGAAAAAGGCCTGAAGCCCGAAAAAGGGAATATGTCCACTTCAGAATCGATTACCAGCACAATGACAATTCCCTCGCCTTATGTGTTGACAGTTCAAAATCTTGAATCTGAGTATGATGGTACAGAAGGGGTAGTAAGAATTACTACCAGTCAGCAACTCACAGGAGAGGGGATCAAATCCTATTTGAAATTTGATCCTGAAGTTGAGTTTGCAGTTGAACCCAATGACTTTGGATTTACTTTACGAAGCGACAAATTTGACGCAGAAAAAAGCTATGCTTTGGTTATTAAAAAGGGTCTTCGTGGTAAGTTGGGTGGCGTTATGAAAGAAGAGTATAATGGGAGTGTTGCTTTTGGCGAATTAGAGGCTAATATCAATTTCACTAATAGCAAAGCAGTTTATCTCTCTAAAAAAGGTGGAAAGAATATAGAAGTGCAGATCACCAACGTACCAAAGGTGAAGCTGATTATTTCGAAAATCTATGAGAATAACCTTCTTTTGGCGAACCGGTATGGTTATTACCCCAAAGAAAGCAGCAGTGGACCCGACTATGCAAGTTATGAGGATGAATATTATTATGATGACTATGGCAGTGATGCCATGCTTGGAGATGTGATCTATGAGAAAGAGATCGATACCCGTTCGTTGCCCAAAAGCGGGGTAGGAAGATTGTTGAATTTTTCCCAGTTCGAGGACAGATTACCTGACTTCAAAGGAGTTTATCATGTGGTTATACGTTCCACCGATGATTACTGGGTAAAAGACAGCCGCTATATTTCTTTATCTGATCTTGGTCTGATAGCAAAGGAGGGATTGAATAAGATTTATGTCTTTGCCAATTCTATTAAAACGGCTGACCCGGTTAATGGCGTGAATGTGGCCGTATATGGCTCAAACAATCAGTTGATAGGCACCGGGGCCACCAGTAGCAGCGGCGTGGCAGAGATTGCTTATACAAAAAAAGATTTCGGGGGCTTTAAACCGGCAATGATTATAGCAAAAACAGCAGACGATTTTAACTACCTGCCATTTAGTAATACGAAAGTAAATACATCCCGCTTTGATGTTGGTGGAAAGCGAAGTAATCCTTCAGGTTTTGATGCATTTGTTTATGCAGAAAGAGATGTTTATCGCCCCGGAGAAAAGATCAACTTTTCAGTTATCCTTCGTGATGCACAATGGAATAATCCCGGGGATATACCGTTGAAGCTGAAATTCCTTCTGCCTAATGGGAAAGAACTGAAATCATTCAGGAAGAGCCTGAATGAAGAAGGCTCACTGGAAGGAAGTATTGAAATCGCAATGGCAGCTATTACCGGCAGTTATACGCTGGAGGTTTATACTACTACAGATGTGTTGCTGGCTTCAAAGAATTTTTCGGTAGAAGAATTTGTTCCTGACAGGATCAGAGTTATGGCCAAGCTTGATAAAAAATCAATTCGCCCGGGGGAAAATGCTGCTCTTTCTATCAATGCCATGAATTTCTTTGGTCCCCCGGCTGCTAACAGAAAGTATGAAACAGAAATACAGGTGAAGCAAAAATCTTTTTCTCCAGAGAAATTTGAAGGTTACGATTTTAGCTTGGCTAACCAGAATACTTTTTTTGATAAAGAAGTGAAAGAGGGCATGACTGATGAAGCAGGTAATGCTACGATTGAATACGAAGTGCCGGCTACTTATGCCAACATGGGCGCACTGCAAACGAATTTTTTTACCACTGTTTTTGATGAAACCGGACGGCCCGTGAGCAGGGCCTCTTCCGTTGATATTTTTACACAGGATGTATTCTTTGGAATAAAACAAGACTGGTTTTACTATTATCCGCTCAATCAGCCAGTGAAATTTCAACTGGCTGCCGTGAATAAAGACGGTAATACCACCAATGCTATGGCAAGAGTGGAAGTGATCAAACATGAATACCGGACGGTACTCACTAAAAGCGGCAGTTATTTTCGCTATGAATCTCAAAAGGAAGATAAACTGATGATTGAGCAACAGATCAATGTAGGTGCTAACACCTTTTATTCTTATGTGCCCCGTACCCCCGGTGACTATGAAGTGAGAATATATGTTCCAGGCGCCAATAACTATGTGCAAAGGAGTTTTTACAGCTACGGAAGCTGGGGAGTAAATAATACATCGTTTGAGGTTAGTCGGGAAGGCAATGTGGAGATAGAGATTGATAAGAAGTCTTATACCACCGGTGAAACGGTGAAAGCTTTGTTCAAGACACCTTTTAGCGGCAAGATGCTGGTGACAATGGAAACAGACCATGTGGTATCACATCAGTATGTGGATGTAAGTAATCGAACAGCTAGTCTTGATCTGAAGCTAAGTGCAGAGCATGTGCCGAATGTTTACATTACTGCCACTTTAATAAAACCACATGAAGTATCGGACATTCCACTGACAGTCGCACATGGTTTCAGGAATGTAACTGTAGAGGAAAAGAAAAGAAAAATCAACGTGGAAGTAGTAGCACAGAAAGTAGTCCGATCCAAAACACACCAGAAGGTGACAGTGAAAGCTGTCCCAGGCAGTTTTGTTACTCTTTCAGCAGTAGATAATGGTGTACTGCAGATCAGTGATTTTAAAACACCTGATCCTTACGATTATTTCTACCAAAAAAAGGCTTTGCAGGTATCAGCCTTTGACCTTTATCCTTTATTGTTTGCAGAAGTAAGGGCCAGGCTAAGCAGCACCGGTGGGGATGGTTACACAACAGACCTTGAAAAAAGAGCTAATCCCATGCCAGCTAAAAGAGTTAAGGTTGTGAGTTACTGGGGTGGTATCAAAAAAGCAAATAGTAGTGGTGTGGCTGAGTTTGAGTTTGATATTCCGCAGTTCAGCGGTGAGTTAAGGTTAATGGCTGTTTCTTACAAAGGCAACAGTTTTGGCGCTGCCGATAATACCATGACGGTGGCTGATCCGATTGTAGTAAGTACAGCCTTACCAAGGTTTTTAAGCCCGGGTGATACAGTGAGTGTACCGGTAACGCTGACCAACACAACAGATAAACCTGCAACTGTTTCTGCTGTCATTTCAGTGGAAGGTCCGATGAAAGTGCTGGGTGGAAACAGTCAGTCTGTAAATCTTAGTGCTAAGTCAGAAGGAAGAGCTTCTTTCCGTATTGTGGCAGATCCAACTATTAATGTGGGTAAGGTAACTGTAACGGTAAATGGCATGGGTGAAAAATTTGCAGAGGCAACAGAAATTGCTGTACGACCTCCATCTACTTTGCAAAAGATAACGGGCAGTGGTTCTATTACCGGGGGCAATATGCAGAAAATAAATATTGGTGTAAGTGATTTTATGCCGGGCAGTATTAACTATAGCCTTGTTGTCAGCCGTTCTCCTGCACTTGAATTGGGTGAACAATTAAAATACCTGGTACAATATCCCTATGGTTGTACCGAGCAAACTATATCAGCAGCTTTTCCGCAGATCTATTACGGCGACCTTGCAGATTTAATGATGCTCAATAAGCAACAGAATAAATTAAACGCTAACAGCAACATAATGGAAGCCATACGTAAGATCAAAATGCGGCAGTTGTACAACGGCGCCGTTACCTTGTGGGATGATGAGGGGAAAGAAGACTGGTGGACCACCATTTATGCAGCGCATTTTCTTTTAGAAGCAAAGAAAGCAGGCTTTGATGTTGATAACAGCCTGATGGAAACAATACTTAACTACATCAACAACCGGTTGAAGAATAAAGAAACCATTACATATTATTACAACCGTGATCAAAATAAGAAAATTGCCCCAAAAGAAGTGGCCTACGGGTTGTATGTTTTGGCCCTTGCTAATCGAAGCAATGTACCGGCCATGAATTATTATAAAGCTAATCCTGCTTTGCTGGCCCTGGACAGCCGTTATCTGCTTGCAGCGGCGTATGCCACAGCTGGTGATAAGCGATCATTCACAGCTATGCTTCCTGGATCATTTGCCGGAGAAGAATCAGTGCCACAAACCGGAGGCAGTTTTTATTCCGATGTAAGAGACGAGGCTATTGCATTGAATGCACTTATTGATGTTGACCCCGGAAATGCACAAATAGGTACTATGGTAAAACATGTGGCGGATAAATTGAAGAGACGCCAGTGGCTGAGTACCCAGGAAAGGGCATTTGCTTTCCTGGCATTAGGCAAACATGCAAGAACAGCCAATAATTCCACTGCCACAGCTGAAATAAAGGTCAATGGAAAAGTAATTGCCAAAGTTGACGGTGGTCAATGGACAGGTGACATGAAAGCTTTAGGAAGTAACAATGCAGAAATAACGGTAAAAGGAAACGGCCGGTTGTATTATTTCTGGCAGAGCGAAGGTATCAGCAGCAGCGGAGCGTATAAAGAGGAAGACAGTTACCTGAAAGTGCGGAAGCGTTTCTTTGACCGTACAGGTAAACCCATTACCGGTATTACCTTTAAACAAAACGATTTGATCATTGTGGGCATCAGCCTTGAAAGATCATTTAATACTGCCATTGAAAATGTGGTGATCACTGACCTTTTACCGGCTGGATTTGAAATTGAGAACCCAAGAACCAAGGAAATACCAGGTATGGACTGGATCAAGGATGCTTCCACACCTACTGCGTTGGATGTAAGAGATGATCGCATACATTTCTTTGTAGATGCTTTTAACAACAAGCAAACCTATTATTATGCGGTAAGGGCAGTTTCACCCGGCAATTATAAAATGGGACCGGTAAGTGCTGATGCCATGTATAACGGCGAGTATCATTCATATAATGGTGCCGGGGTAATAAGAGTAGTACAGTGAAAATAAAATGAGTAGTTTTAAAGCCTTCCGTTATCGGAGGGCTTTTTTATGCAAGAAGGTGGCCATAGAAATATTGCAATTGTGTGTAATCCGCTGGCGGGTTCGGGACGGGCATCAGGTATTGGCAGGAACATTCAACTTATTTTGGAGACGAAGAATGTACTTCACTCATTGTTTATTGACAAATGGCCTGTTTCCTTTTATTCTTATTCTGATATATGGATTATTGGTGGTGACGGAACTTTGAATTACTTCATTAACAAATACCCTGATACAACACTGCCGTTGGTGATCTTTAACGGCGGCACTGGCAATGATTTTCACTGGCTCTTATATGGTAGTAAAACAATCGAAGAGCAAGTTGAGATTGCCATGTATGCTGAGCCCAGGCCTATTGATGCCGGCCGATGCAATGAACGGTACTTTATCAATGGAGTGGGCATTGGGTTTGAAGGTGAAGTGGCAAAAGCATTGACCGGAAAAAAGAAACTATCGGGAAAAACATCATTCTTGCTTACTATTCTGAAGAAGATTTTTAGTTACCGGTCAAAACATTATGAAGTAAAAACAGAAAGTAAAAACCTGGAAGGGAAAAAGCTATTGATTGATATAAGTAATGGCCGCAGGGCTGGGGGTGGTTTTCATATAGCTCCGGTTGCTGAAGCAAATGATGGCTTATTGGATGTAGTTATTGCCAATGCATTAACTCCGCTCCAAAGATTACGTTACTTGCCTGTTATTGAAAAAGGTAAACACCTTGCTTTGCCATTTATTAATCATTTTACCAGTCGTAATATCAAGGTCACTTCTGGTGCAATTATTCAGTATCACCTTGATGGAGAATATTTTGAAGCTACTCAACTTGATGTAGAAATAATGAGCAAAAAATTTTTATTCAGGTACTAAAACAAAAAAGCCCGACTCTTTCGAACCGAGCTTTTAAAGCGAGATAAATATCGTTATTAATTAATAATCGTTATTGTATCCACCACGGTCACGGTTGTAGCCGCCGCCATTGCCGCCTTTTTTGAAGCCGCCGCCGCCACCTTTGTAGCCGCCGCCACCGCCGCCGAAGCTTCTTTTCTTGAAGCCCCCGCCACCGCCGCCTCTTTCGCCTTCTGGCTTAGGACGGCTTTCGTTTACAACGATGTTACGGCCATCAACTTCAGTACCATTCAACGCTGCAATAGCAGCCTGGGCCTGGTCGTCGTTGGGCATTTCTACAAATCCAAAACCTTTGCTGCGGTTAGTGAATTTGTCGGTAACAATTTTAGCTGAAGTTACTTCGCCGTGTGTTGCGAAAAGGTTGGACAAATCCTGGTCTTTCAGGTTCCAACTAAGGTTTCCTACGTAAATGTTCATTTTGAGAGGTTTTTAAAAAATAAAAGTGTCAACAGTAAACAGTACCCAATGAACATTCTACGGTTTTTCGAATCGTTCAGGACTTGTGAAACTGAAAGAGCACCAAAATACAGAACAAATTAACGGATTTTTCCCATACATATTGCCAATTTGTTTAACTGTAACTGGGGTTAATCGTTAATCTATTGATTTTGAGCAAATAAAATATTGAACAATAAAAAAGTCCTCCATCAGAGAGGACTTTTATACGTTAGATTTTAGACACTTATTCAGCAACCACTTCAAATTCAACTTCGGTATTGTGACCGTTACCAAAATCGATTACTGCTTTATAAGTTCCCAGTTCTTTAATATCATCAGTGATGCTGATCTTCTTGCGGTCAATTTCATAACCTTTTTGTTCACGGATAGCACGGCTGATCTGTAAAGATGTTACGCTGCCGAAGATCTTACCACTGGTTCCGGTTTTAGCACCCAGTTTCAACGGAGCTTCTTTCAGTTTAGCGATTACGCTATTGATCTCAGCCAGCATTTTCTCTTCTTTCTTACGAACCTGTTTCAGTCTTTCTTCCAGTTGCTTTCTGTTGCTGGGACTGTTTTCTACAGCCAGCTGACGGGGTAACAGAAAGTTACGGGCATAACCGTTTCTTACTTTTACCACCTCATTTTTGGCACCGAGATTATCTACATCCTGAATTAAAATGATTTCCATATACTTTGTTTTTTTCCCAATGAATTACAGGCTTCATTGTCTCCGCCGGCTGGCGGATTAGGGACAGGCCTATTTCAATAAATCTGTTACGTAAGGCAGTAATGCCATCTGACGGGCTTTTTTCACTGCATCAGAAACTTTGCGCTGATATTTCAGGCTGTTTCCGCTGAGGCGGCGTGGCAACAATTTGCCCTGCTCGTTCAGAAATTTTTTCAGGAACTCCACATCTTTATAATCGATGTAGCGGATGCCGTACTTTTTGAAGCGGCAGAATTTTTTTACCCTTTTGTCGCTTTTTATCGCGGTGAGGTATTTGATTTCGTTTTTTGCCATGGTATTAAGCCTCCACTGCTTTTTCGGTTCCTGTTTTTACGCCACTTCTCTTTTTTGCATTGTACTCGACGGCGTATTTATCGAGTTTGGTGCACAGATGACGAAGTACATTCTCGTCACGAAGCATTTGAATTTTTAGCTTCTCGTTGAAGTCGGTTGGCGCAGTATATTCCATTACCCAGTATAAACCAGTGGTTTTTTTCTGGATGGGGTACGCCAGTGATTTCAATCCCCAGGGGTTTTCAGCTACAACAGTTCCACCTGCATCAGTAACCAATTTGGCATACTTCTTTTGCTCGGCTTTGAACTCGTCATCGCTTAAAACAGGGGTAAAAATCACCATCAATTCGTAATTGTTCATTTACCTGTTTTTTATCCGCCAGCTGGCGGAATGGTTTAAAAAAATTATTATCCCATTGGGCAACCCCGAAAACAATCAGGGAAGAATCCCGCAACCATGCAGGATTTGGGGCGGCAAAGATAGGGGAATGTGGCCACAAGTAGCGGTCTGGATATAGGAAAATTTAGCTTAGCCCTCCATAAAGAATCGCAATAGGGTTAAATTAACAATCTGAGTTGTAAGGCATTGAAAAGCAGTGCCTAAAACGCTTTCTTTTCCTTCTTTACCTCTTTTAGCATCACCAGGTAAGTAGGGAAATGGTCGCTGTAACCGCCCCGGTAAGTATTGCCATCCCAGGTACGCATCGGGTATCCTTTATAGCGACCTTTATTTTCTACCAGGTATTCCTTATTAAAAATGTGTTGCTGATAAAAGAAAAACCCATCCTGGTCTTTGTTCAGCCATGCATGAGAGATCAGTATCTGGTCAAATAAACCCCAGGCATCCTGGTAAGCCAATGTGCCAATGCCCTTTTTATATAAATCCATCCATGGGTTGAACATTCCGCCCGCCCTTACATCTGTGATTTTTCCTTTGGCTTTTATTATGCCTTCCACACTTTCGTTAGTGGGATCATCATTCAGGTCGCCCATAACAATAACCTTTGCATTGGGTTCCAGCTTTGCGATGGAATCCATATGATTTCTGCAAACCTGAGCTGCTGCATTCCTTGCCGGTGCACTGCGCTGTTCGCCTCCGCTTCGGCTGGGCCAGTGATTTACATAAATATGTATTGTTTCACCTCCCAATTTTCCTTTCACCCATAAGATATCACGGGTAAAATAGGCATCCTTAGAGCCACCCGGAAGTTGAACGAATAACTTATCGCTGGCATCCACCACAAAATATTTTGGATTATACAAGAGACCTACGTCTACGCCTCTTATATCTCTTGAGTCGTAGTGAACGATTTTATAATTTCTTTTAGCAATAAGTGGTTGCTTTATCAGATCATTTAATACCGTATCATTTTCTACTTCGGCTACACCCAATATTGCCGGCCCATCGGGGTTTATTTCAATTCCAATTTGAGAAATGACAGTAGCCAGTTTGCCCAGTTTGTCAAAATAGATGGAAGAGTTATAGTTTCTAACTCCGTTTGGAAGAAATTCCTCGTCATTGGTCATGGTATTATCCACTGTATCGTAGAGGTTCTCCAGATTATAAAAAGATATAACGGCGGCTTTATAATCCTTTTTCTGTGCTAAGACTGAAGTACTTATCAATGAAAAAAGTAAAATTCCTATGATCTTTCTCATGTTGAAAAAATAATAAGGCGCAAACTTAGTGAAACAATAGACGAATGCAACAAATAAAAGGATGACATCAGTTAATAAAATATTATGTGTTTATCTTTTTTTCGGTCTGTACTTGTATCATCAGTAATTTTGCACTCTTGTTTAAAAATTAAATCATGCTTAAAACCAGACTGTTACTGCTGCTCTTATGCGCCGGTCTTTTTACTTCGGCGCAGGTTGATTCCACAGCAAAGAAGGATACCTCGATCATTGATGAGGTGAAAGATGGATTATTGGATAATATCCCAACTGTGTCGTTAGATGATAACGACCTCGGCGATGGTGGCAACCAAAATATCTCATCACTGCTAACGGCGGGAAGAGATCCTTTTTACTCAGCAGCTTCTTTTAATTTCAGCGCTGTACGATTCCGTATCCGTGGATACGACAATGACCATTTCAGCACTTTTATGAATGGCATTCCCATGGATAACCTTGATAATGGATTTACGCCATTTGGGTTGTGGGGCGGCTTAAATGATGTAATGCGCAACAGGGATATATCCTGGGGTCTTCGCTACAATACTTTCACATTTGGCGATATTGGAGGGAATACAAGTATCGACTCCCGTGCAAGTAAACAAAGGGCACAAACAAGTGTCAGTTATGCAGCCTCCAATCGTAACTACAATAACAGGATCATGATTACTCATTCCACCGGAATGAGCAAAAAGGGATGGGCTTTCTCTGTAAGTGGCAGCCGCCGCTGGGCAGATGAAGGATATGTGCCAGGTACCTATTATAACGGATGGGGTTATTTTCTCGGTGTTGATAAAAGAATAGGCCAAAATCACCTGCTTTCTTTAACTGCATTTGGTGCCCCAACGGAAAATGGCCGCCAGGGTCCTGCAGTTCAGGAAATGATGGACCTTGCAGGTACTAATTATTATAATCCCAACTGGGGTTACCAGAATGGTAAAAAAAGAAATGCCAGTGTGGGCAAAACGCATCAGCCTATTGCTATACTGACACATGATTTTCGAATCAATAATAACACTACCCTGACAACAGCGCTTGGTTATTCTTTTGGTGACAGAAGTGTTACAGCTCTTGACTGGTACAATGCAGCCGACCCAAGGCCTGATTATTACCGATACCTGCCAAGCTATACATCCGTTTGGGCCAGCACACCTGATCCGGTACAGGGGCAGATTTTATATGATTTGATGAAAAACGACATCAATACCCGACAGCTTAACTGGCAGCGGTTATATGATGTAAACAGGGCCAGTTTTGCAACCATCAATGATGCAAATGGAATTGCAGGTAATACTGTCAGTGGTCGCCGTTCCAGGTATATCATTGAAGAAAGAATCATTAATACTACCCGCTTTAACGCCAACTCTGTACTGAATACAAAGTTTGGTGATCATATTGACTTTACAGCCGGCGCTTCTTACCAGCAGCAAAAAAATCACTATTATAAAAAAGTAGATGACTTATTGGGCGGAGAATTTTATGTGAATGTGAACCAGTTTGCTGAAAGGGATTTTCCCGTTGACAATGTTGCCAACCAGTTTGACCTGGATGTGCCTAACCGGATTTTGAAAGAAGGAGATAAGTTCGGTTACGATTATAATATCAATATCTCAAGAATAGCTGCATGGGCACAAGGCGTTTTTAAATTCAACAAAGTAGATTTCTTCCTGGCCGGTACTATTTCTCAAACGGAATTCTACCGGGAGGGAAATAAGCGTAATGGTCTTTTCCCGGATAATTCAAAAGGTAAAGGAATTGTGAATGAGTTTACCAATTATGCCGGTAAAGCAGGGGTTACTTATAAAATCGATGGAAGGAATTACATTTTTGCCAATGGCTCCTACCAGACAAGGGCACCTTATTTCGAAAATGTGTACGTATCGCCCCGTACCCGCAACAGCCAGCAGGATGTTGTTGAAAGTGAAACTATACAGACTGTTGAAGCCGGCTACATCATGAATGCACCAAAACTGAAAATCAGGGTGGGTGGTTACTATACCCGTTTTGAAAACGCAATGGATGTAATGACTTTCTATCATGATGCTTACCAGAATTTTGTGAACTATGCTATCAATGGTATTGATAAACTTCATTTTGGTGGTGAAGTTGGTATTGAAGCAAAAGTTACTCCGACTATTACGCTTAATGCTGCCGCAGCATTAGGCCGTTACTATTTTGACAGCAAGCAGAATGCAGTCATAACAGTAGATAACAGCGCATCTGTATTAGGAAAGCAGGTGATTTATATGGAAAATTTCAAGGTGCCATCAACACCTATGGAAGCTTATAGTTTTGGTATTAACTATCGTTCACCCAAGTTCTGGTTTGTAAGTCTTACCGGAAACTATTTTGACCAGTCATACCTTAGTATGAATCCCCTGCGCCGCACCTGGGATGCTTTACAATACGTAGCTCCAAAAAGTGATGCCTACAACGAAATATTCAACCAGACAAAGTTTGATGCGCAATATACGGTTGACTTCTTTGGCGGCTATTCCTGGAAATTGCCAAAAGATTTCGAGGTTAACAAAAGACCAACTTTCCTGGTATTTAATGTAGGTGTAAATAACCTTTTGAATAACAAAGAAATTATTACCGGCGGTTTTGAGCAACTTCGTTATGATGCACAGGCATCTGCTTCTGATCCTGTAACTGTTGGCAAATTTCCTCCAAAGTACTTTTATGCATATGGCCTGAACTTTTTTGCCAGCATGACACTTCGGTTTTAATCAATGAATAAAAGTGAAAAATTTATGCGACTAAATCAATTAAATAAAATTATGAAAACACTGTTTCTCTCATTTGCGGCAAGTGTTTTACTGTTCTCTTGCGATAAGGAGCCTATAGGCCCGACAGGCCCGGATCCGCTTGGCCCCGGTGATTATATGAGTTTTACAGCTTTCAGGGCACTATATCCCGGCAGCGGTGAGTATCTGATTCCTACTGGTACCAAACGTATCAGGGGACAGGTTATTTCCAATAATACCAATGAAGCTTCTGGTGTTTATCGACTGCAGGATGAAAGTGGTTCTGGTATTTATCTATATACAGTAATTGGTTCACCGGTTTACCCAATGGGGACTGTGCTTGATATTGATGCTACAGGTGGTGGTAAACTTTTGTTGTATAACGGTGACCTGGAACTGATGAGTGTGCCACAAGCTAATATTACACAGGTAAGTGGTACCATTAACATTACTCCAAGGGTTGCCACAGTTGCAGAGATAATTACGAATAAAAATACCTGGGCTTCATCGNNTATGTTTCGATTTACAATACGACCACCCAGATCGGAATCCGTACCGCTGCGGATATTCAATAAATTAAAACTGAACTCTGAAAAATAATTTTATGCAAATGAACAGTAAGCACAATCGGATAAGCATGGCAGCAGTTGTACTGTTTGCCAGTTTATTTATTGTATCATGCGAAAAGAAATTTACCGATCCGCCTCCTATCGGTGAGCCTGATGTGGTGGCGAATATCAGCATCAAGGATGTAAAAGCCCGGTATACATCCGGGGCACCCGTACAGATCACCGATGATGCGATCATCGAAGGTGTTGTTTCCTGTGATGACAGAAGCGGTAACTATTACCAGCAGATTGCAATCCAGGATTCAACAGGGGGTGTGTTACTTCGCCTGGGAAGTTTTAACCTGTACAACTATTACCCCGTAGGCCGTAAAGTATATGTAAAGCTGAAAGGCTTATATCTTGGACAGTACAATGGTACATTACAGTTTGGCGGTGGTATCGATTCTGCTTATATCAACCAGGGAGGTGTAACACTGCTGGCTGCTAATCTGATGGATAAGCATATTATTAAGGGAGCATTAAACCAGCCTTTGGTACCCAAAGTGGTTACTGTATCACAATTGACCACTAACCTCCAGGATAAATATGTTAGCACACTGATCAAATTAGTAGGCTATGAATTTGCCTCTTCTGACAGGAATAAGAATTATGCTGATGATAATGCTTCTGGTAACAGAACATTACAAGACTGTTCAAATGTATCAGCCAACAGGATTACTCTCCGTACCAGCAACTATAGCAATTTTGCAACCATACCGGTGGCACAGGGAAATGGTGAGATCATTGCTGTTTATTCATTCTTTGGTTCAACCAAGCAGTTGACTATAAGAGATACAACAGATGTTCGGTTTTATAATCCCCGTTGCCCTACCGCTAGCGGAGATGGCCAGATCAGTCTCACCACATCACCTATAACATTCAATTTCGATAACCTGGGAACAGCTGGATTGCCAACAGGAGTTTACGTAAAAGAGAGTGCTTCTAGTTCGTATATAGGAAATGATGGATTTGTTTACCAGTCAAACTTTAATAATGGCACTGCCTGGAATCAGACTTCTGCAGGTTTTAAGAATTTTGCATCGGCAACAGGGCTGAATTCTACTGCTTCTACATCAACCCAGGCTTCTGCAGCGAACAGGGCATTGGGGTACAGGCAAACAGGAACGTTTGGTGATCCGGGTGCTGCTTTTGCTTTCCTGCTCTCCAACACAACAGGTAAGTCAAACCTCCAGCTGGAGTTTAAGCTGCAGTCGCTGGATGCGCCTGTTACGCTTGGCCGTACTACTACCTGGCGGGTAGATTATGCTACAGGTTTGAATCCTGCTTTCTTTTCTACCGTTGCCACCAGCCCGGCAACGATCACTACCACCAATGGCACTTTTTCAAATACTACTGTAACAGTGAATTTCGGAAGCCTGCTGAATAACATTACGCAACCGGTATGGATAAGGATAGTTACCCTAACCAATACATCAGGTGGTGGTAATCGTCCGTCGACAGGAATTGATGATGTAAGGTTTAGCTGGAATTAAATTTTAAAGGAGCGTAAGACGCAATTTCAATGATTAAAATAAAAGAAATGAAAAAAATATTTACGGCTTGCTTTATTCTTTTTTCGCTTATTACTTTTTCTCAGTCAACAACAGTAGTTATTAGTCAGGTATATCCGGGAGGAGGAAGTAGCAGCCCTACAGTCACATATAAGAACGATTATGTTGAGTTGCATAATATTAGTTCAGTTGTTCAGGATATAAGTGGATTTTCGCTTCAGTACGGCTCGGCTACTGGCAACTTTGGAAGTTCAGGCACTCAGATATTTGCTATTCCTGCTGGGACTACTATTCCAGCTGGCGGATATTTGCTTATACAATTAGGAACAGCAGGAACAGGCGGGGCTAATTTACCAGTTACGCCAGATTTATCATCAACAAACTTAAGTATGGGGGCAGCATCTGGTAAAGTAGCATTGGTGAATAACTCAACTCCCCTGGGTTGTGGAGCAACTGCAACTACATGTACACTTCCTGCCGCAAATATTATAGATTTAGTGTCATACGGAGCGTCAAACAATGCAGAGGGCGGTGTTACTGTTAACAATGGTGTTGCCCTCCCAAGCAATACAAACGGGTGTGTGAGAAAAACAAATGGCTGCACAGACACTGATAATAATAATGGTGACTTTGATGTTGTGATTGCGCCAGTTCCGAGGAACAGTGCTTCTCCAGTTGTAATTTGTGGAAGTGTAAGTCCTTCTTTGACTATATCCTCGCCACTTGCATCATTTGGGAATACTTGTATCAATACTACTGCTGGTCCTAATTCATTTACCATTTCAGGTTCAAACCTTACTACAGCAAATGTAGCTGTGGCTGCATTGACGGGATTTGAATATGCCACTGCATCAGGCGGTCCCTATTCTACAACTTTATCTTTAACTCAGCCGGGTGGCTCATTTAGTCAGCAGGTATTTGTAAGGTTTACACCTACAGCAGTTCAATCTTACAACGGAAACATTGCTGTAAGCGGTGGTGGTGTAACTACACCGGTTAACGCTGCTACTGTTGGATCAGGCGTCAATACTGCTCCGTCCGTAACAACAGGCGGAGCCAGTTCTATTACTCTTACTTCTGCCACTGCTGCTGGAAGCATTCCATCTACAGGTTGTACAGCAATCACTGCCTATGGTATTGAGTACAGTACAACGGGCGGTTTCACTCCGGGAACAGGTACACAAGTTGCCTCTACCAATATTGCGGGAGGTAACTTCACTTCTGATCTCACGGGTCTTTCTTCCGGCACCACCTATTACTACAGGGCTTATGCTACTAATGGCGGGGGCACTACTTATGGTGCGGAGCAATCATTTGCTACCTTGACACCGAACCCAACCATTACAACATCAGCGCTTAGTGCGTTTGGTAATGTGTGTATCAATACAACAGCCGGACCTAATTCATTTACCATTACCGGCAGCAACCTGACTACGGCAAACGTTACAGTTGGTCCGCTCACCGGGTACACCTTCTCTACAACTGCCGGTGGCACTTATACTGCTTCATTGAGTTTGACACAACCGGGCGGTTCTTATTCTCAGCAGATTTTTGTAAGATTTACGCCAACTGCTGTTCAATCTTATAATGGAAATATTCCGGTAGATGGTGGTGGTATAGCTGCACCGGTGAATGTTGCTGCTGTAGGTTCAGGTGTCAACACCACTGCTTCTGTTACAACAGGTTCTGCCAGTGCCATTACGCAGACCACTGCTACTGCAGCAGGTTCTATAACAGCAACCGGTTGTTCCAGCGTAACAGCGTATGGAATTGAATATAGTACTACCAATAACTTCCCGCTGGGAACCGGTACACAAGTAGCCTCTTCAAATTTGTCCGGAGGTAACTTCAGTGCAGGGCTGACCGGTCTTGCGGCCAGCACCACTTATTATTACAGGGCTTATGCCACCAATGCTGGCGGAACTGCTTACGGCAATCAGCAGAGCTTTACTACTGCGGCACCCACATTAACGGCTTCAGCACTCGTACCTTTTGGTAATATTTGTATCAATACTACATCAGCGGCAAATTCATTTACCATAACTGGTGTTGGTCTTACCAATGCCAATGTAAACGTTGGTCCGTTGGCCGGCTATTCATTCTCTACAACCAGCGGTGGTACATACACTGCTTCACTAAGCTTAACCCAACCCGGCGGCGCTTTTAGCCAGGCTATTTATGTAAAATTATCGCCGGTACTGGTTCAGGCATACACAGGTAATATACCGGTAAGCGGTGGTGGTGCAGCTTCCACGTCAGTTGCTGCTGATGGCAGTGGTGTGAATACATTGGCTACCGTGGTAACAGGTGCTTCCACCAACATTACCAATCATTCTGCTACTTTGGCCGGATCTATTGCTGCCACAGGTTGTTCCAATGTTACTGAGTACGGAATTGAATTCAGTGGTATTAACGGCTTTGGAAACGGCACAGGAACTAAAGTTGTGTCTACTAACCTGAGCAGCGGAAACTATACGGCTTCACTCAATGGTCTTGTACAGGGGGCAACCTATTATTATAAAGCATACGCTACCAACAATGGTGGCACATCTTATGGATTGCAGCAGTCATTTACTGTCGCTTCTATTGCTGATGGCTTCTCCATTTATCCTGCTCCGGCTCAGAGAGGGGCATCGATAAGGGTAACAAAGAATGATCTGAAGCCGGGATATTATGGCCTGTTATTCTTCAACAGTTCAGGTCAATTGGTTTATCAGTATAATATCAATATACAGGCTGATTTCATTAA
>DEHX01000053.1:0-2034 GCA_002352145.1 Chitinophagaceae bacterium UBA2789
ATACTATTCTGGTTTCTTTCTGTTATGGCCATCTTCAGTGGCCTGATGATGATTACCAGTAAAAATCCGGTTCACAGTGTGCTGTGGCTGATAGTCACTTTCTTTGCTATTTCCGGTCATTATATACTATTGAATGCACAGTTCCTGGCTATTGTCAATATCATTGTGTACGCCGGGGCCATTATGGTTTTGTTCCTGTTTGTGATCATGCTGATGAATTTGAATAAAGAAACTGAACCACAAAAAAGCCGTTGGCTCAAAATGGCAGGTGCTGTAGCAGGTGGTTGCTTATTGCTTGTTTTGGTGGCAGCATTGAAAGATTCAGACATCAAACAGCAGCAGGCTCTGGTTAAAGAAGGGAACATCGGTTTGATCCAGACATTAGGGAAGGAATTGTTCAGCACTTATGTGGTGCCTTTTGAGATAAGCAGTATTTTATTTTTAAGTGCCATGGTTGGCGCTGTGGTGATTGGTAAAAAAGAATAATATGCCCATTAATTATTATATATTTCTTTCTATCGCCCTTTTCAGCATTGGTATAGTAGGTGTTTTGACACGACGCAATGCCATCATCATTTTTATGTGTATAGAATTGATGCTGAATGCAGTGAATTTATTATTGGTGGCATTTTCAAAAATGCATCACCTGAGATTGGCAGAAACCAATGCTGCAGCCGGGGCCGATGGACAGTTATTTGTATTCTTCATCATGGTGGTAGCAGCAGCAGAAGTAAGTGTGGGTTTGGCTATTATCGTTATGATGTACCGGAATATACATTCCGTAGATGTGAATTTTTTAAACAGGTTAAAACATTAACAGCAGGGCTGGATTATTATGCAGAATGCTTTACAGATAGTTTATCTTATTCCGCTGTTGCCACTGATCGGTTTTTTGATCAATGGATTAGGAAGAAAACATTTATCCAAACCAGCGATCAGCCTGGTGGGATGTGGTACTATTCTCGCATCATTTATACTCAGCATTTGGGTATTTATGCAGGTAAAAGGCGGAAACACCTATGATGCACATTATTTCAACTTTATTTCAGTTGGAAAACTGGTTATCCCATTCGCTTTTAAAATTGATCAGCTTTCATCATTATTCCTTCTAATTATCACAGGAGTTGGGTTTCTTATTCATGTTTACTCTACTTCCTACATGCATGAGGAAAAGACAGAACATTTTGGCAGGTATTTTTCTTACCTGAACCTGTTCGTTTTCTCAATGCTGTTGCTGGTAATGGGTGCCAACTTTGTGATCTTGTTCATAGGGTGGGAGGGTGTTGGGCTTTGTTCTTATTTGCTGATCGGGTACTGGTTTAAAAATACTTCATATAATAAAGCAGCCAGCAAGGCATTTATCATGAACCGTATTGGTGACCTTGCTTTTTTGATCGCTATTTTCTGGCTGATTGCTAAGCTGGGCACTGTTTCTTTTTCGGAGGTATTTACAGCAGCAAATCTTGCCAAGCTGAAGACACTGGATATAACTGTTATTACCATTTTACTTTTTGTAGGTGCTACAGGTAAAAGTGCACAGATTCCGCTGTACACATGGTTGCCTGATGCGATGGCAGGCCCCACACCGGTTTCTGCCCTTATCCATGCGGCAACGATGGTAACGGCAGGTATCTATATGATTGCCCGCAGCAATGTATTGTATTCATTGGCTCCGCTAACAATGGACATTGTGGCGTATACGGGTTTGGCAACTGCTTTATTAGCAGCTACAATAGCCCTCAAGCAAAATGACATAAAGAAAGTATTGGCTTATTCTACTGTAAGCCAGTTAGGTTTTATGTTTCTTGCGTTAGGTACAGGGGCTTATGTGGCGGCTGTTTTCCATGTGATGACACATGCCTTTTTCAAAGCATTACTGTTCCTGGGTAGTGGCAGTGTTATTCATGCCATGAGCGGAGAACAGGATATCCGTAATATGGGAGGGTTGAGTAAAAAGCTTAAAATTACTTTTATTACTTTCCTGGTCGGTTGTATTGCTATTGCCGGCATTCCGCCTTTTAGCGGATTCTTTTC
>DEHX01000053.1:2125-27104 GCA_002352145.1 Chitinophagaceae bacterium UBA2789
ACAGCTTTTCTTTCTCCTGTTATTGCTCAGCATGGTGAACATACTGTTTCTCATACAACGGAGTACATGCTGATGGGATTATCAACTGCTTTAGTAGTTGTAATGATTATAGCAGCCTGGTTTGTATTTAGAAACTATCAGCGTAGCGAAGCAACTGGATTTGGGAAAGTACTGGAGAATAAATGGTATGTGGATGAGTTATATGAGGCGGCCTTTGTAAAACCGTTAAAGAGATTTGGTTCATTTTTAAATAATGTATTTGAGAAATCTGTGGTAGATGGGTTGGTGAACGGGGTAGGAAAGGCAGTGAACTACAGCAGCCGCCAGTTACGTCTGTTGCAGAGTGGCCAGGTAGGCAGCTATGTACTGCTGATGGTATTAAGTATGGTGGTGTTTTTTGTCATCCAGTTTTTTATTAGAAAATAACCGGGTTTATTAGAAATAGATTATGATTCCAGTTTTATTGATATTGGTTCCGTTGCTGACCGGCTTAGCTGCTTTCATTCTGAAGAATGAGAAAACGGTTCGCTCCTGGGCATTATTTTCATCATTGATAACATTGGCTGTTTCATTAGCCGGTCTTACCCTGCTGAAGGATGCTAAATATATGGCTCATCAATGTGAATGGATGCCAGCGCTGGGGAGTAGTTTTTCTGTTAAACTGGATGGTGTGGGATTGATCTTAACCTTATTAAATGCTGTTTCATTCCCGCTGATTTTTATAGCCACCTGGAATACATCCTATAAAAATGCCAGGAACTTTTTTGCACTGATGCTTCTTGGCCAGGCTGGTATGATGGGTGTGTTTTTGGCAATGGATGCGTTGTTGTTTTACTTCTTCTGGGAATTGGCGCTTATCCCCATGTATTTTCTCTGTTCACAATGGGGTGGTGAAAAAAGAATTGCCGTTACGATCAAATTCTTCATTTATACATTTGTTGGCTCATTGCTGATGCTGATCGCCATTTTATTTGTGTACAGCAAAACAACTGACAGGTCTTTTAGTCTTCAGTCATTTTATGATGTTGCTGTTACATTGAACAGTAAGCAACAGAACCTGGTATTCTGGCTCATGTTTGCAGCATTTGCAATCAAAATGCCCATTTTCCCGCTGCATACGTGGCAACCCGATACTTACGAACAGGCGCCTACTGCCACTACTATGGCCCTGAGTGGTGTGATGGTGAAAATGGGGGTTTTTGGAATTATCCGCTGGTTATTCCCCATTGTTTCCGGGGCCTCTTTTCAGTGGGGAGATTTCATCACNNCATATAGGTTTATTATGCGCAGGTTTGTTTACACAAAATACAAGCGGAATACAAGGGGTAATGATTCAGATGTTTAGCCATGGCATTAATATCATTGGCTTGTGGATCGTGGTGGAATGGATTGAAAGAAATACGGGCACCCGTAAGATATCTGAATTAGGAGGTTTGGCACAAACCGCTCCTGCCCTGGCCATTTTCTTTGTGATCATTGCCCTGGCCAATATTGCCTTGCCGCTGACAAACGCTTTTGTTGGGGAGTTCCTGATTTTTAATGGCATTCTTAGTTCGTATACACAATACTATGTTTGGTTTACGGTGATGGCTGGTGTCTGTATAATATTAGCTGCTGCGTATACTTTGCGAATGGTAAGAAAAGTGGCCTATGGGAATGTAAATGACATTACGTCAAAAGTGACAGATATCCGGTTCAATGAAAAACTGGCATTAGGGATAATTGTGATCCTGATTTTCTGGATAGGAGTATTTCCGCAGCCAATGCTTGACCTGACCAACGGGGTGACAGAATCGATTGTAAACAAGTTTGAAGTAATAAGGTATCCCACAGTACCTAAGTGATAAATAAAGTATGAACGCATTAATATTATCGGCTATTCTCGGGGTTATGATGATGTTCGGCAGTTTTCTGCTGAAATCCAAAGCTACTATTCGTAATGTAGCCATTGGTGGTATGGTTCTTTTGATCGTAGTAAACCTGCTGGAATTTTCAGGGATTAAGTTTTTTGAGATCAATACCCGGGGAATGATCGCTTTTGAACGGTTTGCCCTGGTATTTAACACTATTATTTTTGCTTCTACATTGATTTATTTCCTGCTATCAGCAAGGGATATGGAAAAAGTAGGGGTAAATTATGCTGAATATTTTGCGCTGATATTCTTCATACTTTGTGGTGTAACATTAACATCCTCATTTAAATCACTGCTGATATTGTTTCTCGGAATTGAAATTATTTCCATTCCGCTCTATATCCTTACAGGTAGTGACAAGAGAAACTTAAAAAGTAATGAAGCCTCATTGAAATATTTCCTGATGGGCTCATTTTCTACCGGTATTATGCTCATGGGTATAGCATTGGTATATGGGGCTAAGGGCACTTTTGATACAACTGCAATTGATACGTATTCACAGGCAGCCCCTTCGGCGTTGCTCCTTGGCGGAATGCTCCTGTTGATTTTTTCCATGGGGTTCAAGGTTTCGGTAGCACCCTTTCATTTCTGGACACCAGATGTGTATGACGGGGCTCCTACCGTATTCACTTCATTCATGGCTACTATTGTAAAAGCAGCCGTTTTCATTGGATTTATCCGTTTGTTCGATCAGACCTTTGGTAATCTTCAGGCACAATGGCAGCTCTTCTTTGCAGTAATAACTGCTGTTACCCTGTTTATTGGAAATATCACAGCGGTATTCCAGCAGAGTGTAAAAAGAATGCTGGCATATTCCAGTATTTCCCAGGCTGGTTTTATGTTGCTGGCTGTATATGCCATGAATACAGATGCCAAGGAAGGTTTATTGCTTTATACAGCTGCTTATAGCCTGGCCACAATTGGCATTTTTGCAGTTCTCATCAAGATGAGCGATTACACATTTGAAGGTTTCAACGGCCTTGCAAAGCATCAACCGCTGCTGGCGGCAACTACTACCATCTTCCTGCTTTCATTGGCGGGTATTCCGCTTACTGCAGGGTTTCTGTCAAAGTTCTATATGCTTAAAGCTGCCCTGGCAACCGGTAAGAACCTTTGGTTGGTAATCTTCGCGGTACTGATGGCTGCAGTTAGTGTTTATTATTATTTCCGGGTTATACAGGCCATGTATTTCAAAGATGGCGAACCGCAATCTATACAAGTAACATCAGCCTTTAAATGGGCCTTGTTTATACTGGCTGCTTTAGTAATAGTGCTGGGTATTTACCCTAATCTTATAATTGGCTGGCTATATTTCTAAGAAAAGGAAATACCAGCTACCTCCACCTGTCAAAAAACAGTTTTTCTACGGCTTAAAGGATTTACCTTTGAAAGGCCGTTATGAATTTTACAGATATATTTTCTCTAGCATTCCGCACTATCAGGGGAAATAAGCTCAGAACAGGGCTTACGGTGGCAATCATTGCTTTCGGCATCATGGCGTTGGTAGGTATCATCACTGCTATAAAAGCCATGAACCAGAAATTTACTGAGAGTTTTTCTACAATGGGTGCCAATAGTTTTACAGTTCGATTTAAGGAAAGACAAATTCGTTTTGGCGGCGGCGGCAACCAGGATGTAAAGCTCACCAAGAAAGGTGGCCGCAAAGAAAAAAAATCAAATCTTGGCAAGCTTATTACACAAGATGAAGCTGAGCTATTTGTTCAGCGATTCAATTTTCCTTCAGTAAAAAGTATCTCTCTTTTTGGTAATCGCAATAATATCGTTTCCCATGAGAACAGAAAGACAAGTCCCAATGTAATGATGTTCGGAGGTGATGAGAATTATTTAATGCTGAATGGATTCAACCTTTTGGCAGGAAGAAATATCAACAGGCTGGATGTGCAAACGAGCCGCAATGTTTGTATACTTGGTTATGACGTAGCAAAGAAATTATTCAAGCAGGGAGCAGATAGAGCTGTTAATGCTGTTGTCAGGATTAATAACGTTCCTTATCGGGTGTTGGGTGTGCTGGAGAGCAGGGGTTCTACATTTGGCTTTAGCCGGGATAATGTGATTATTACTTCCTATAAGAATGTTGACAGAAATTTTCCTTCTGGTTTTTCATATGTAGTTGCTGTTATGACCAATGACCTGCTGAAAGTAAATGAAGCTATGGGGGAGGCTGAGGGTATTTTCAGGGCGGTTCGTAAGCTTACTACTACCGAAGAGAGCAATTTTGTGCTGGACCGGAGTGATAGTGTTGCTGAAAAAGCAATGAATAGCCTGCGGTTTCTTACGGTTTCAGCTACGGTTATAGGTCTTATAACACTGATTGGTGCTGCCATCGGGCTCATGAATATTATGCTTGTATCTGTATCGGAAAGAACCCGGGAGGTTGGCCTGGTAAAAGCAATAGGGGGCAAAAGCAGCATGGTAAGCCGGCAGTTTTTACTGGAGGCGATCATTATTAGTTTACTGGGGGCATTGCTGGGCATCGTCTTAGGAATCATGGTCGGAAACCTATTTTCTATAGTGCTTAAAACAGGGTTTGTGGTGCCCTGGAACTGGGTTATCTATGGCATAATATTATGCACGGCTGTCGGTTTATTGGCCGGACTTTATCCNNGGTGAAATTCTCATCAAATTCCCTGATTCTAAGTTGTTCCGTTTGAAAAAATCCTTAACTTGACCCCCCTTACCAAAAAAATGAGGAAAGGAGAACATTGTTTAAACTTTTTTCTTAGCATTGTACGACTGAAAAACGGATTAGTACATTTCATTAAAAACAAAAATTAAAAATTAAGATCATGGCAGAGATTAAACCAACTGCAACGGCTTCAGTTAAGGCCACATCGGTTCAACCCAAAAAAAGCAGTAACGCTATTTCATGGATTGCACCTGTCGTTTGTATTATTGGCGGTTATGCTATTTGGCGTTTTATGATGGGTAATCCTAGCGGATTTGAACAACCAGATGCATCTGGTGGATTCTGGCCGCATCACTTAAAGCCAAAAGATGCCTTCCACAGAATTTATGAGGGCGGTATCATTGTACCGTTGTTGATTGGAATGTTCCTGATGGTAATTGTTTTCTCAATTGAAAGGTTTTTAACTATCAGAAAAGCATTAGGTAAAGGTTCTATTTCTGATTTTATCAGAAAAGTACAGTACCACCTGGCAAATCGTAATGTTGATGCAGCTTTGTCTGAGTGTGACAAACAAAGAGGTTCTGTAGGTAATGTAATGAAAGCAGGACTTCGCCGCTACAAGGAAATGATCAACGAAGGCAATCTGAACACTGATCAGAAAGTTATTGCTATTCAAAAAGAAGTAGAAGAAGCAACTGCATTGGAATTGCCAATGTTGCAAAAGAACCTTGTATTTCTTTCTACTATTACTTCAGTTGGTACACTGATCGCCCTGTTAGGTACGGTAATGGGTATGATTCGTTCATTCGCCGCTTTAGGTGAAGAAGGTGGTGCTGGTGCTGCTGCTGACCTGGCGGTTGGTATCTCTGAGGCCCTCTATAATACGGCTTTAGGTATCGGTACTTCTGCGATTGCCCTTATCATGTATAACGTTTTCACTACCAAGATCGACTCAATAACTTACGGCATTGATGAGTCTGGTTTTACACTTACACAAAGCTTTGCTTCTCTTTACAAATAAGAGGATCTTTTTTGTGGAAAAATGAACCCTATTCATCTCATTTCTAAAATATTTGTAAACAATGCCTAGTGTTAAAATACCAAGGAAGAGTACAGATACGGATATGACACCTTTTGTGGACATAGCCTTCCTGATTCTCTCTTTCTTTATCATGGCGACCAAATTCAAGCCACCTGAGCCGGTAGAAATTACCACTCCGGGATCGGTATTGTCTCAAAAATTGCCTGAGAATAACGCTGTTATGGTAATAATAGACTCTTCAAATAAGGTTTATTTTACCGTATTATCTGATAAGGATAAAAGCAAGTTTGATGCTATTATTGAGAATATCAATACTACCCGGAATCTGGGTTTAACTCCTGCAGAAAAGGCTAATTACAGGCAAACTTTTGCAGTAGGTGTGCCTTTCGGCAACCTTAAGCAGCTGCTTGCAACGCCTGCAGACCAGCAAAAATCAATTAAGCAACCCGGCATACCAGTTATGGACTCTGCCAATAATGAACTGGTTTGGTGGATTGCGGCTGCAAAATCTGCTTTTGCGGGAGAATCACTCAACTACCTCATCAAAGGTGATGGACACTCTAAGTATCCTGCTTTTGAAGCTGTAGTTAGTGCCTTGAAGCGCAATGATGAATTCAAATATAACTTAGTAACAGCTCTGGATGACATTCCGTCCAATTCTGAATTGGACTTGTATAACAGGAGAGTTACTAAATAATTTAAAAAACAAAATCAGTAAATCATGGCAAGTATAGATACCGGTGGTGGCGATAGTGGCCACAAAAAAGGACCAGGGGTAAAGAAGGCCAAAAAACTTTCTACCCGGGTAGACATGACGCCGATGGTGGATCTTGGCTTCCTGCTGATTACGTTCTTCGTTTTTACGGCAACAATGACGACTCCTACAACAATGGATCTGAATATGCCGAAAGATGTTAAAGACGAAAAACAGCAGACAGAGGCTAAAGAATCCAGCGTACTGACCATTATGCTTGGAAAAGCAAACCAGGTGTATTACTATGAAGGAAAACTCGTTGTGGATGCAACTGGTAATAATTTTAAATCAACAACATTCAAGGGAATCCGTGAGGTGATCATCAATAAAAAGAAAGATGTGATTAGCCGTCACCAGCATGATGAGACCTGTAAAAAAACACAGGATAAAGCCAAAGAAAAAGGAGATCCTGATTGGGAAAAGGCTTGTCTTGACAGGGATTTCATCGTTGTGATCAAGCCCGATGCAGATGCTACTTACAGCAATACTGTAGATATACTTGATGAAATGACCATTAACCAGGTGAAAACCTATGCAATGGTTAAGATATTACCACAGGAAGTTGATTTGATAAAAGCTACAGAAGCAACTAATGGTATAAAATAGTTTGCCGGCAGTTATGGAAAGACAAAGCTGTGTGCATCTAATAAAAAACGTTTAACTCATGGAAGCCAACAAGATTTTATCCGCCGACATTCTTGACCTGATCTTTGAAGACAGGAACAAGGACTATGGTGCTTATGAGTTGAGAAAAACTTATAACCGCCGCATTACCCGGGCTTTAATTATCACTGCATCTATTGCTGCTCTCGCCTTAGCCGGATCAGTTCTTTCCAGCTCTCTTAAATCCAAGAAAGATGGTAAAGTAAAAATGCAGGAAGTTACCCTTCAGGATATCAAGCAGGAAGAAGAGAAGAAAGTTGTTCCTCCTCCTCCTCCTCCTCCTAAAGTGGAACCCCCGAAAGTAGAAATGAAACAGTTTACTCCTCCTGTGATCAAAAAGGACGAAGAGGTTGAAAAACCCCCTCCACCCCAGGAAGAATTGAAAGATGTAAAGATCGCTGAGATCGACCAGGAAGGTATTAAAGATGATAATATTGCCACTCCTGTAGCAATTGATGAAGGAAAGCAGATCGTGGAAGAGAAAAAAGAAGATCCGGATGAGAACAAGATCTTTGATAAAGTAGAGATTGAAGCGGCCTTTCCGGGTGGTGATAGCAAATGGCGTCGTTATCTTGAAACAAACTGTAATGGACAGGTAGCTACAGATAATGGAGCACCGGAGGGCACTTACACCACCATTATCCAGTTCGTGGTTGACAAAGAAGGTAATATCAGTGATGTGAGACCTATGACCAATCACGGTTATGGAATGGAAGAAGAGGCAATGAGGGTTATTAAGAAAGGTCCCAAATGGACACCTGCCGTTCAGAATGGTCGTTCAGTAAAAGCCTATCGTAAGCAACCTATTACATTCCAGGTTTTGGGTGAATAAGTATAATCTGATTCAATAAAAATCCTTTCTGGTAACAGAAAGGATTTTTTGTTTTCGGGTGTTAAGTAATCAAATCTAATTTTGTGGAATGATGACCAAACTATCGGGTTGGGATGATACCATTGTGGCAATAGCCACTCCACAGGGTGTGGGTGCAATAGGTGTAATCAGGTTAAGCGGTAACAAAGCTTTTGAGATTATTAATCACTTGTTTCCGTCAAAAGACCTGGATCATCAACCCACACATACATTACATGTAGGGTATCTGAAGGAGGGGGATAAAGTGCTCGATGAGGTTGTAGTGTCTCTTTTTAAAGCCCCAAAATCTTATACTGGTGAAGATGTAATAGAGATAAGTGCTCATGGTTCACCTTTTATTCATCAGCAAATAGTGGGGGCCTGTGTAAAAGAAGGAGCCAGGTTGGCAAAACCGGGGGAGTTTACACAACGGGCATTTCTTAACGGAAAACTGGATCTGGCCCAGGCTGAAGCCGTAGCTGACCTGATTGCATCTAATACAGCAGCCTCTCAAAAAGCAGCCCTCCATACTATTCGGGGTGGTTTTTCAGCTAATCTAAAGGATTTGAGAGATAGGTTGCTTAAGTTTTCTGCCTTAATTGAACTGGAACTTGACTTCTCCCAGGAGGATGTAGAGTTTGCTGACCGGACGCAGTTTTATGAATTGATAAATGAACTGCAATATTCCACCAGCAAACTGATCAATTCTTTTCAGTTAGGGAATGTGATAAGAAATGGTGTAAGTGTAGCCATTGTAGGTAAACCCAATGCTGGGAAATCTACTTTGCTTAATAATCTTCTCAATGAGAACAGGGCAATTGTCAGTGATATACCCGGAACAACAAGGGATACTATAGAAGAGGTTATAAATATTGACGGAATCCTTTTCAGGCTTATTGATACTGCGGGTATCAGGGAGCACACAACTGATGTTATTGAATCAGCAGGTATTGAAAGAAGCCTTGAAAAAATTAAGCAAGCTGACCTTGTTCTTTATGTATTTGATATAAATGAAGGGATTGCTGAACTAAAGACGTGGCAGCTGCAGGCAGAAAAGGATGGGGTAAGATTCTTATTAGTGGCCAACAAAATTGACAGTGCTGACGAAAAAGTAGCCCGGGAAAAATTCGCAGCCTTTGACCACATTGTTTTTATCTCTGCAAAGAATAATATGCACACTGAGGTATTGAAGGAAAAGATGGTTGATATGATTTTGGAAGGAAAGGTTCAACCTGAGAATACAATTATCACCAATGCGAGGCACTTTCATGCTTTAAAAGAAGTGGCCCGTTCATTAAATGATATTAAAGAAGGGCTTGACAAAAAAATACCAGGAGACTTACTGGCATTAGATATCAGGCGTAGCCTCCATTATCTTGGCGAGATAACAGGGGAGATAACCAATGAAGATCAGTTGGATTATATTTTTTCCAAATTTTGTATCGGCAAATAACTATTCTTCTTATACAAGTGCCGTTTCAATATGCAAGCTTTAATTCATCAGCCTTTTTCATTCGATGATAGCCTGAATATCAGATTTAAAAATAACAATGAAGCAGTACGCATTATATTAGAAAATATAAATGACAACGATAAAAAATTCGGACACAAAATATTTTGCGATTTAAATACGCCCAGTTACAAAATACGATCCTGATTATGAAATCAGAATGATCTATTACCGCTTTCATCTTACCAATTAAATTCTATCACTAAAGCTTCGGTTGGTAAAACGGTTTCTGACCTAATAAAAGAGCAAATTATATTCGAAGCGAAGCGCAATTTACTGGCAACATCTAACCAAATAAAGGGAATAGCTGATTACTTAGGTTTTGAGGACCCTTCTTATTTCATTCGTTTTTAAAGAAGCATACAGGGCTGTCACCTGACCTTTTCCGCAAGAATTTCAAATAAGTCCTGTTCAACTTAATAAGCGTCCTATCATCACGCCTTACAGCGGTTCTATTTTTGTAAGTGAAAAATATTACTCATAAATATATATTGAAATATGAAAGCTAAAGCATGAATGATAATGTCATTAAAGATCTGGATGGTAATCTATCCATCTATCACACTGTTCTTTTTTGGACAACAGTTATCATCTTTTCCATTGTATCAGCGAACATTCATACTAACGGTTTCTTTGGTGCCATGGATGATGTTTGTAGGTGTGCCGTTTCTGGATTTACTTATTCAAAAAACATCTGGTAAGAAGTCAGTAAAACAGGCTGTGAAATAGTTCCAACAACCATGATGAAACGCCGGGATTTTATAAAGCAATCTGGAATTGCACTAAGTGGAATGATGGTTCCGATGCCATTGCTAAGTGCTATAAAAAATAATAAAATGATACATCAAACAAATTTCGATGTCATTATAATAGGAGGCAGTTATGCCGGACTTGCAACAGCAATGGCATTAGGCCGAGCACTAAGAAATGTATTAGTGATAGATAATGGAAATCCTTGCAACAAGCAAACGCCGCATTCACACAATTTCTTAACCAATGATGGTAAGACACCAAAAGAAATAGTCAGCCTTGCTAAACAGCAAGTGCAGATGTATGGATCAGTGAGTTTTCTGGAAGGTTTAGTAAAGACTGGCTTAAAAACGAAATCAGGATTTGAAATAGAAATACAGACAGGAGAAGTCTTTACTTCAAAAAAGCTGGTTTTTGCAACAGGTATCAGAGATATTATGCCCCCAATCCCGGGCTTTGCTGAAAGCTGGGGAATAAGTGTACTGCACTGTCCTTACTGCCACGGATATGAGGTTCGGCATCAAAAAACAGGAGCCATTGCCAATGGCGATCTCGTTTTTGAAATAGCTACTTTGATTTCAAATTGGACGAAAGACTTAACGCTTTACACCAATGGGAAATCATCACTTTCAGTTGAACAAAAAGCAAAACTTGATAAACATGATATTAATATCATAGAAGCTGAAATAAATCGGCTTAAACATAAAGACGGCTATATCCAAAAAATTTATTTTAAGAACGGAACAAATGTACAGGCGAAAGCTATTTATGCAAGGTTTCCATTTGTCCAACATTCATCAATTCCTCAGGAGCTTGGGTGTGAGCTGACACAGGATGGTTATATAAAGATAGACCAGGCACAAAGAACTTCTATACCCTGCGTATATGCCTGCGGTGACAACACCACAAGAATGCGTACCGTAGCAAATGCTGTTTCCATGGGAACAACCACCGGTTTAATGGTAAACAAGGAACTGATTGAAGAGGAGTTTTGAAATCATAAAAATAATCTTTAATTAAAAATCAATCTGCATGAACCCAAACCTTTCCAACTCAAGCACAATACCAAATGTTTCTCCGGCAGTAAGAAGCACACAATTCAGAAGAGTGTCACTCACTGCCGGGATACTGTACATTCTAACTTTTGTGTCTATACCAACCTTTGTTCTCTATGGTCCTGCACATGATCCAAATTTTATTGTTGATAATAGTAATGATAATGCAATTATCGCTGGTGGACTTTTAGAGATTGTAGTAGCACTTGCAGGGATTGCTACAGCTATTGTTCTATTCCCTGTTTTAAAGAAGCAAAATGAAAGCATGGCTTTGGGGCTTGTTGCGGCCCGTGTTTTAGAGTCGGCTACTATTTTTGTTGGAGTAGCTTTCCTGCTATCATTAGTTACAATACATCAGTCAGAAGCTGGTCAGGATGCATTGGTAACAAGCCATGCTCTTGTGGCTTTATACGACCGTATTTTTCTTTTAGGTCAAAGCTTCATTCCTGCTATCTGCGATTTACTTTTAGGAGTTCTCCTATACAAGTCAAGGCTGGTTCCCCGTGCCCTTTCGCTTATTGGAATTGCTGGGGCTTTACCGTTGATTGCTGGCTATTCAGCAACAATGTTCGGATATATTGATCGGTTTTCACCTTGGGCTGGTTTATCGGCGTTTCCGGTAGCTGTGTTTGAGTTTTCTTTGGGTATATATCTTGTGGTAAAGGGGTTCAGAAAATCCAGCCTGTTGAATGAATGAGATTTCGTATTTATAAGCTATAAAAGAATCTCCTTTTCAATGATACGTACTTTTACGACAGATATCGAAAGGCTGATCGTTCGGCAGATTTTTTTGAATTATCTTGAGGATATTCATGATAATCGTTTTAACTAGGAAGAAATTAAATACCTGATTGCTATGTAAAAAGGGGACAATTGATTTTAAGTAACCTCCGCAATTATAAACTAATTCAAAGCTAAAACATATTACCATGAAACATTTACTTTCCTTTTTTATCCTCATCCTACTTACTTCTATAACTTCTGAAAGTAATAGTCAACAGTGTGGTAATAGAACATTAGATCCTGAAATTGCAGGTTTTCTTAGAGTTATTGGGTATATAGACCTGACGATAGAGCAATTAAGACAAACCCCAATTGAACAACTGAAATATCCGCAATTACCAGTAGTTCCATATCCTAAACAAGATGTACAAAAAATTAAGATTGGAAGCGATAGTATTCCAGTGCTGGTCTTCAATCCGTTACATCAAAACAATCTTCCAATAATTATTCATTATCATGGTGGTGGTTTCATTTCCCCTTTGGTTAAAGGTTTGGAACATTCTTTATGGCAGGATGCAAAAACCTATCAAGCGATTGTTTTTGCAGTTGATTATAGAGTTGCACCGGAACACAAGTTTCCTGCAGCAGTAGATGATAGTTACAATGCTTTCAGATGGATCTCTGAAAATGCGCATCAATTTGGCGGGGATACCAGCAGGTTGATACTGATGGGTAATAGTGCAGGGGCTAACCTCGTTGCAGTTATAACACACAAAGCGAAGTTGGATAAAATAAGTAGCCGCATCAAACTGCAAATCTTGAATGGATTACCTGCGGATCTTCGGCCCGAGAATATGGAGAAATCTGTTTCATATCAACAGAATGCTTTTGGGTACTTCCAAACAAAAGCAATGTGCTATTTCGCAGTTGAAAACTATGCTCCCGGTCAAACCAATAACTCTTCGGTGTCACCGATTTTGGCGGAAGATTTTACAGGGTTACCACCAGCTGTTATAATTACTGCGGAATTTGATCCGCTTAGAGATGATGGGGTATTGTATGCTGCTAAACTGCGAAGTGCAGGAGTGAAAGTATGGGAGAAGTGTTTTGCAGGTCAAATACATTGTTTGATAGGTTTACGATATGGTGCGGAGGCGTTGAATGTTTTTGAACGGATGATAAAAACCGCCATGAGTGAAAGTTTGATAAAATGATAATTGTTTGGTATGAAAAATATTTATTGGTTACTGCTTTTTCTTCCAGGGTTTTGTTTGTCTCAGGCTTTGTCTGAAAATGAGGTTCGGATAAACATAGGCAAGAAAGAGTTTATATATTCTGATATACTAAAAGAGGATCGGGAAATATGGATATATACTCCTTCTTCCTTTACTAAGGGTACTCAAAATAAATATCCGGTAATGTATCTGCTGGACGGGCCTGCCTTTTTCCATTCAATGACAGGGATGGTGCAGTATCTAAGCAGTACAGGTAAAATGCCTGAAATGATTGTAGTAGGGATTGCAAACACCAATCGGGTCAGAGATCTTACGCCAACTCACTCAATTTCCTGGTCAGACGGTGAAAAAGATACTGCCACTTTAGGTTCCTCAGGAGGAGGAGAGAAGTTCATCGCCTTTATTGAACATGAGCTTCTTCCTTATATGGATAGTGTTTATACAACAACTCCTTACCGTATGCTTGTCGGTCATTCGCTGGGCGGGTTAACGGTCCTTCATTCCCTTCTAAACCATACATCGCTATTTACGAGCTATGTTGCCATCGATCCGAGTGTATGGTGGGACAATCACATGATCATGAAGATGGCTTCGCAGAAACTAGCAAAGGATGATTATACGGGCAAATTTCTTTATTACGCTTCTGCCAATACTATGAACAAAGGCATGGATACATCTCGGGTAGCCCGTGACACAGCCTATGCAAACATTCATGTGAGAGGCAACCTTCAATTCCGAAAGATAATTTTAAACAGGAAAAGTAACCACCTGCAATGGAGCTGGAAGTTTTATCCGGAAGACAACCATTCATCCGTTCCGCTGCTTGCGAGTTACGACGCTTTGCGTTTTCTATTTAAAGGTTACGAGTTAGATAAGGAGCTAAATGATACTTCAATAACAGTTGCCTACATAAAAGCGCATTACCAAAATTTGTCTTCCTTACTGCATTACTGTGTATTGCCTTCTGAAAGTATTATCAACTTACTTGGCTACAATTTCCTTTCTAATAAAAACTACAAAAAAGCTGGCGACTTTTTCAAGCTGAACCTTGAAAACTATCCTGCAAGCGCCAATGCATATGATAGCATGGGAGATTTTTATTTGGAAACAAACGATAGAAAAAAAGCCATTGAATTTTTCAGGAAGGCACTTCATTTAAAAGAAATGCCTGAAACCCGAAAGAAATTGAGGGAACTGGAAAAAAGTAAATAAGAACCAATTTGATTCCTTTGCGATTTGGAACAGTATATGCTGTTCAAATGCGAAGTACAGGATTGAAAGTATGGGAGAAGTGTTTTATCGGTCAAAAAAATTGTTTGATAGGTTTAATGTCAAGGGTCATAACCCTGCAGGAATATGAAATGGTGATTCAAAGTGCATGATGGTAGGTTTAGAAATAGTAAAATGAAAGCATTTGTAAAACAAAATACGGATGTCCTGAAGTCCTTCATTTAGAGGAAGTAGATAAGCCAATGGTGAAAGATGATTGCATCCTGGTAAAGGTGGTTGCAATTTCTGCTAACCCCGCTGATTGGCATCTTTTGAGGGGTAAGTCATTTTTTGCAAGATTTACCTCTGGTTTTTCAAGCCCAAAGAAAAAATTGCAGGTGCTGACTTTGCAGGTATAATTGTAGAAACCGGCAAGAACGTTGCCAACTTTCAGGTTGGAGATAAAGTATTTGGAGAAACATTGATGGGTGGTGCTTTTGCAGAGTATGTAAAAGTACCAGCGACTGTTTGTAGCAAAATTCCAAACAACGTCAGCATAGTTAAGATGGCAAGCTTGCCAACAGCCGGGCTCACTGCTCTCCAGGCACTTGTTACATACGGAAAGATTACATCGGGTGAAAAAGTTCTTATAAATGGTGCTTCAGGCGGTGTGGGTCATTTTGCTGTACAGATTGCAAAGGCTTATGGGGCATATGTCACTGCTGTATGTTCCAGCAGGAATGCTGATTTTGTAAAGTCTTTAGGTGCCGATAAAGTAGTCGCTTATGATACGGAAAATATCCATCAGCATAATGGTAGTTACGATTTAATTATAGATGCAAACGGTAATCTTACTTATGCTGATTATAAGAGAATGGGAAAACGAGGTGTAATGATCGGGTTTACAACAATGGGGCATATGTTTTCAACCCTAATTAATAAACTATTTGGCAATTTCCCCTTAATCCAGTTTACGGTAGAGTCAAATACAAACGACATGCAGACATTAGCTGAATTGGTAGCGCAGGGAAAAGTAAAACCTCAAATAGAGAAATTATTCTCTTATAAGGAAATACCAGAGGCCATAAGCTACATTGAGGCAATGCGTACCAAAGGAAAAGTAGTGATGCAGTGGATAGATGATCAGAACCAAACAGTTTCATCAAACAACTTGACAAATGTGCCATTCTAGTTGCAAATCGTCCTACCATGTTGGCGTTTCAAGATAGTAGCTTTGTTCTATCAATTTAAGAGCTGCTGCTTAATACTGGGTTAGCAGTTTAAAATCAAACCAAAGAAGGGTATTAAAAATTTGCCTGTAAAATGGGCAGGTAAACTATTGCCCAAAAAGACAATGTAAAATTAAAAACAGATAATCATGCAACAAGCAATCAAATCAACAAAGTTATTTGCAGTAATAATGCTATTAACCTCACTAGCTCCCAACTCGTATTCACAGACAAGTAAGTTAAGTATCGCAATTAATTCACTGACAACAAATTTCAATTATGGGAAGGTTAATGCCGAGCTTAGCTCTTATAAGAAAAACTATCAGGGCCTGCAGGCAGGTTTTTCTTACCAGGCAGGTATCACACCAATGTTTTCACTTGTACCGGAAATTTATTTCGCTATGAAGGGTGGTACACTGAATACCGGCAACTCCGTAACAGTGAGCAAATCAACCCTAAAGCTATACAGTGTTGAAATGCCGGTATTAGCCCGTCTGCATATCAATAAGCTGTACCTTAATGCAGGCCCTTATGCCTCCTATCATATCGGTGGCCGATTGAAAACGGACCCAGCAAACTCAGTTCCGGCGGCTAGTTCTAAGCTGTCTTTTGGAAATGATGCCGGCGACTTCAAACGTTGGGATGCAGGTTTACAGGCAGGTGCAGGCTACAATTTCAGTATGAAACGTTCCATCCTTACACTGGATGTGCGGTACGGCTATGGCCTTGTAAATGCATCCCCTGATGTGCAGCGTTATAACCGAATGCTTAATATCAGCTTGCAGGTAACCAAACTAAAAACAAAAAACGCAAGGAAAATGCTGCGATAGCAATCTGCCATGTCCGATCTCATCCATCCATTATTAAAAAAGGAAGGATTCAACTCTTACCAATTCGTTTAATAAAAAATTCTAATCATTAATAATAAAATCAAGAAAAATGAAAATTATCATCGTAGGTGCTTCAGGCACAATGGGTACTTATTTGTCCAATGTGTTGGCAAAAGAACATGAAATAGTAAAAGCGGATAGAAATGGACAAGAAGTGCAGGTGGATATTACCTCAACCGAGTCCATTGAAAACATGTATAAAACAGTTGGTCCTTTTGATGCGCTGATTTGTACAGCAGGACCTACCTATGTTGGTCCATGGGTTAATCTTACAGATAAAACTTTTCTAAATGGTGTGGAAGGGAAAATGATGGGGCAGATCAATCTGGTGCTTATCGGACAGCATTACATCAATCCAAAGGGTTCTTTCACACTGATCTCAGGTGCATTAACCCATGAACCGCAAAAGAACTTCGCTAACGCCTCTGCAGCTAATGCAGCAGTGGATGGCTTTGTCCGTGCAGCAGCCATTGAATTGCAGAAAGGTATTCGCATCAATTCGGTCAGCCCCACAGTTATCGAAAACTCACCGCAGTATTTCCCATTCTTTCCGGGGGAGATGCCGGTAACCATGAAACAACTTGAATATGGTTTCAGGAAAAGCGTATTTGGTGCCAACACAGGGCAGGTGATAAAACCTTATTAATGCCATGCAAAAACCGGGTCGCTATTCTACACTGGTAGCGACCCAAAATTTTCAAATTCAGTGAAATATTTAATAGTCATAGCAGTCTTAGTTATTACAGGATACAATACCAAAAGCCAGGTTAACCTGTTACGTTACAACGATAATTTTGAGTATCTGCTAAAAGACAGCGTATCTAAAAAAGGAACAGAGCGGTTAAAATATATGAAGCTTTATCGTACATCAACCATCTCCATTGGAGGCGAGCTTAGGGAACAACTGCAATATTACCGTAACATCAACTTTGGTGATGTGCCACCCACCTTTGGCAAAACAACTACCTGGCAGCTTTGGCAAAGAGTGATGGTTCATGCCAATATCGGGGTGAGTAAAAATTTCAGGGTATTCACGCAGTTGGGAAGCACACATCGCTTCATTAATCCAAATCCATTGACACCGGAGATCGAACAGAATGATCTCAGTTTACAGCAGGCCTTTATTGACTTTAAAAATAAAAGCAACTTACTGCTTAGAATAGGTAGACAAGAATTAAGTTATGGCAGTCACAGGTTGATTACATTCCGTGAAGGTCCGAATACAAGATTATCATTTGACGGCGCCCTGCTGAAATATATGTCAGGTAAAAGAAGGATAGAATTACTTGCAATTTCGCCGGTTATATCCAAAAATGGGGTGTTTGATGATCAGGCTTTCAAAGACTGGATTGCTGGTGTGTATGTTAGTGAAACATTCATTCCAAAGTGGCTAAATGCTGATTATTATGCCATCAATTTTAATTCTAAAAGAAGACAATACAATTTTATCGCCGGAAAGGAAAACAGGCAAATTGCCGGTATAAGATTATTTTCAGATAAACCGGTATTAAATTACGAGTTGGAAGCATCTTACCAGTTTGGCAAATTCAATAACTTATACATCAAAGCCTTTGGGATTGCTTTTGATGTAAATCATAAACTCATACCCTATAAAAATATATTTGTAGGTGTTGCAGGCAATTATCTTACTGGTGACAGGAATAAAGATGACAGGCAATTGAACACCTACAACCTGTTATTTTCCAAACCACAATACGGCCTTGCGGCTCCAATCGGTGCAACGAATATGATAACGGCAAATCCATATGTGAAATTCAATCCAAATAGAAACATCAATATTTACACTGGAATCAATTTCATGTGGAGACAAAGTAACCAGGATGGAACCTATTCACCCGGGGCTATACAAATGCGACCCAGACCGGAAGCCCTGTTCAAATCAGACGAAAAACATGTTGGAACATTATGGGTCATTGAAACCGCCTTTATGCTGAATAAACATGTGATATTTGCTGTTGATGCGTCATATTTTGCTGCGGGCAATTATGTGAAGGAAACAGGTAAGGGAAAAGACATTACTTATTTGTCATTCAAGGTAAATTATAAGTTCTGACCCAATAGGTTGTGGTGTTACTATCCAACTTCAATTTATGCAATCTTAAAATTTATCAAATATGAAACGTATATTAAACCTTTCGGCAGGTCTCTTAATCCTCTTCAGTTTTGCCCGGGGGCAATCAACAAAAACGGATGTATTGTCCTTAGGGACATTTCATTTTGCCTTTCACAACCGGGACCTGATCAAAACAGATAAAAAGGACCAGATAGATGTCCTGGATAAAAAATACCAGGTAGAGATTGAAGACATCGCTAACCAGATCGTAAAATTCAAACCAACTATTATTGTTATTGAGCAATCACCTGAATTTCAACCCAGGATTGACTCTCTGTATAGGAGCTATGTTTTAGGTACTCATAAGCTTGGCAGGGAGGAATATGAACAAATAGGTTTCAGAGTTGGAAAAAAGCTTGGAATTGAAAAAATATACTGTGTTAATGACTGGGGTAGAAACTATAATTCTGTTGATAGTCTGCTTGATAATGATACTGTTGCCCGCAAAAAGTTCATGGATTTCTTCTATCATAATCCCGACAGCGCAAAAATAAAAGCGAGTTTTCCGGCTGACGTATTTGCTACTAAGGGCATAAAGGCAGAGCTGCGTATGAAAAATGACGAAAGAAATATTCAGAATGACCTGGGCAGTTATTTCATAGGCATCTTTAAATATGAAACAGCACAAGATCCCTTTTTTGGCCCTGATTATGTAACCGGCTGGTGGTTCAACCGCAACCTTCGCATATTCAGGAATATTCAGAAAATTGAAAGAACCCCTGCTGACAGGATTTTGGTCATTTATGGAGCAGGCCATATGAACCTTTTAAATATCTTTTTTAAATCATCGCCTGAGTTCAGGTTGGTGAAAACAAACGACTATCTGAAATAATAAATGGTAAAACATTATTTGGATGCAGAATTTTGAGAGTCACTCTATTAATTCTTTTTGCTTTCGTATTGCAATATGCTGTACTTGGACAGCCTGGAGAACAGAAGCAACCAATAAAAATTGGTGAGTTGATCAATGCTGTCTTTGACAGTTTCAAAAAGCATTATAATTTTCATCAGAAAGAGGCTCATATATCAGCGTTCCTGCAAGTAGGGGTACAATCGAACGCCTATGCCAATTTGATAAACGACCCTAAGCTAGTCGCCCAACTAATAACAACAGACATCAACATCGTACATCAAGACCCTCA
The DNA here is from genome assembly GCA_002352145.1 of Chitinophagaceae bacterium UBA2789. Classification (GTDB taxonomy): domain Bacteria; phylum Bacteroidota; class Bacteroidia; order Chitinophagales; family Chitinophagaceae; genus JJ008. The sequence goes on from DEHX01000053.1 coordinate 21,872, forward strand.
TCTCCCTATTCAATTTGATCCAGGGTTCAAACCACATGTGGTTTATCATCCTGCATAAAAAGAATCGCTGCAAGTAAAAAAGTATTGAAAGGAGCATAATTACAGATTCCAGAATGTTGAATTACTCCCGGGAAATTTAGGCTACTTATCATTCAACCTGTTTGTGGATGATATGGAGGCTGCGAAACCTATCATTAATTCAGCCTTGACCTTTTGAAAAATGCAGATGCCTTCATTATCGATTTGAGAGATTATGTGGGTAGTGACCCAAAATGGTGAGCCATATGAAGAATTATTTTTTCAATGAGAAAACAGAAATGAATGGCCTCATCAACAGATTAAAAAATGATACTGTTCGGTTATTTGCAGACCTTGCTAAAACGGATGGCCTGTACCTGTCCATACCTTTTTACATTATTTTATAAGCAGCAACACCAGGTTGTTACTATTGAAAGGTTTTACCAGTATATGGGCTTACAATCGGAGACGGCTGTAAGACAATGAGGATAAGCCGCAATCCTTATCTTCACTGAAGCTGTGATAAAGTAAAGCACATTCACAGGTCAATAAGATTTTATCCTTTCTTTGTTAACTGGCTGTACTTGTTTTGGCGTATCGTGTTGCTTAATCGGCTGAAATCCCTTATAATATTGCACACTTTATTTTTTGTATCGGAAAGTAATTAGATCCCAGCTTTTTCTGTGCCCGGTTCTTTTCGGGGAAAAAGCAAGTTGATATTTTTCAACATTACAGTTGCGAGTAACATGAATACAGCCAATATCAGCAATAAGAACTCCTGCCGCAGGTTTCTCAACCAGAATGCTTCCATAAGAACAAAGGCATGGACAAAACAAATAAGCTTGGCCGCAATTGCATGACTGAATCCCTGGTTGGTCAGCAGGTGATGTATATGGGTTTTGTCAGGACTGAAGGGTGACTTGCCTTTCCAAATCCTTACTGTAAATACTCTTAATGTATCAAATACTGGTATTAATACAATGCTCAGCACAAATACCGGTGCATGGGGTAATACAGGATTTGTAGCAACAAGATTTACCTCCATTAGCCGGATACATAGTATGGCCGTTACAAATCCCAGCACCAGCGAACCTGTATCTCCCATAAAAATCCTTGCAGGATTAAAGTTGAAATAAAGAAAAGCCAGCATTCCACCAGCCAATGAGAATGCGATCAGAGCTGTATTCACATCTCCGCTCATAGTTAAGAAAAGTCCCAGGATTACCAGGCTCATAAAGCCTATTCCACCGGCAAGGCCATCAATACCATCAATTAAATTGAAAGCATTAGTTATTCCGACTATGGCTAAAATGGTAAAGGTATATTGTGCTGTTAATGGCAGTTCATAAATACCAAACAGGCCATCAAATGAAGTGATTCGGATACCCGCAACTGCCACCAAACTGGCAAGTGCGAATTGTACAACAAATTTATACCTGGCTGAAAGGTCTTTTAAATCGTCCATAATACCAAGGGCCAGCAATACAATAACTGAGAAAAAGAAACTGATCTGACCGGGCTGATTACTAAACGGAAACCATAAAAATAAAGCTGCCATCATACCGGCAACAATAGCTACGCCACCCATAGTGGGTATCGGGGTTGAATGTTCTTTACGGGCATTAGGCACATCATATAGCCGGTACTTCCTTATCAGATTAATAACGGGTGGTATGGTTATTAAAGTAACAACAAATGCGGATAAGAAGCAGAGTAAGGCAAATTTGTAGGTGATCAATGACAAATCGATCTGTAGCAGGTAATAGTGGCTTTTCATAATACAGGTTTCGAATGGATATTGGTGTATGCAAAGTAGAGCAGATTATGTAAAAAAGCAAGTGGGTTAATCTATATCTTCCTGAAAATAATAGTTTAAACGTAAGAATCTGCAGTATTCCGGTAAAGCAGCGGATATTTGCTGCTGACGGACCGTAATTTTCCGGTCTCTTCAGGTGATGGTAATGGAGCCCTTTTTTTGGATAAGCCTCATTGTTTTATTCTATAGCTATATCGGTTATGGGCTGATCATCTTTTTATTGAACAATATCCGGGTATTGTTTTCAGGAAATATTAATTTTTTACAAACAGAACATCTGCCGGTAACATTGATTATAACAGCGTATAATGAGGCAAACCTGTTACCGCTAAAGATCAGTAATACGCTGGCTATTGATTACCCGGCAAATAAGCTTACTGTGATATTTGTTACAGATGGCTCATCGGACAATTCGGCGGAATTGATAAGCAAGTTTCCTTCTTTACAATTAATGCACCTGCCGGAAAGAAGGGGAAAGTATGCAGCTGTGAAAAGGGCCATGCAGCAGGTGAAAACCCCGATTGTCATATTCAGCGACGCTAATACAATGCTTAACCCGGAGTGCATAAACCGTATTGTTACACATTATGCAGACCCGAAGGTTGGAGGAGTTGCCGGCGAAAAAAAGATTTTGAGAAACAATTATGCATCTGCCGTGGGTGAAGCAGAGGGCTTATACTGGCAGTATGAATCCTTTATGAAGCGACAGGATGCGGAATTGTATTCAGTGGTTGGGGCCGCAGGAGAACTTTTTTCCATCAGGAGCTCATTGTTTACTCCGACAGATGAAGATATAATATTGGATGATTTTATAATCTCCATGCAAGTTTGTCTCCGGGGGTATAAGATAAGTTACGAACCGGATGCATTTGCAACTGAGTTACCTTCTGCCTCGTTGAAAGAAGAAGAAAAAAGAAAAGTGAGAATTTCTGCCGGTGCTTATCAGTCATTACGGTTTTTAAAAGGAATAATGAATCCTTTCCGGCATCCATTATTGAGTTTTCAATTCATCTCAAGAAGACTCTTCCGCTGGGTATTTTGCCCCTTATTGCTATTCATACTGATTGTTTCAAATAGCTGGCTTGTTATATTTGAAAGAGGTAACACATTATACGAGATGTTATTGTTGGGACAGGTATTGTTTTATTGCTTTGCATTATTCGGCTGGCTGTTTGTTCGATCGGGTAAACGAGCAGGGCTTTTTACTATTCCTTTATACTTTGTATTCATGAATTATTGTCTTGTAAAAGGATTTTTAAGATATATCAGCGGAAAACAATCAGTGCTTTGGGAAAAATCAGTCAGGCAGATGGCCTAGTCTTTCTATTATGACTTTATTGCCACGATAATATAGGTACACAACAATTAATTTTGTAGTAAACAAATCACATTAATTCTCACTCCCAAATATTAAAGAGCCCGATTGAATACCTGAAAGGGGTGGGCCCGCAAAGAGCTGATCTTTTAAAAAAGGAATTGGGCATCTTCACCTTTGGTGATTTGTTGAATCATTTTCCATTCCGTCATGTTGACAGAACAAAGCTGAATTCTATTGGTGACATAACCTTTGCAACTGAGTTTGCCCAGGTGGCCGGGGTGTTGCTAAGTGTCGAACTGATCGGTCAACGTTCCGGTAAAAGGTTAGTAGCTCAGTTAAAGGATAAAACAGGAATTATTGAACTCACCTGGTTTCAGGGTTTGAACTGGGTACAAAAAACTTTGCAGGAAGGCCATTCATACATTGCTTTTGGAAGAATAAGCTTCTTTAATGGGCAACCCCAGATTATTCATCCGGAATTAGAGTTATTGGTTCCGGGTAGCCCAACTGCAAAAGCATTCCTCGAACCCATTTATTCAACTACGGAAAAATTAAAGTCTAAAGGACTTGGCGGAAGGCAGATTGGCAAGCTTACGCAACTGCTGATGGGCATGCTGCATGAAAAAGAAGTACCAGAAAATTTGCCAGAACCGTTACTAGAGCAATTAAAATTGATCAGCCGCTTCAGGGCATATCGTCAAATACATTTTCCTCAGTCGCAAGGGGAGTATGATGACGCAGTAAAGCGAATAAAGTTTGAGGAGCTATTTATGGCGCAGCTCCGGATGAACCTGCTGCGGTCAAGCCGGCACAGGTTTTCCAAAGGTGTGGTATTTGATAAAGTGGGTGACCTCTTTAATGATTTTTTCAGAAATCATCTTCCTTTCGGACTTACCGGGGCACAAAAGAGAGTCATCAAAGAAATACGTACAGACACAGCCAGGGGCAGACAAATGAACCGGTTGTTGCAGGGGGATGTGGGTAGTGGTAAAACAATTGTAGCAGTATTGATAATGTTGCTGGCGGTTGATAATAATTACCAGGCATGCCTAATGGCTCCGACAGAAATACTGGCACAACAACATTTTCACACTATCAGCGAATTGCTGAAGGAGGTGAATGTACAGGTAGCCTTGCTCACCGGTTCTACCAAATCAGCCGCCAGGAAAAAAATTTTAAATGAACTGCAGGAAGGCGCTATAAAAATTTTGATCGGCACCCATGCACTGATTGAAGATGCCGTTCAGTTCAATAACCTCGGTATTGTCATCATTGATGAACAGCATCGCTTTGGCGTGGCACAAAGAGCAAAGCTCTGGCAGAAGGCAGCCGTGCCTCCGCATATTCTTGTTATGACGGCCACACCCATTCCCCGTACACTGGCCATGACCGCTTACGGAGATCTTGACTACAGTGTGATCGATGAAATGCCACCGGGACGGCAACCTGTCACCACGGTTCACCGTTATGAATCGCACCGGAGCAAAGTGATGGATTTTATCCGGACCGAGATTGATAAAGGCCGGCAGGTATATATCATATTTCCTTTAATTGAAGAAAGTCCTAAACTGGATTATGAAAACCTGATGAAGGGTTATGAAAACGTAAAGGCTTACTTTCCTGAACCCAAATACTGGATCAGCATGGTGCATGGCCGTCAGCCGGCTGAACAAAAAGAAGCCAATATGAAACGATTTGTGGAGCATGACACACAGATCATGGTTTCTACCACTGTTATCGAGGTGGGGGTGAATGTGCCTAATGCCACGGTTATGGTAATTGAAAGTGCGGAAAAATTCGGATTGTCCCAATTGCACCAGTTGCGGGGAAGGGTGGGCAGGGGGGGCGAAAAGAGCTATTGCATTTTGCTGACCGGCTCAAAACTGGGTAATGATGCAAGAGAACGCATCCGGATAATGACAGAAACCAATAATGGCTTTGTAATAGCCGAAAAAGATCTTGAACTGAGAGGACCGGGGGATATCGAAGGTACAAGGCAAAGCGGGGTTTTAAACTTCCGGCTGGCCAATATAGTCCAAGACAGGCCTTTATTGGAATTAGCCAGAAATATGGCTGCAAAA
>DEHX01000031.1 GCA_002352145.1 Chitinophagaceae bacterium UBA2789
TAAACAATCTTTGCCACTTTGGTAGAGCCAACAAAAGAAACTGCTTCAATACCCGGGTGATCGCAGATGGCATTGACAATTTCGCTGTCACCATTGACAATATTCAGAACCCCATCCGGTAAGCCGGCTTCATTTAATAATTGAGCCAGTCTTGCCGTACTTAACGGAACTTTTTCAGAGGGTTTGATGATCATGCAATTTCCCAGGGCAATGGCATTAGGGATAGTCCAGTTGGGCACCATTGCCGGAAAATTGAAAGGAACGATTGATGCGACTACTCCCAGCGGTACATGTTCAGTACGGCATTCCACGCCTTTGCTTACTTCCAGTACTTCTCCTGTTACTAATTGCGGAAGCGAACAGGCAAATTCTGTCAGCTCAATACTTTTTTCAACTTCAGCCACAGCTTCGCCGTAGGTTTTTCCGTTTTCTTCCTGTACCAGTTCAGCCAGTTCTTTCAGGTTTTTCTCCAGCAGGTATTTATACTTGAAGAAAACCTGCACCCTTTCTTTTATTGGCATTTTGCTCCAGACAGGAAAGGCTGCTTTGGCTGCTTTCACCGCCTCATCAAGATCTTTGGCTGTAGATAATGGCACAGTGGATAACTGTGTGCCGTCAAGCGGAGAGATGACAGGCAATGTTCTTTCTGAGGAGGCCGGTACAAATTGACCGCCGATATAATTCTGAACGGGGGAGTACTTCATGGTTTAGGTTTGATTATCAGGTATTCAAATTCGCCACTTATAAATATACTTAATTTAACGAAGTTTGCAAGCTAAAGCACTCCATTTCAATGACTCCGGAAAGAAGAGAAAAGCTACTAATGGTATTGTCCAAACGACAGCCTGACCTTACAGTAGTACTCGAGAATGTATTTGACCCGCACAATATATCGGCCGTGATGCGTACCTGTGATGCAGTGGGCATACAGGAAGTATTTATCCTGAATACAAAAATTCCCCGGCATAAGAAATGGGGTGCCAAAAGCTCATCAAGTGCTGCCAAATGGCTTACTGTTCACCAGTTTGAAAATACAGCTGAGTGTTTTTCATCACTTAGAAAACGCTATTCAAGAATTTTAACGACACACTTAAGCAGTGATGCTATAGGTTTACATGAAATAAATATGACAGAGCCTATCGCTTTGGTATTTGGAAATGAACATAGTGGAGTAAGTGATGAAATCAGGGCTTTGGCTGACGGGAATTTTATTATTCCCCAGGTAGGTATTATTCAATCGCTGAACATCAGTGTGGCTTGTGCCGTTACGCTTTATGAAGCTTTCCGGCAAAAGAACCTTGCCGGTCATTACAACCGGGATAATATGGACCACGTCATGAAACAGGAATTACTGAAAGAGTGGGAGCTTGGTGAGAGATAAGTTTAAAGTTTAATGTTTATGAAATTAGGTGTATTGCTGGTATTATGGTGCTTACTCTGTCCGGGAAAAAATAGTAATGGACAGGAAATAAAAAGCATAAAGATCACCGANNACAAATCACCATCGTAAAGACAGTCTGCAACTTTTACTGGTTAGCCTTGACTTTAAGGAACAATATCCGGCAGCGATACTTAGTATGGCGGAGAAAAGAAAGTTTACTGCACCGATAGTATGGCTGGATGAAACCAATGCGGATTACTTCTGTCCTAAAATTGACCCCAANNATTAAGCGGCTTCCTCTGCCTCCAGTTCTGCTTTGGCTTTTACTACCAGGTACAGGAAGTACACTCCGGCACCGAGACTGACCAATGCCAGTACAATGCCCATAAAACTTTGGTGATAGATTGCTTTGGCCAAACAAAAGCCTACCAAAACCATAAAGCCGATAATGATTATTTTATTCAGTAGTGATCGGGGAATCATAAGCCGGTGGTTTTTGGGGTGAGTAATCAGGTTATTCAAGGCTTAGATGCGTCCATAAAAAGATTCCATAAATATTTTCTAAAAAAAATCCCCTCCGTACCGGAAGGGATTGACTTTATCCTTGAAAAGAATTATTTCAAACGCTTGATCGTACAACCTACGGACCTGGATTCTTTCACCGCAATTTCTTTACCGCTCTTCAGTTCATTGATAGCTTCTACCAGGTGTTTACGGTTTACAGATGAAGCATCATTCGGGTTATCATCAATGGCGCCGTGGTAAACCAGTTTGCCGTCTTTGTCAAAAAGGAAGCACTCTGGTGTGCGGTTAGCACCAAAGGCATCGGCCATTACATGGTTCTGGTCAACCAGGTAATACCAATCATATTTTTGATCAGCAGCATATTCCTTCATGGCTTCGTAAGAATCTTCATTACCCCTGTAGGCTTCGTTGGGGTTGAGAATAGCTACACCTATATCGTTGGCAATGGCATGTTTGCTTACTTCGATAGTGCGGGACTGGTTTTTGATCACATAAGGGCAGGTATTGCAGCTAAACATAACCAGCAAACCGTTTTTCTTTTTGGCACTATTCAGTGAAATTTCTTTTCCTGATACATCTTTCATTTTCAGGTCAGGATTGGGCATGCTTGCACCAATCGGCAACGGATCGCTTACCGTAGTAAAAGCCAAACTCAGTGCTAAAACAGGGAAAGCGGTGAAAAAAATTTTTTTCATGGTCGTTGTTTTAGATTATATAACTGGGAAACAAATATTTCAACCAACAGTTCAAATTTCCGTAATCAGGCTGAAATTCCCTCGCCGCCTGTACTTTCCTGTTTCCGTTCTTCTGCAATCNNAGCAGGGTCATTAATAACATGAGAAAAGTCGCTAATATGGAGCCGGGGTTGATCAGGCGCCATTTTTTATGTACAGCCGGGGCATGCCGGTAAATAAAGGAGATGCAGGCAAAGAATAAAAGTATGATCACCAGCCACCGGGCATTCAGGATAATTGCCCTGGCCGTTTCATTTTTGATACCGAGATATTCGAGCACAAATTCCCGTCCTGTCAGCAGCAAAACTGAAACAAACACAATTATGTACATGAACATGGTGATCTTAATAGCTACCAGCCGTTTTTGAAAACCTTTTCTTTTTCTGAACCCGATATAGTTTTTGTCAAACGACCGCATGATACCCATCATGGCATTGGAAGAGAAAAACATGGACAACAAAAAACCCAATGACAACAGGCCGTTTCTGGGATTATTAATAAAATCTTTCAAGAAGTTTACCAGCACCGGTTTTTCTTTTTCTCCCGGGATGACATCCCTTATAAGGTCAAATAACTGCTCCTGGAACTGATCGGTGATAGGCAACAAAGGAATTAATGTAAAAATGAAAATGATGGCCGGTGGTATGGCCATCACAAAATTGAAAGCAATAGAGGAAGCCCTTTCCGTCATGCCGATCGTTTGCACCTGCCCGATGAAAAAATTAACCACATCATAGATCGGTATTCCTCTGAATCCCGGCAGTGATGTTTCCTTACTCTTGTCAATGATAAATTTAGCCGGCCCGGAGTTGGCTATTTTATGTACTATTTTGGTTATAAAAGGCATTATTTATTCTCTTTGGCCTTCCTGGCAGAGTCCATTCGCCTCGTTAGTTCCTGCTGGTACAGTCTTGCATACTTCAGGTGGTCATCAAAGTTAGTGGTGAAAACGCTGCTGCCGTCAAATTTGCTGCTGGCTACAAAATACAAGTATTCTGTTTCAGGAGCATCCAGTACGGCTTCAATTGTTTCAATAGAAGGAGTGCAGATAGGGCCAGGGGGCAAACCCGCATACATATACGTATTATATGGCGAATCTTTTTTCAGGTGAGTACCCGTCACCCTTTTAATGGTGAAATCTTTCAGGGCAAATTTTACAGTTGGATCTGCCTGCAATTTCATGCCGGTGCGTATGCGGTTCAGATAGGTGCTGGCAATATTGTATTTATCTGCTTTTTTCAGCGTTTCTTCTTCTACAATCGAAGCGAGGGTAATAACCTGCAGCGGTGTCAAATGAAGACTGTCGGCTTTTGTTTTTCTTTCCGGTGTCCAGAATTTTTTAAAGGATGCATAGAACTGTTTAAATACCTTTTCCGGTGTGGAATTCCAGTTGACCTCAAAAGTATAGGGCATAATCAC
>DEHX01000100.1:0-6328 GCA_002352145.1 Chitinophagaceae bacterium UBA2789
TGAATCAACCGGTCTTGTTGCTTATTATCCATTTAACGGTAATGCCAATGATGAAAGTGGAAGTGGGTATAACGGCACAGTAAGTGGCGCCACACTAACCAGCGACAGATATGGTGTTTCCAACTCAGCATATCAGTTTAATGGAATTGGATCAGCCATCACACTGAATAATTCCACTAATATGGACTTTGTTGAGAACTCCACCGGCAAACCTTTTAGTTTGTCGGCATGGGCCAGGTTGGGCACCAACTCCGGAAATGTAGAACTTATTGTTGGCAAACATTTTTGCGGCAGTTATGGCGGCTACCTGCTTGTAACACAAAACGGAACTTTCAGTTTCTGGACTGCAGTTAATGGAAACAGTTGGGTACAGCTAACTACTTCCCAAAATTTTCTTGATGACAAATGGCACCACGTAGTGGCCACATATGATGGAGTAAATCAAAAAATTTATGTGGACGGCTTGTTAAAAGGTACGCTTGCCTCAGCTTATAACAGTCCTGCAACCGGGATACCTGTAAAAATCGGGCAGCCTGAAGGATGTGGGAGCAGTCATATTTATAATGGTAAGCTGGATGATATCCGGATTTATAACATTTCTCTGAATGATGCACAGGTATTGCAGTTATACCAGACTGAATCAACCGGCCTTGTTGCTTATTACCCTTTTAACGGAAATGCCAATGATGAAAGTGGTAATGGTTATAACGGAACAGTTGCCGGAGCTTCTTTAACTACTGACCGTTTTAACCAAAGCGACAAAGCGTATAGTTTTGTCTGGAACGGAACTTCTTCTGATAAAATTCAGGTGCCGGGAACATCTTCGCTCAATTTTAATGCCGGAGGGTTTTCCATCAGTGCATGGTTTAAATTTTCAGGAACTTCCAATGCCGGATATAATTATCCTATTGTTTCTAAACATAACTGTGGCGAGAATAGTGGATATATTCTGATGTTATATAATGATAAACTCACCTTCTGGATTGGGGGAGCAGGTTGGACGCCTCTCAGTACAACTGAAAGCTATATAGATAATAACTGGCATCAGGTAACAGCGGTTTACGATGGAACGAATCGTTTTATTTATGTTGATGGGGTGGCAAAAGCCACAGACGCTGTTGCTTATACGATTACAAATGCGGCTAATATAGCGCTGGGCGGTTATAATGGTTGTAATGGCGGCTTTAACGGGAAAGTGGATGAAGTGAAAATTTACAGCATACCTCTCAACGCAACAGAAGTTCAGTCACAATATTATGGCCTTGTTGCTTATTATCCTTTTAATGGTAATGCCAATGATGAAAGTGGTAACGGGCATGACGGCACTGTAAGTAATGTTGTGCTAACTACAGACAGAAAAAATGAAACTGATAAAGCTTATGCTTTTAATGGAAGTACAAGTTCTATTTCAGCGCCTGCACATGCAGACTGGAGTTTCAACGGCGGCGATTTTTCTATAGCCTCCTGGATAAATGTAAATATTGTTAATACAAGCCGCATCGTTTCCGCCGGGTATGTTGATAATGATGGTATCTGGGGGCTTGGATTTGGACAGCACCCGGTATGGGGTACCGGCAAACGGATTAATTTTTTTGTTTTTAGCGGCAATAATTACAGTGATTATAGTTCCAATGAAATTATTGGGTATTCTACCGGGCAATGGGCCCATGTTGGTGTTATAAAAAAAGGCACGACCCTAACCTTTTATTTCAATGGAGCAGCGGTAGGTACGGCTGTTATTACCCCACCTGTGAATGCCAACAGCTACCTGAGTATAGGTTGCAGGCAGAACACAGCTGGTAGTTTGATGGAATTTTTTAATGGTAAAATAGATGAGTTGCGCATTTATAAACGGGCCCTTTCTCCCAATGAAATGGCTCAGCTGGCTGACATACCATTTATGCCCGACCTGTTGGCCTACCTGCCTATGAATGGTGATGCAAACGACAAAAGTAGCAACAACCGGAACGGTTCACCTTATGGAAATAGCCAGTTAACAACGGATAAATATGATAATAACAACTCCGCTTATTCTTTTACAAATCCTGAAAGCGGCATCAGTCTTGCCAATACCAATACTCTTGATTTTGTTGGTCAGCCGTTTGCTATCAGTGCCTGGGTAAGGTACAGTAATATACCGGCGGCAGATTTTGCAATAGTGGCAAAGCATAATTGCGGAGTTCCGAATGGGTATGTGCTTTCTGTCAATAATAACATACCCAGGTTTTACCTGAGTAATGGAGGTTGGAGCATGATAAGTGCTTCACAAGCATATAATGATAATAAATGGCACCACCTGGTGGCAACCTACGATGGCATTGGTTCCCAAAAACTGTATGTAGATGGAGAATTAAAAGCCTCTGCTGCTTCTGTTGTTTATAATACTCCCGGAAGCGGAGCGCCGATTATTATTGGAGATGCTAATGGAATTTGCGGAGGTGCAACTTTTAGCGGCAGCATTGATGAAGTAAAAATATATGGCGCTGCGCTGGATGCTAACCAGGTTACATCTTTATACAAGCAAAGCAGGGGAAGCGGTAATGCGTTGCTCTTTCAGCCCAATTCTACAAACCGGGTAGAAATAACAGATGAAATTCCTGCTGCTGGTATTCCGCCCGATTTAACTTTTGAAGCATGGATAAAACGCAACAGCAGCCAGCCTAATCAATGGTTGTTTGCCGGCAATCAAATAGGTAATATTATGTGGGGGCTCGATAATAATACAATGGTTTTTGGCACACTCGGTAGTGCTTTTGCTGCTTCTGAAGATATTAGTGTGATCAATAACAATAAATGGCACCATGTAGCAGTAACATATAATAATACCACAGGGCTAACCAGTTTTTATGTTGACGGATTGGCTAAAGGAGCCGCTAATGGTTCATATAGTTTTACCGGTGGCAACTATGCCATTGGTTGCAAGCCGGGTACGAATGAATCGTACGATGGCCTTCTGGATGAAATGAGAATTTGGGGGGCCGTTCGCAGCCAAAACGATATCCGGGACCGGATGTGCCAAAAACTCACTAATTCGGAAGAAAACCTTGGTCTCTATTTTAAATTTGACGAAGCCAGCCTTAACAGGACCTACGATGTTAGTAGCGGGTTTAAGACAACTGTAAATGGTCCGCAATATGTTTTGTCTGGGGCACCCATTGGTGATCGCAGTGCCCATGATTTTGTGAATCCTGATGCCACGCCGAATACCTCTGTCATCTATCCTGACCCTACAAAAACAAATTGGTTCTTCAGGGCCCGGCCAACAACAACCGGCACGATTACAGGGCTAACAGTTTACCAGGTATTGGATGAGCCGCTTTATCAATTTGGTATACTGGGCGCCGGTGGAGCCAGTCATTACTTTGGTGTTCATGTATCCGGTGCCACAACCGGGGCTACTTATAATGCAATTTATGTTTATGCAGGAAACCCGTTGGTATCTGGATATAATGAGCCCACACTGAAATTGTACAAGCGGAATGATAACAGTATTACTGATTGGATTGATGCCGGCGCTGCTTTAAATACAACTAATAAAGTGCTTGTAGCTACCGGCCAAAGCACCGAGTACATTTTAGGCTCATCCGGCTTTGGCTTGCCAGTTACACTACTCAGTTTTGAAGCCAAAAAAATTAATGCCACTACCGTACAGCTCAATTGGAAAACTGCTACAGAAATTAATAACAAAGGCTTTGAAGTGCAGCGAAGTTTTGATGGCAGTTATTTTGTAAATATTGGCTTTGTAAACGGTGCCGGCAATTCGGATATGATGAAAGAATACATCACTACGGATATACCAGGTAAAACAGGCAGGGTGTATTACCGGCTGAAACAAGTGGATTTTGATGACCAGGCTAAATTATCACAGATTGTAAGTGTGGTTTTTGACAAACAGGGCATTGTCAAAGTATATCCGAATCCAGCCCAGCAAAAAGTTACGATTGAAGGAGCCGATCTATACAGCCGGATACAGTTATTTGATGCAGGAGGAAGGATGGTTAGAGAAAAAACAAACAATAACCAGTACCTGTTTACATTGAATTTAGAAGGACTGAAGAGCGGAATATACCTGTTGCAGTTAGGTAATAGTAGCGGTAGTCAGACGCTAAAACTGGTAATTGGAAATTGAAGATAAGACAGGCAATAGACAAAAAGCCTCCGCTAAAACGGAGGCTTTTTGTTACATGCTTTTTATAAACAACTCCTGAAGTTTTCTGCCTTCTGCCATAATGCTGAGAGGTTTGGGTTTGAAATCTCTGTACTCGTCTGTCAGAAAATCCTTTGCAGTCAGTTCTTTTCCGTTTGCTTTTACACTTGATTTAAAAGAACTGCCTTTATTATTGTAATAAACCCGGGTCTCCCATTCATTTCCTTCTTCTCCTTCATGCCGGAAATAAAATACAAGCTTTCCATTTTGAAATAAGTATTCTTCATTCGTTGTAAGAGCAGAGGCCTTTCGGCTGATGTTTACTTTCATTAAAACATTTTTTGGATTGCGTTCTGATGCAGGCAAATGGTTGGGGTCATCATCGTACCAGAACTGTACTGTTTCCTGGTAAATACCAACTGCCGGCCAGCTTTTACCGTTTTTGTTGGCAACCCACTCGTTGCAATAGAGTGAGCCTTCATATCCCTGTTCCTTGGATTCCGTGATTTTTTTGTTGATGTCCTGGTAATGGTTACGAATTTCTACTTCTGATTGCGCTGTTGCCGATGCAGCTATGAGCAGCAAAATCACCCATATTGTTGTTTTCATCACTTTATTTATTTCCATGAATTTAGATAAGTCCTTTTTCATAGGCAAGGGCCAGCGCCTGGGCCTTGCTGTTTACATGCAGCTTGGCATAAATATTCAGTACATGTTTTTTAGCGGTATTGGGACTTATGTCCAGTTTGCTGCCTATCTCTTTATAAAGCAAGCCCTGCATAAGCAGTTTTAAAATTTCCTGTTCTCTTTCTGTCAGGTTAAAGGGTGTTTTCCCTTTTTCATGAGGTGTTTTCTGCGATAGCGAAATAGAGTTATTTTGAACAAGTTGTAATATTTTGTGCGCAATACCCGGTGAAATGGGGCCTACACCATTCTCATGCATCTGGATCAAAACCTCAGCAATATTATCTGAACTTTCATCTTTTAACAGGTAGCCAAAGGCTCCGGCTTTAATAGCTTTAAAAATTTTTTCTTCGTCATCAAAAATTGTCAGCATAACATATTTGACAGAAGGATATAAATAGGATCCTGCAGCAACAGCATCCACACCATCCATTTCAGGCATTTCAAGATCCATTAATACTACGGATGGAATTTTTTCAACAGGAACTGTTTTCATTTTTTCTAAAAAATCTTTTCCATTTTCTGCTATTAGGCTAATCTCAAACTGATGGTAGCGTAATAGTTTGTCTTTCAGAATATTTCTATTACTGGCCCTGTCATCTACAATTGCAAGTTTAATCGCCATAGTTAGACAATGATTGTTATTACTGTGCCGGTGTCCATTCCGGATTCAATGCAGAATTTAAAGCCGGATTCTGCAGCTCTTTGTTCCATATTGTCGAGCCCATTCCCTTTGTCTTCTTCTTTCATGGCATTAAAATTAAAACCAATACCATCATCTTTTACCACTAATTTCCATTTGTTTTCTGAGGTATCGCTTGTTATCGCAATAACAGAAGCTTTTGCATGTTTGATACTGTTGGATACAGCTTCTTGTACAATTCTGACAAGATTCAATGCATCTGTATAATGAAGTATCAGGCCAGGGGGAGCATCTCCCTGTATAGGAAATTGAATATGGCTGTAATATTTAGCAAATGGATGAACAAAGTTTTTAATCCGAACAAGACAGTCTTCGGCGGTATATTCTTCATTCTTTAGAGCCCATACAGTTTCACGCAGCGAAGTAATAATATCCTTTGAGGCAAATTTCAAATCGGCAATAAGGTCTTTTCGTTTTTCCCCGGTGGTTTCTTTTTCTAATAATTCTGAATTATACAAAACTGCATTTGCATAGGCGCCAATGTTATCATGCAGGTCTTTTGAAATTCTTTCTCTTTCCAGTTTTAATTGCCTTTCATTCTCCAATTGCTGTAATTTTTTAGCATATTTCCTTTTATTTCGCTGGTTGATGCCGTAAGTAAGCAATGCAATGAAAAGTATACCCAGTACCGTGAAAAACCACCAGGTTTTCCAGAACGGGGGAAGAATTGTGATTTGTATTTCTTTCATCGGTTTGGCATCTCTGTCAAAAGAACGGGAAGCATATAGCTGCAAAGTATATTTTCCGGGAGGAAGTGAATAACGAACTGTTTGCATCCCTGTATTCTGTATCCA
>DEHX01000100.1:6483-10119 GCA_002352145.1 Chitinophagaceae bacterium UBA2789
AAAATATTACCCTCTTTGTTAATCCTGAAGATTCCTTTGTTACTGCTGCACCAAAGGTTGCTATTCCTGTCAATGGCGATTGCATAGATGCAATCATCCGGAAGTCCTTTTTCTTTGTTCCAGTGAAAAAGTATTTTTCCATTACTATCGATCCTGAAGATCCCTTTATTGGTGCCTGCTAAAATTGTTTCATTCTCATCTCTGGCAAAACACCGGACACCTCCTGTATTGGGGAAGGGTATCTTTTTTATCACTTTGAAAGAGTTGCCATCAAGAAAGATCAATTCATCGTGTACATGATAAATAATGTTGTTTTTATACCAAAGCCTGGCAAGTATATAATCGGCAGTAATTTGATATGCTGTGGTTTTTTTATCGGTAAAATTTGTTCGGAAAAGCTGGTACATGGATTGAACGACTGCCTTTTCATTATCCTGGTAGATAGCATTACCAAAATAATCAATTGGATAAGGAGGAGTGTCTGAAAAAGTAACGGGATAGCTTGTTAATGCATTAAGGTTTGCATTTAGTACCCATATATTTTTTTCTCCCAAAACAAAAAGGAGATAATTACCGTTTTGGTCTTTTAAAATCGTATTGACACCGAAAGAAGTTGTTCGGCCCGGGAGCTTCGCAATATGCCGGATCATTTGTTGTGTGGTATCAAATATGAATAAACCCGCATCGCTTGTGCCGGCCAGTATCCTGTTGTTTTTTTTGTCCGGTAAAAGGCCGATTACCCGATTTTCTTCTTTATTGAGTGAGCCAAAATATTTAATTGGGTAATTATTGCGGATTATTTTTCTGATACCTCCGTTTATTGTCTGCAGATAAAGGTTACCAAGATAATCTTCTACAATGTTCGCAACAGTTAGATTACCGGCAACCGGCTGGTTCTGAAAATTGACGAACTCTGATTTCAGCACCCGGAAACTGGAATCTGTTTCGTACATATGATTATTAATTGAAACAATGTATTTGTTCTGCCAGCGAAGGGTGTTGAACCGGGAAAAATCCTTGTCTAAAAATTTTCCTGTAATCGGCAGCTGTTTATTAGTGCCAGAGACAAAATCCCAGCATTGTAAAGCTGAATTTTGGGAATGCGTAGTATAGACAACCTTATCTCCGGTAAGAAGACGAAGGAAGTATTGGGATCTTTTGTGAATAGGGGGCGACTGGTAAAGCAATTTTTTGTTTTGCAGGTCCCATAAACAAATGGTTTCTTTCATCCAGAATGCGAACTTGTGATCAATAATATTTTCGCTTATGCCTGGAATATTTTCACTTTGCGTACTGTAGGAAGGCATACCAGTATTCACAGAGCTGACTATTTTGAAAGTTGCCCGTTGTATACCGAAAATTGTGGCCTTCTCATCATAGCAATATATGATCCCATCATCTTCACCAAGGAAATAAACCGGTTTTTGCAGGCCTGCGGGCTGCTTATATACTTGTATAAAACTGTTTTTTTCTATCTCGTACCTGGATATGCCCTGTGAATGACTGATCAGCAGGTCACCATTGCTGCAACGGAATAGTTTTGCATATTTATCGTCTGGTAGCCCTGGTTGAATTTTTATCGTCCTGAAATTATTACCATCAAACTGTTGAATACCATTCGGGAAGGTTACCCAGCAAAAATTATTCTTGTCCACTTCAATATCTCCGATAGTACTTTGGAGCAATCCCTCATTTACATTATAACTGAATGTGTTGTACCTGTTTAGCAACTGGGCCCGGCTGCTGTGATAAAATAAAACAGCCAGTAAGAAGGTTAAAAAATGGCCGGGCTTTCTCAAGCTACTGAGTTTGTAATATCAAATTAAGGAATACTGCCGGAATTCCTTTGTAATCCAAATGGATTATAGGTCAAAATGAGTCCCTTAGATATTTTCGGATCACTCAAGTATCGCTAACTGTTATGGGAATGAAGGGGAAGCCATTATACAAGTTCCGCCAGATAAGCTTTATTACAATAAAGAAGACTATTTACTTCCATATTGTTTTTCTTGCCGTATTTATAATATCGATTCAACCTGTAAATGCGCAGGCGCCCCAGGTATTAAAAGATATCAATCCTTATCTGACACTTTCTTCACAAACAACATCTGGGTATAACTATAAAGGTTATAACGGGTATGTTTATTTTTCGGCAGACAATGGCATCAATGGGTATGAGCTTTGGAAGACAGATGGTACAGAAGCAAATACGGTCCTGGTAAAAGATATTAATAGCGGTGTTTCATCATCCAACCCACAGTCCTATACAGAAATGGGAGGTGTTTTATTTTTTATAGCCACTACATCTTCCAATGGTACAGAATTATGGAAGACAGATGGTACGGAAGCAAATACTGTATTAGTAAAAGATATTAATACAGGAACAGCAAGTTCTTCACCTGCCAACCTAAAGGTTATAAATGGAGTGCTTTACTTTATCGCCACTTCTGCCACCAGCGGCCGGGAGCTTTGGCGAAGCGATGGCACAGAGGCAGGTACGTTTCTGGTCAAAGATATACATACGGGTGCCAGTGGTTCAAACCCTTCAGCCTTTACAGAGGCTGGTAGCTTGTTTTATTTTACGGCTGACGATAATATTAACGGAGAGGAGTTATGGGTGTCTGACGGCACCACTGCAGGAACTTTTTTATTAAAAGACATTTATCCCGGATTTTCTCCTTCATATATCTCTTACCTGACGCCGGTTGGAAATACTGTTTTTTTCCAGGCAGAGGATGATGTAAACGGATTAGAGCTTTGGAAATCAGACGGTACACCTGCGGGCACTGTACTTGTAAAGGATATTGAACCGGGTCTTGATGGTTCCAATCCTTACTACCTGATAAACTTTAACGGGACCCTCTTTTTCACCGCTACTACTATTGCCAACGGAACTGAATTATGGAAGAGTGATGGTACAGAAAGCGGAACTGTATTGGTAAAGGATATCAATGTACTTGGAAGCGGCGGGGTGCCTACTGAACTGACAGTAGCCGGCAGCCAATTATTTTTCAATGCCTTTACTAGCGCAAACGGAATAGAATTATGGAAAAGTGATGGGACCACTGCAGGAACGATATTGGTGAAAGATATTAATCCGGGTACAGCTCACGGTGTTCCATCGGATTTTATTTATGTGAACAACACCTTGTTCTTTACTGCCACTACTGCTGCAAATGGGAATGAATTATGGAAAAGTGATGGCACAGAATCTGGAACGGTGCTGGTGCAGGATATTAATCCGGGTACCCCCTCATCATCGCCATCGAGATTTACGGATGTAAACGGCACATTATTTTTCACTGCTACACAGAATGGCCAGGTGGTATTGCTAAAAACAGATGGTACCAATGCAGGTACAGTGCCATTGAATAGCGCTGTAGTAAGCGGGGGAACTTATGCTTCTTTGTATGGGTATGACAATAAGCTTTTTTTTATGTATGATGGTTACAAGCCAGGCATTCCCTCTACGGCTACCGGCAGGGAACCCTGGATAAGCGATGGAACCAATGCGGGTACCATGCTGGTAAAAGATATTAATACAGTTCCCAACACAAACAATGGCAATCCCGGGTCTTTGCTGAGGGTAGGTAATATAGTTTATTTCGCAGCAAACAATGGCACTAGCGGAACTGA
>DEHX01000100.1:10285-16191 GCA_002352145.1 Chitinophagaceae bacterium UBA2789
CCCAATATTCAAACCCCGGTGAATGTAAACGGGACATTATTTTTCCGTGCAACAGTATCTGGCTTTGGTACTGAATTATGGAAAAGCGACGGAACTGCAGCAGGTACAGTACTGGTAAAAGATATCATTGCCGGAACTGGTTCACCAGGAATAGATGATATGATTGCATATAATGGAAAATTATTTTTCTCTGCCAACGACGGAGTGAACGGTAATGAACCCTGGGTAAGTGATGGAACAGCAGCAGGTACTATTCTGTTTGTAAATATTGCAACCAGCGGAACTTTCCCTAATTCCAATCCAACCAATTTTGCGGTAGCCAATAATTTATTGTATTTCACTGCTTTTACTGCAAGCACCCAGTTTGAGCCATGGGTAAGCGATGGCACACCCGGGGGGACATATATGATTACTGAAATTGTACCTGGCGGAGGCGGAGGAGGTGGCTTTGGTTTTGTATACATGAATGGGTATGTGTATTTCGATGCCAATGGCCCTTTAGGACATGAACTCTGGCGAACAGATAATACCGCAGCCGGAACCACTTTGGTAAAAGATATTAATACCGGTTCAGGTGATGGAAATCCGCAACAGCTTACCGTAGTAAACAATACATTATTCTTTCGAGCAACTACATCCACCGGCGGTGTAGAGTTTTATAGAAGTGATGGTACAGCAGCAGGCACGGTATCATATGATCTATATCCGGGAACAACAGCTTCTAATCCTGATTATTTAACGGCGCTGAACAGTAAATTAATTTTTACAGCTACCCACCCAACCCTGAACAGGGAAATCTGGAGAGCGATTGCACCTCCTCATTCTTCTTTTACTGTTGTGGGTGATACAACGCCTTGTGTTGGAGGAACGGCTGTTTATGCTGCAGCTAATCTTGTGAATGATGGTTATACTTTTAACTGGAGCCTTCCATTGGGCGGAGGTACTATTATCAGTGCAGCCGATACTGTAGTGGTACAATGGGATACAGCAGGTAGCAGAAGTGTGCAGCTGGTGCTTTCAAATATTGCCGGAAGTTCCGCTCCAAAACAAAGAGAATTAGTGGTAAGCGGTACTGCACCTGACCGGGTTCCGGTAATATTCAATTTTGCCCGCAATCTTAGTGTGGATTCTGTGTTGCAAAGCGCATCGCTGCAATGGTTCAGGAATGATACAGCTATCAGTGGAGCTACCAGCCCTTCCTATTATGCAGGCCTCGCCGGTAGCTATACACTTAAATACAAGAATAATTGCGGTTATGGCCCCTCTTCGAATGCTTTTAGCTTTCCGGCTGATACCCTTTCACAAACGATAACTTTCCCTCATACTGATACAATTGCCATGTCGCCAGCAGCCAAAATAGTTTTGCCGGCTACAGCTAGCTCCGGTCTTCCTGTTTTCTATCAGAAAATGAGTGGACCCGGTAATGTAGTGAATGATACATTGTTTATATCAGGTGTCGGTACTATCATTATAAAAGCTTTACAACCCGGTGATGATGTATATAGTGCTGCTGCACCTGTGTATGATACGATCATTGTTAAAAAAGGAAGTCAGTATATCAGCTTTGATTCTATTCCGCCCAAAATCTATCCTGAAGCAGCATTCCCGCTAACAGCCATTTCATCTGTCGGCTTGCCAGTAAGCTTTTCAGTAGTATCCGGCCCGGCTTCTGTTGCCAATGGAAACCTTACCGTACTCGGTGCGGGATTAATAACAGTAAGGGCAACACAAAGCGGTGATTCAAATTATAATGCAGCGGTACCCGTGGACAGAACCTTCTGTGCAGGTGTAAGAACATTGAGTGCCATCACAGGAATTACAGCCCCTTGTTTCGCCACTTACCAGTACAACACACAAAAAATTATAGGAGCCAATTATACATGGACCCTGAGTGGTGGCGGAATTTTGACAACCAGCAATGATACTGCCTGGGTACAATGGCAAACAGCAGGAACGCATACGTTAAGCGTAAAAGCCAACAGCATCTGCGACCCGGTGTACACAAATGAACAGCAACTAAGTATTACCACATCCAATAACACTACTATCGGCCCGGTAACAGGCATGTTACCTGCAAATGGTATTATTGATCAGCAATTGCCATTACGCTTATCATGGATACCTGGCATAAATACAGTAAACTATGACCTGTATGTATGGGATTCTGCAGCGGCTGAACCGCTTATACCATACATATCCAATATAGCTGCGATTTCATATACCCTTCCTAAAAACGCCCCGTTCCCGTATAATAAAACGTATAAATGGAGAGTGGTATCAAAAAATCCTTGTGCACAAATACCAGGTCCTGTACAAACATTCAGGTTGATACCATTACCTGATCTGGTGATCAGCGATATTCAGGCACCTGCAACAGCTACGTCCGGGCAGACGATAACCATTAGCTGGAAAGTAACAAATATTGGCCCCGGTAAAACATTGCTGAACCAATCATGGGAAGATGGAATTTATTTTGCATTGGATACTGTTCCTAATGTTAACCTTGGTAATCCTTTCCCTTTTCCAGGATCCTGGAGCCAATTAACTGCTGCCGGAAGGCCGTTATTGCTCGGTAAAAAAGACAGGCCTGCTGCATTGGACAGCGGACAATTTTATACCAACAGCATAGATTTTACATTGCCATTGGGTTACAACTTCCCGGTCTATGTATATGGCATTGCAGCCAATAATAGCTCCATTTATAGAATTTTACAAGTCAGTAATCTGAATGATACAGCCAGGGCGCCCAACCAGATTATTATCACACAACCACCTGTCCCTGACCTTAGGGTTGATTCTGTATTTACTCCAGCATCCATTTTTTCAGGCAGTACCATGAATATTACCTATAAAGTGAAAAACTATGGAGTGGTAACACCTGCAGGAGGGCAATGGGTTGATTCATTCTTTATTTCACAAAATCCATTATTTGACAGAAATCAATGTATCCCGCTGAATGCACCCAAGCCCAATGGTTCTTATTATCCTAATGCTGCAGGTGCTACGGTGTATAATACTATTCAATTAAATACGGACAGCAGTACTACCAAAAATCAACAGGTGGTAATACCCAATTTTATATTCGGCACCTGGTTTATTTATGTAAAAACAAATGCAGGTACAACAACAGGCAATTATATTTATGAGGGGGCATTGAATAACAATAATGTGAACCAGGCACAGTTGCAGGTTTACCTTACACCTACGCCCAGGCTGACTATTAATTCGTTAATTGTTCCTGTCACTACTGCCAGCACCACACAGCCTATTGGGGTAAACTGGAATATAAAGAATGAAGGCTTTCAGGATAATATAGAAAGGAACAGGGGGCATTATATAACAATGAGTACATGCAGGGTACCATGTCCGCCCGGAAGCCAGAACAATAACAGTATATGTATAGGTCCTTCTGTAATCAGGGATAGTGTTGTATTCGGCAGCAGCTACTGGGTTGACAGAGTTTACCTCAGTACAGATCCGGGAGGATTAAATACAGCCAATGCAGTATTGGTAAAGGAGGTAAAGCATGGCACAGAGAATTCGGGTGTTTATGCCGATGCGCCAGCGCCTACCTACAGTTTTGTTAGCTGCCCGGCATTGGCAAGTGGCAATATCAACATATCTAATGTGATACAACCGGCGGCCAACTTCCCAAAGGCAGAGAACTTTACTATTCCTTCCAACCTTCCGCCAGGAAACTACTACGTGTATGTTTATACTAATCCTACCAAAAAGGTATTTGAATATCCGGGTACACCGCAAATCAAAAGAAGCGATTTGCCAATCGTTATACAAAGACCGGACGCTATTGTATCATCCATCAGTTGTCCATCTTCAGCTTCGGGCGGACAAACCATCCAGGTTAACTATGCTATTACGAACAATGGCCCCGGCGCTGTATTCAATCATCAGCGTAGTGACCGATTCTATATCAGTAGTAATCCGGTCTTCGATGGTTCTGCCACAGTCATAACTACACAAACATTTACGGAAAACCTGCCCGTTGGTACTGCTGTGCCCCACACATTCAGTTATACTATTCCCCCGGCTACAACAGGCACAAAATATTTTTATGTTGTTACGAACTATGACAGCCTTTTTAAAGAAACCAATCAAACCAATAATACCAGTGCTGCAGCAGCAATTGCTATATCTGCAGCGCCTCCCGCAGATTTGATGGTATCCTCTGTACATCTTCAGGATTCTGTACTGATACAATCACCGGCACTGTTTAAATATACTGTTATAAACAGTGGCACCGGGTCAACGATCGGTAACTGGACAGATAGTATATTCCTCAGTTGCAGCCCGGTTTTCAATGCTTCCACAGCAAAATTCATAGCGAAGCGTACGCAAACAAGATTGGTTCTGCCTTCAGGAAATTATACAGACTCATTTACTCTTGTGATTCCTAAAATGAGTTATGAGATTAATAACTGTTTCCCGCAACAACTCTATGCACAAGGTTATTTTTATGTAAAGGCAAATGCCGATAGCGGCGCATATGAAGGAGCAGCTCTCAACAATAATATTAATGGAAGTGGCGGCAGGGTGGTAATAAATCCATTGGTAGATCATGTATTGGTTGCTGCCTCAGTAAACCGGGATACAGTATCTGTTGGGACGCCTTTCAGCGCTTCCTGGAAAGTGAAAAATACCGGGTACAAGCCAACCGAGGCCTATTATTATTTTTATGATGATGGTATATATTTTTCACCCGATTCCCTGGTTAATACCAACGATGTACAGGCATTTGGATTCAGAAATTATAATACCATAAACCGTAATGACAGCCTGGTAACTACAAAATCTGTTATGCCGCCAGATTTGCCAACAGGCGACTACTATGTTATTGCTAAAACAAATTATTCAGACCGTATCCCGGCAGAAAAAGTATTTGGCAACAATTACGATTTTGTAAGAACCATAAGCGGTGAAGCAAAGAAAGTACACCTGGTAAGACCACCGCTACCTGATCTAGTTGATACCATCCTGTCAGCCCCTGCATCAGTGGCAATGGGACAACCCTTTAGTGTCGTTTATAAAATAACCAATATTGGATCTGCTGTTACATTTCCGGGTGCATGGAGAAACGATCTGTATTTATCCGCAGATTTCCAGTTACAGGTTGGCGACAGGCTGCTTACCGGTAAAACCAGGACAACTCCGCTTGCACCGGGGGCATCCTTTATTGATACAGTAACATGTACCATGCCTTTGAACTTAGCCCCAGGAAACTACGTACTTATAGCTAAGGCAAATTCCAACTTTGCTGTTACGGAGAGTGATTTAACAAACAATCTTGGCTTCGGTGTAATAGAAGCACAGTTGCCCGATTCTACTGACCTGCTTGTTGAAAATGTAATGAGGCCGGATACTGTTTATCTCGGCTATACTATTGATACAGCAAAATGGGTAGTAAAAAATAATTCGAGTGTCAGGGCCCGCGGCTGGCTTACTGATGGAATTTATCTGTCGGCAAGTAATCTGCTGGATTCTACAGCTGATCTGCTGGGTACAAATAGGCGATACATTGATTTATTGCCTATGGAAAAAGATACACTGACGCTGACACCGGCAGTAACTGATGCTACAGAAGGTAATTATAACCTGTTTGCAAAAACAGACTTGCTGAATAATATTATTGAACTGGATAAAACAAATAATACCGGCATTTCAGCCATTCCCATTTATGTCAAAGCAAAAGAACTGAAGCTGGGCATACCAGAACTGAATACCCTTCAAACAGTCAACAGGTATTATAAATTACATATACCTGATTCGTTACAGGGAGCAACTATACTTGTTACGTTAAAAACAAATGATTCGCTTCTTGTACGAAACGAGATGTATATAGGCGGTGGATTTGTTCCCACACCGGCCAATTATGATTACAGGTTTGAAAC
>DEHX01000038.1 GCA_002352145.1 Chitinophagaceae bacterium UBA2789
ATATACCGCGGCTTCTCGTTTATTACGGCAGAGTCATCCCCATTGGTATGAAGCATAACAATTAGTGTAGAATCAGTCTTTCCGGTTTCTGCCAGTATTACTTTGCCGTTAAGCTCCAGTGAGTCAATATAACTGCCGGTAGAAAATGTATAGGTAAACTCTTTCAACGGATTTCCTTCTGTAAAGTCTTTAATTGAGTTGCCAAAATTGATGGTATAGGTAGTATTTGCCTCCAGAGAGTCTTTTAGTTTTACAGTTACTGTTTTCAGCTTATAATCTACACCCGGCAGGCTTTGGGGTAATGGGGATACCAACAGGTTTTCTGAAACGTTCTGGACATCTACAAATTCATCAAAAGTGAATATAATCTTATTGCCTTTAAAGTTCAGTGAAGAATCACCTGGTTCTGCTTTTAATAGAAGTGGAGGAATAGAGTCCCTGGGTCCGCCGGCGGGTGGTACAATATTGGCACATCCGGACAGCACCACCATTTGTTGTATGGCAGACAGGAGTATTAAACAGAATAATAAAAGCCGTTTCATGGAATGGCTGCAAACTTAACTTCTTTCAGGCGATAGAGCCCTTATTATCCTTAAAAATCCTGTTAACCTTACCCACAGGTAGATAACTGGTCTTATTCTTCTTCTTCGATTTCGTGTAATTCAACAGCGAGATTGTTATTCTTTACAAAATTGCACCAGTGGCAGGTTTCTTTGCCACAGCCAATATAAAATTCCCGGTTTTGAATTTTTTCCCAGGTGGTGGTTATTTGTTGGGTAACGGTGGTTATATCAGAAGGACTAATAACTACTTTTTCTTTTCGATAATTTTTCTTTTTGTCTGGTTCTACGAAGTCAAACTCTGTGCTCACCACTTTCCAGTCCTTCTGTTCGTAGTTATCTACCAGTATTTTATAAAAAACCGCCTGACGCCAGTAATCACCGCCATTGGGCTCTTTGTCATTAGGCCCTTTAAGTTTGTCTTTGGCTTTTTCATAATCACCGGTTTTGTAGTCCACCACATTAACCGATTTACCATCGAATTCCAGTTTGTCCAAGGCTCCCCGGATGGGTACATTTTTATAAACTGTTTTGATACGGCGTTCGATAGCCACTATTTTGTTGAAGCTATTAATGTATGTATCATAGTAACCGGATGTTACCAATTCACCCTGCTCCATCCTTCGGGCAAACTGTTCCTTCGTAAAGCTTTCCCTGTGACGTTCCATATACCATTTAAAATCTGCAAAGAACTCTTCTTTTGAAGGGAACTGCTCTTTGCCCCCTTCCTGCATTTTACGGAACAGTCTTTCCAATGCATGATGGATGGCAGAACCAAATTCTGTGGCTTCATTTCGGGGAGATGGGATTCGGATTAAATTCTTAAAGTAAAATTCCAGCGGGCATTTCAGGTAATTGTTCAGGGCAGTTACATTCATCACAAACTTGTCTAATATACGGCTGATGAATTCCTCTTCTATCTTGTCAATTTCCGGGGCTTGTGCCTCAGCGAAACTTAGTGCTGCGAATTCGCTTACCACATCCGAATCAATGAAAACCTTTTCTACAGGTAAATTATGCCTGTCCTGTATTTCTGCAATGAACATGGAAGGTTCCAGTTCCTTTGCATCATTCCTGAATTTACTATATGAGATGTACAGGTGCTGCTCTGCTCTTGTAAGTGCCACATAAAATAATCTTCTTAATTCTTCCTCATCTTTGGTGGCAGGCTGAGAAGAAAAAATAGTATCGGGAAGCTTATAACCGCCGCCGGGTTTTCTTTTCTTTTCCCAGAATACAGCGTTGCTTCCTGCCACAAACACATGTTCAAACTCCAGGCCTTTAGATCCGTGTGCCGTCATCAGGTTGATCCCTTTGTCACTACCGCTTACCTGCACCAGCGGAAGAGAAATATCTTCTTTTTCCATCAACTCGATAAGACTGACCAGGTCCTGAAGAGTGAGAAAAGGATTACGGCGGGTTTCTTCTTTTATAAAATCAAACAAGCCGGTAAGTACCTGCAACTGCCAGTGTTTGTCCGGGCTTTGCATAATATGCGATAATAATCCTGTTTCTCTTATAATATTCTCAAAAAGATGCTGTAGTGTTACGTTTGAAACATCAGCCAGCAGTTTTTCGGTTATGGAGGATGCTCTTTTCAACCCCTCATGCAGCCCGTTGCTGAAAAGATCTTTGGCAGGGGCGTTTGCTTTTTCGGTCAATGTTTGCCTGATTGAAGTGCTGTTGCCTGCAGCCTTTTTATCCGCTACTTCAATAGTCAGCTTGGCAATTTCAACAGGAGGTACGCCAAACCAGTCGAAGTGTAGTAATTCAAACAGCATTTCATCACCACTATAGGAGGTGTCATGTTCTGCAGCGAGGTATTTAAGCAGCAACACTATTTTTTGAGCAAGCGGTAACTCCAATATGTTCAGGTTCCGTTTGCTGTAAACGGGGATATTGAGTTGTTTGAAGTATTGGGAAAGCTCCTCTCCATATTTATTTTCCTTATAGATAATACCTATTCTGCCGGGTTGTATTCCCTGTGCTACCAACTGCTGTACTTTTTTTACAATTCCGATCATCTCCAGCCGCTGTGTTTCATATTCCAATATCAGCGGCTGATGCGTTAGTTGTTTCAGGGATTCTTTTGAAGAAAGCAATTCCTTGCTCAGCCCGGGAATTTGTTTTACCAGCCTTTCTTCATTCCGGTCAATCAGTGATTTGGATATATCCAGTATTGGCTGTACAGACCGATAATTGTTTGTCAGCACAACTGTGAGCAGGTCTTTTTGATAGCTGTCGGCAAACTGCAGCATGTTTTCAATGTTTGCCCCCTGAAACCGGTAAATGCTCTGGTCATCATCACCTACGACAAATACATTCGGTTTGTCCCAGTAACTGATCAATAATTCCACCAGCCGATTTTGTGTGCCACTGGTATCCTGGTACTCATCCACCAGTATGTATTGAAATTTTTCCTGGTAATTCGCCAGCAGGTTTTTGTTTTCTTCAAATGCTTTGATCACCCAGTTGATCATATCATCAAAATCATAGCGGTTCTTCTTCCGCATCAGTTGCTGAAAATGGTCAAACTCATTCACTGCTGCCCGCAGCTTTTCCATTCTTTCTTTCTCTTCTTCGATCTTATCTTTTTTCAGGTCGCCTGCATTGAATTCTTTGTATTTTCTTTTGTAAACAAATTCATCCCTGTTGGGCAGGTCGGCAACGTATTCGTCAATTTTCTGGTTGATGAAGCCGGGTGTCCAGCCTTCCCTTTTCATATTGCTGAACAACTGCTGCAGGTTGTTTACTTCAAAGTACACATCACCGCGGTATCGTTTCAGTAAATGATTTTTGGGAAATGAATCAATCAGCGCTTTGAACAACTGAATTTTTTCGAGATCTGAAATGGGGTCCAATGCTGTTTTTTCAAAGAGGGAAAGGTTGTCCTGTATCACATCGTTGCAAAAGGCATGAAAAGTATAGATGTTCACTTTGTAGGCATCCGGCCCAATAAACTGCAATAATCTCTTTCGCATGGCCACCACACCGGCATCTGTGTAGGTAAGGCAAAGGATGTTTTCCGGCAATGCATCTGTATCCAGCAATATTTTGCCAATGCGGCTGGCGAGTATCTGGGTTTTACCGGTGCCCGGCCCCGCAATTACCATGACGGGCCCTTCGATGTTATTGACAGCCAGCTGCTGTTTTTCATTCAGCTTTTCAAATTCTTCAGCGAACTTTCTTTCTAATCTTTCTTTGTTAAAGGACATTTTTATCTGAACTTTTTTCTCTCTGACAGGTTATTCCAACGAATTTAAATCAATAATCTGCATGCCGGCACATTCTATCAAAACTGTACAAAAGATCCCTGTTTCTTTAGAAAAGGCATGGGAGTTTTTCTCCAATCCTGCCAACCTGCAGGCCATTACCCCGGGCGATATGGGCTTTAAAATCATTTCCAAGCATCACGGTGAAAAAATGTATGCGGGTCAGTTGATTGAATACACAGTAAAACCGGTTTTGGGCATACCTGTTTACTGGATGACAGAAATAACCCAGGTAAAAGACAGGCAGTACTTTATTGATGAGCAACGTTTTGGCCCCTATGCGTTATGGCACCACCAGCATCATTTCAGGGAAATAGACGGCGGTGTTGAGATGACTGATATTATTCATTATAAAAACCCGCTGTGGTTTTTGGGCAAACTGGCCAATACTTTATTTGTGAAGAACAAATTGAATAATATTTTCAATTATCGGTTTCAAAAGGTAGAGGAATTGTTTGGCAAATGGCCCGGAGGCCAGCCCATTCAGGTTGAGATAAATTAATAGCTACTGACTACAGGCTTCCCACTACTTAATCCCTGCTCTTTTTTTCAAGTCTGCCATCGGTATAACCAATAACCGTCCAATCGGCTTATTATTTCGGTAAGTGATCATTTTAATGGCAGCAGCTTCCTTCGGAACCATCAGCGGCTCTTTGTAAACGGGGTAAAAATTATCGGGGAAAGAATTGTCGAAACTGTAATGGATAGACAGCCCTTCAATTTCAGTTTCCAGCTTAACCACTACCGTAGCTGTATCTTTTTTGGTTATCGTTACAATAGGATCATATATACTGGGAGCATATTTTACCTGTGCCTGCTCAAACCGTTCAAAATGACGCTCTACTCTTGGCACAAAATCATTCCAGTTCCTCTTTTCTTTCGGACTCCACAGCGCTTCTGCAATGGCAAAAGC
Organism: Chitinophagaceae bacterium UBA2789; assembly: GCA_002352145.1. GTDB lineage: Bacteria > Bacteroidota > Bacteroidia > Chitinophagales > Chitinophagaceae > JJ008. The sequence continues at coordinate 4,746 of DEHX01000038.1, forward strand.
CCTTGGCCAGGTCATGTATTGAGCATGGCGCATATTGTACACCTGTTCGGTCCACAGGTTGGCCTGTCCCCCCTTGATAAGCTTAGCGTCAGCCCCATTCGGAAGCGGTTCAAACTGGTAAGCTTTTTTCAGCCGTAGTGTAGCATAAACCGGTGGTTCAATAGAGGCATCTCCCTGCATATAATCTATGTAAGCAAAATCAGTAGGACTCATCACTACTTCATGTCCCATCTTCGCTGCTTCAATTCCTCCTTTCATTCCCCGCCAGCTCATTACAGCGGCATTGGGGGCAAGGCCACCCTGCAATATTTCATCCCAGCCGATCATTTTCTTTCCCTTGCTGTTAATGATCTTTTCCACCCTTTTTACAAAATAGCTTTGCACTTCGTCCAGGTCTTTCAGGTTTTCTTTCTGCATTAGGGCTTTTATCTGCTCATTTTTTTCCCAGAAATTTCTTGCTGTCTCATCACCCCCCATGTGGATGTAAGGAAAGGGAAACAGTTGCGCCACTTCGGTAAATACTTTATCTAAAAATTCATATGCTTTTTCATTAGCCGGGCAAATAGTGTTATCCAGCAGACCATAAAAGTGCTGACCGCCTCCCGGCCATACCATAAACCGGTCTCCGGGGCTTACATAATATTCGCCGGGTGTGCAGGACAACTCGGGATAAGAAGCCACAGCAGCAAGGCTATGTCCCGGCACATCAATCTCAGGAAGGATGTTGACGTATCTCTCTGCTGCATATTTCACTAACTCTTTAATGTCATCGTGGGTATAGAAGCCGCCATAAGTGGCTTTTTCGCCGGGCTGTGGTTTGGGAAAAGTTCCAAAAGTGCCTGTTCTTTCTACCCGCCATGCCCCCACTTCAGTAAGTTTAGGTAAGCTTTTAATTTCTATGCGCCAGCCCTGGTCATCGGTGAGGTGCAGGTGCAATAAATTGAATTTATACTTCACCATCTGGTCGATATAATCCTTCACCTGTGCTACGGTAAAGAAATGACGGGATACATCCAGCATCAAACCTCTCCAGCCAAAGCGGGGATGGTCTTCAATGGTTACTATTGGCAAAGTCCATTCACTTACAGGTTTTTGTATTTCCGGGCTTTCAATTTGTTTTGGGAATAATTGCAGGAGTGTTTGAACACCATAAAAAATTCCTGCAGGTTCAATAGCAGTTAAAGAGATACCTGTAGCGGTTATTTTTAACCTGTACCCATCTTTGGGCATACCGGTTTCATT